>JBCBNT010000032.1:0-31277 GCA_039821685.1 Planctomycetota bacterium | reverse complement strand
GAAGCACGCGGCGAGTGCGCACGCATCGGCGCCGTTGAACAGCCGTCGCAGCACGGGGAACAGCACGATCGGCGTCACGAGGCTCAGCGCCATCGCCGCGGCAATCGGCAGCAGCACGTCGCCGGTGAGCCCGGCGTGCTGCAACTCGTATCCGCCCTTGAAACCGATCGCCCACAGAAGATAGAGGCTGAACAGCTTCGGGAGCGGCTCGGGGATCGTGAGGTCTGAGCGCAGCGCTGTCGCGAGCATGCCGAGAGCGAAGAACAGCACGGGCGGGCTCAACAGGTTGGCGAGAAGCAGGTCGAGTTGCAACGGGCTGCCGTTCCTTGGCTCCGGGCTGGGTGACCAACGGTTTTTGTGAGTCTCTAGCGGACCATCGAGAACGCGTACAGCATCTCTCGCGATATCTGGGCGCACCGCTCGTCGTAGGTCGCGGCTTCGAGGTCCGTGTCATCGCTGACCTTTGGGTCGACGTAGCGGATCGCGAACCGGGCGTCGGCACCGAAGACCACCGGGCAGTTCTCGTCCGCGTCGGCGCAGACCATGACGGCCGCGAAGCCGGCCGCCGGATTCGGAGGCTGGTCGTATGCCTTGCTGAAGCAGATCAGCGGCGACGCCTCGCCGTCGTAGCGCACGAGGTAGATCGGGTTCGGGGCGGGGGTCGCCGCTTCGACGCCGAGGCCGGCTCGTTCGATCGCGGCCACCGCTCGGGGGTTGAACGCGGTGTTCTCCGTACCACCAGAAAACGTGGCGACGGACTCGAGCCTGTAGTGCGAGGCTGCGACGGCGGCCCAGATCATCGCCATATGGCTCCGCCGCGAGTTGTGCGTGCAGACAAAGTTGAGCCTGACCGGATCGGCGGACTCGGCTGCGGATGAAACGTATCGGGCAAACGCTTCGAGCTCGGCGCGCCTCGCGTCATCGATCTGATCAAACTCGGCGATCCGCTGCTGCACATACTCGGTCAGACGGCTCGATACTGGCTCGTGGTTCAAGGCGGCGACCTCAGGGGTTGGCACGGCCGACACCATGCAGAGGATGCACGCGAGCAGGGCAGCTTTCATCTGTTCGTCTCCGGCGGAGGTGCGGGGCAGAACGCTAGCTCCGATCAGCATACCCGCGAGCACGCGTTCGGGCATCGGCTTGGCAGTCCGGCTCTGGCTCGTCGCTCGGCTACGTCACGAGCGAGTAGAAGCCGCCGCCGCTATCCGACAGCCTGCCTTCGGCGACCAAAGCCGGCCAGACTCCCGGATCGAACCCATCCGGCGGCTCGATGGCGTCGACCTTCGACGTGCGGCCGCCGGACGTGTACCGCCCGCCGAGCCGCGACTCGTCGTTGAGCCGAACAAGCTTGAGACGCTTTTTGAACGCCCGCAACGCGGCGGAGAGATCGTCGTGCGAAAAACTGCCTGTCTCCTCCGCCGCCGGGCGAGGGGCCTTCGGCGCATCGAGGGCATCGAGCAGGGTGAGCAGCCCGTCCGCGTCTTTGCCGGCGACGACCCGAGTTGCCTCGGCCTGATCGACAGGCACTCGCGTGAGCAGCCGCTCGGCGAGCGTCCAGGCGTCGACGATCTTGAACCCGTCCTTGGCTTCGGCGATGTCGCCGTGGAGCTGGCGGAGCTTCTGGGTGATGTTCATGGGGCGATGCTACGTCGTCACGCGGCGGCCGACGCCGACCGCTTCTTCACGGTGTCCGTCGGCTGGATGTACCCCTCGTCGACGTACCACTGCGCCGTGCGCCTGAAGCCCTCGAGCACCGTGATCTTCGGCTCGTACCCGAGCAGGCGCTGGGCCTTGGTCGTCAGCCAGCCGCGATCGTGGTAGAAGAAGTGGCACCGCCTGCGGTACAGCGGCGGCGTGATGTCGAAGGGCTTGAACGCAAACTCCATGATGGTCGCCGCGGTCAGCAGCGGCCAGAGCGGGATCGAACCCTTGGGCGGCTCGACGCCCATCGCCTCCGCCGCCTTGCGCACCAGTTCCCAGATCGTGATGAACTCCGGGCCGGCGATGATGAAGACCTCGCCGAGCGCGGCTTCTTTCTCGCCGCAGAGCAGGAAGCCGTCGACAAGATCGTCCACGTGCGTCAGATGAAACCGCGCGGTACCGGGGCCGAACATGCGGAACTGCCCGTTGCGGATGGGCTTCAGCAGCTTGACGAACCGGGTGTCGCCCTCGCCGAAAATCGCCCCGGGCCGAACGATCGAGACGGGCTGCCCCTGCTTGATCGCGTCGTGCGCGAGCATCTCGCCCTCGAGCTTGGTCTGCTGATAAATGTCGGCCGGCGCGAAGGGCTCGTTTTCATCGGTGGGGACGGTCTTGGGCGCGCCGTGCACGCCGGCGGTTGAGCAGTGGACGAATCGCTCGATGCTGTGCGTGCGTGCCGCGGCGAGCAGGTGACCTGTCGCGTCGCGATTCACAGCGCGGTAGACCTCGTCGGGATCCTTGTTGGGCCTGAAGAGCGCAGCGATGTGATAAACGAGCCGCGCGCCCGCAACGGCCCGGTCGATCGCGGCCGCGTCAGTCAGGTCGCCCCGCACGACCTCGAAGCCCTCGCGTTCGAGCCCGTCTGCCCGGCTGTCATCGCGAGCCAGCACACGCACGGCATGGCCCGATCGAAGGAGCCTCCGAGCGAGGTGGCCGCCGGTGAAGCCGGTCGCGCCGGTGACGAGGATGGGGTCGGTCGAGGTCGGCATCGGTCGGCACCCGTTTCAGGGGAGTGGTCTGCGGCAGGGTCGCACGCTCGGCGTGCTCCGCGAGCGTATCGGCCCGGGCAGCAGCGGGGGCCAGTCCGAGCCCGAAGCGGAACACGGAATCAGCGTTTGCGGGTGGTCCATGTGCCGCCGTAGGTGTAGCCAGGCTCGTCGCGGACCGCCGGCCAGCACGCGTCGCACACGAGCGTCCACCCGCGGGCTTCGGATTGCACACGGTACAGGCGGCTCGACTCGGAGCCGCAGGCCTCACAGGGCTTCGGGGCCTTGCTCCGCTTGCTGGATGACCCGGGCGGCGTCACGCGGGATGGTATCGAGACGCAGCCCGCGGCGTGTTAGGGTGCACGGAGACAACCACACCGAAAGGACGCACGATGAGCGAGCATGTGCACAAGGTGATCGAGATCGTCGGCTCAAGCGAGACCGGCAGCGACGCGGCCGCCAATCGGGCCATCGAGCATGCGGCGAAGACGGTCCGCAACATGCGGTGGGCCGCGGTCGACGAGGTGCGGGCGCACATCGAGGACCAGGAGGTCAAGCATTGGCAGGTGAAGCTGAAGGTTGGGTTTACGCTGGATGGGAGCTAATCATACGAGTCCACGGCTTGGCCGAGAAGGCAGGCCGGGGTGAATCCTATCCATGCCTGTTCCACAATTACGATGCTGGCTGCAGCCGGCTAAAGTGATCGCTTTATCACAATTTAAGGAAATATAGTGCGGAGAATGCTTGAAATCCAAGTCACGTTTGCAAGACCTAATGACACAATCAGTGCCTGGAACATCAACATTTGCTGGGAACGTGCAAGTTGTTGGGCAACAGAGTCGCGGCCTATTGACCAAGTTTTCGTGTGGGCGACATTGGCATGCGCTTGATCCGCAGGCTGAGTACAGAATACATCGTTGAAAAAGTCCGCTACTGATGAAAAGAAAGCCGGAAATACCTTTAAAGATTTTGCTTCAGCGGTCACTGAGAGATACTCGCGCTTTACAAGATTATTGACGATATTCGGATACCACTGGGGGTGTGAGGGCGGCAATTCGTTGTAGCCCTTCGCTGGTCGCTCGCCGGGCGCAAGGAGGTCTGCACTTAGCAGCTCTAGTGAAAATCGGTTCTTTGCCAGAATATCACGGCATGCACGTATGATTGCATTGGCTTCGTTCGCTATCGCGATTTGTTTCGAGACATATTGACTAAGGGTAAGGTATATTGTTATAAGTGCAATGCTCGTGATGACCTGGATCAATATTATCGAGCTGCCCGAGGTGTCAAGCCGCGTCGCCAAAGCCGTGAATGCCACGAAACCGATGGCCGCACTCCATGCCATTCTTTGCTTGTGATCGTCAAGCGTGCGCAGCACCATAATCGTGTGCTCAAGCTGGCTCGTAAGTGAATCTTTTGCATCGATTGGGATAGGTCGATCATCCATTATTCTACACGAATTGCGCAGGCTGAAGTGTACATGGAAGATTTAGCTGAGGTGCCCAAATGTTTCGATTGCCGAGAGTGTCGACAAGCAGGGTGTGTTTGCACGTTCGCAAGCACGGAATATTTTTATAGACTGAAAACCAATTTCGATAGTCGGTCCACAATGAGGGTAAAGATTGTAATGTAATCGTCGATGCGTCAAATGTACCTGGGGTATGTTGGCTCCGTCGGATGAAATTTCGGATTCAAAGATTCCCGCGCCGCTCCTGCTCAAGCTCGAGAGCCTCGAACAGCGCCTTGAAGTTCCCCTTGCCGAAGCTCTGGCTTCCCCGACGGCTGATGATCTCGAAGAACAGCGTCGGGCGGTCCTGGAGCGGCTTGGTGAAGAGCTGGAGCAGGTAGCCCTCGTCGTCGGCGTCGACGAGGATACCCAGGTCCTTGATCTTCTCGTGGTCTTCCTTGACAGCCTCGTGGCCGTTCTCGGTCAGGGTCGTGTTGACGCGGTCCCAGACGAGCTCGTAGTAGCTGTCGGGCAGGTTGAGGAAGTCGACGCCGCGGTTGCGGAGGGCGGCGACGGAGTGCAGCTCGTCGTCGGTGCGGAGCGCGAGATGCTGCACGCCGGGGGTCATGTTGTGCCACTCGAGGTACTCGAGGATCTGCGACTTCTTCTTGCCCTCGGCCGGCTCGTTGATGGGCATCTTGATGAGGTGGTTGCCGGACGCCATGACCTTGGACATGAGCGCCGAGTACTCGGTTGAGATGTCGGCATCATCGAAGTGCTTAAACATCTTGAAGCCCATGACGTTCTCGTACCAGTCGACCCAGTAGTTCATCTTGCCTTCTTCGACGTTGCCGACGCAGTGGTCGACGTACTTGAGGCCGCAGGGGTTGGCCTTGTTGTAGTCGTTGACAGGCGAGTCGATTCGTTTGAAGGTGGGCATGAATAGCCCGCCGCCCTTGACGTTTGGCAGGGCGTAGTCGCCGGTGCGTGATACGAAGGTGTGGATCGCCCGGCCGTAGGTCTTGATGGAGGCGACGGTGATGCTGCCGTGCTCGTCGCTGATCGTCCGGGGTTGGGCAGCGGACTCGCCGCCGTTGGCAAGGGCGGCCTCGTACGACTTCGTGGCGTCAAAGACTGTGAGGGCGATGTCTTTGACGCCGTCGCCGTAGAGCTTGATTTCCTCGGCCGCCGGGTGGTCCTTGGTCAGCGGGGTGGTCAGCAGCAGGCGGATGTTGCCCTGGGTGAGCAGGTAGTCGGCCTCGTCGCGGCTGCCGGTGGTGAGGTCGGCGACCTGGGAGATGTTGAAGCCGAAGGTGTGTGCGTAGAAGTACGCGGCCTGCTTGGCGTTGCCGACGTAGAAGCGGACGTGGTCGACATCGATGAGCGCAAGGGGATCGGTTGCCAGCGAGGCGCTGGTGTCGGTCGCGGTCGAGGTCATGATCGTGACTCCGGCAGTCTTGGGCGGTGCATGTTCGGAGGGAGCCCAGGTCCCGGCTCGATTGTATACGGGTTCGGGCGTGTCCGTGAATGCGTGAGCACGCCGTTTGCAGTCGCTTTGGGGGCTTGTTCGCACAAAGTGAGCTGTGGAATCGTTGGTTTGCGGCTAGACAGCAGTCAGGAACTGACGCGCGCCGATGACTACTGTTTGTCGGAGCAAGCCCGGCGGCACATCTCACCCGCCGGATCGAGGTGCGGCTGATCAGGGCGACGAGCGGACGGGTTCCGCGAGGGCAGAGATCGGCACGGAGCGAACTGCATGACGGACACCGTGGGGAAGGCCGGCGATTCGCCGCTGGGTTTCGGCGAGTACGAGATCGTGCGGGCGCTGCGACCATCGGAGTCGAGCGAGCGGTACCTCGTTCGGGACGCGGTCCGGCTTTCGCATCACGTGGCGTACCGGTGCGAGCTTCCGGTGTCGTGCGGCCGGGAGCAGTTCCTCAATGCTGCCGCCGCGTCGGCGCGGCTCGACTGCCCCAATGTGCTCCCGATCGAGCAGTTCGCCTTCGCGGGTGAGCAGGCCGCGTGGATCATCTCGCCGTACACCGGCGATCATGACGGCCTCGTGCTGCTCTCCGACGTGCTCGCGGACCGAGACAGGCCGTTCGACTTTGGCGAGGCATCCCGCGCGGTGCACCAGCTGCGCGTTGCGATTGACGCCATCCATACCGGCTGCGGCCCGCAGGGGACGTTTGGGCTTCGGGACGTGCACGTCGACCGCGCCGGGCGATTGCTCATCGAGCTGCCGGGGCTCAATCTCACCGGCATCGCTGATTCACCAGAAGCAAGGCGGGTTGAGGTCCGATGCCTCGCGGCGATCTGGTACGAGCTCATCACCGGCATCGCGCCGGGCGAGGCACCGATTCCCCCGACGCGGCTTGCCACGGGCCTGCCGTCGGCCGTTGATCGCGGTCTCATGGGGGCGCTCGATCCGGCTGCCGGATTCGAGACAACCGCCGAGTTCTTCCAAGCCGTAGAGGGTGCTGACAGCGGCGCGGACCGCGCCGATGAACCGGTCAGGCCGGCGATCGCTCGGCTTGGTTTCCTTCGGCGGCGAACCGGTGTAGGACGGGACCAGAGCGAGCGTTAGCTGCCGGAGTCCGTCGGGCTTTCAATCGCCGGAGTCGTCGGCCGATCGCCAGCGGGTGCTTCGGCGACGGCGGCGAGGGCTCGGAGTCTTTCCGTCTCGCTTTGTTGCAGCACGGAGTCAAACCGCCTGAGGATGGCATCGGCGACCTGCGGCGCGTGCGGCTCGGTGCTGAAACGCTCGATCGCGCTGAGCCACACCTCGGCCCCGGCCTCCAGCGCCTCCGCCTCTTCGATGCGGTTGAGCCAGAGCAGAGCTGCGACGCGGAGATGCTGCATCTCGTCCCGAAGGTCGTCCGATGAGGTGCCGGTCGCCTGCGCGAGGCTTGTCAGGGCTTGCTCCGGCTGTGAGAGGTCGAGGTGTGTCGCGGCGAGCAGCACGCGGGACCGATGAAACGCCTCGAACTCGCCGGGCGATGCCGCGACCCCCGCCACCGTCGAGAGCACCGCGATCTGCATGCTCTTGTCGACCTCGTGCACGCTGACGACTTCGATCACGTCTTCGACCGAGAGCACACGAGCAACAGCGAGCAAGCCGGTACGTGCGGCGGTCGGCGTCGGCGCCGGGAGCTGCCGGAGCGCTGCGTATCCGGCGGGCGATGGTCGATGCTTGACCGTCGCGGTTACGGCCGCGGGATACAGCGCACCATCGAGCGCGGCGGCCGCGATAATCCGGCCGGCAAACTCGGGCCTCGCGGCGAGCGCGCTCGCTGCAGCGGATCGCTCGGGCGCATCGGGGCGTTCGACAAGGTTCGCGATCGCATCGCGGTCGTCGTCGGTTCCCATCCGTACCGCGAGCCGCAAGCCGTCTCCGGTCAGGCGGCGGATGCCGGCATCCCGCAACGCGGCCGCGATCCGCCGGCGGTCTTCCGGCGCCGTGACAAGCCCTTCGGCATCGAGCGATAGAAGCAGCGACGCCGCCTCGTCACGTGTTGCCGGGCCGAACTCGAGCCAGCGGAGCGCCGGCGGCACCGCGGCGACCCTCGCCCACCGCTTCAGGCTCTGCAAGAGGGCTTTGGCGGCAACAGGATGCGGCTCGATCTCGAGAGCTCGAGTGAGCCGGGTGCCGGCGCCCTGCGGCTGCAACGTCGCGACAAGCCTCGCCGCTTCCGATCTCGTCTCGACGCGAGCGCTGCCAAGCATCCCGAGCGCCGCCTCTCCAACCTGCGGGCCGATCTGCCGGTTGCCCGCGATCTCCCTGTAGAGCAGTTCGATGCCGAGATCCTGCAGCGTGCCTTCGGCGCGGAGCATCTCGGCGAGCAGCCCGTCGCGGTCCTGGAACGGCACGACCCGGAAGTGACGCTTGTAAATATCCGCCGTCGTGACGCGAGCACCCTCGATGTCCCGCTCGAGCGTGTCCGCTCGGCCCCGCAGGCCCCGGGCGAGTTCTGTCTGCCAGGCTTCTTCTGACAAATCATCAACCGACGCGAGCCAGTCGCTCCATGTCAGATGATCGAAACCAAGATCAGCACGGCCCGACATGCGGGCGAGCGAGAGCATCGCGGCGCGGGTTGTCTCGTCGGGCAGATGTGGAGCCGAATGATTGACCAGCACGCGGGCGGCGCGCCGGGTCGTTGTCGAGCTCAACGCCGAGAGCGCGAGCGGGCGGAGCTCGGGTGAGCCGAGGCCGACGATCCCGATGATCGGCTCGTCGAGCTCGGCAGGCACCAGCGGCATCGAGGCGATCACCTCGAGCAGCATCCGCCGGGTCGCGTCGTCAGCTGCCCGGGCCAGCTGGCGCGAAAGCAGCCGGACCTCATCACGCTCCAGTGTCGACCGGAATGCCTCGGACGCAGCCAGCCGACGCTCTTCGAGCGGTTCGTTTGGCGAGAGCGCTCGCTCAAGCGGGTCGGATTGCGCGGCGGCCGGGCCGCTGAGTACCAGCGCGATTCCGAGGCAGGCGATCCCGAGGCCGATCGCCGAAAGAGACCCGAGCCCGGGACAGGATGTACGTGGTTTGTTCGATGCCATGCGATCCTTCGCCTTGGTCCAACAGTTTTGATTTCTGGGAACGCGCGATGTCTGCCGATCGTAGTATCAGGTGCGAAGCGACGCATCGGGCGACCCCACGAACAGCTCTCGGGCTGTGACAAATCGGCTGGAGCCGTGATGAACGAGTGGCAGGAGGCTGAGCAGCACGTCGAGCGGGCCCACGAGCTGTACGAGCTCGGGCATTGGGACGAGGCCGAGTCCGCCCTCCGCCGAGCGCTCACCCTCAACCCGTACCAGGCCGAATGGCACTTCAACCTCGGGCTGACGCTCGCCGCGGCCGGGCGGCCCGAGGCTGCCCTCGATGCCCTCACCGAAGCGCACCGTCTCGGCGACGGGATCGAGTCGCAATCGTGTCTTGAGATTGCCGGTGTGCTGCTCGACCTCGATCGTCCTGAAGACGCCATCGGCTGGCTGCGTGAGGCGATCGAACGGAACCCTTCGAGCCTCGACGCGCACGTGCAGCTCATCGATGTGTACGCGCTCCTCGATCGCCACGACGACGCTGAGCTGCATTTCTATCTCGCGCTGCAGCTCGATGCATCGAGCGCGACTGCGTATGCGACCATGGCGGAAAGCCTGATCGATCGGCGTCAGCTCGATCGCGCGATGTGGTGCCTCCAGGAGGCCTCGCGTATCGACGGCACGCTCCCGCGGATCGCTGCGCGGATGGCGTACGTCTGTTCGCTCACGGGCAGGCTTGAGCGAGCGAGGCAGCTCTACACCCGCGAGATCCGAGAGAACCCCGGCGACGCCGACACGATCGTCGACTTCGGCCGTCTGCTCGTCGACATGCACCGCCCGCGCGAAGCGAGCGAGAAGTTCCACCGCGCGCTCGAGCTCGTGCCCGATCACCTTGATGCCCACTTCAGTCTCGGCGAGCTCGCCGACGAAGACGGTGATGCCGATCTGGCTAGGCGGCACTATCTCGTCGTCGAGAAGCTCGACCCGACATACAACGGCGTCCGAAGACGCCTCGCTCGCGTGCTAATGCTTCAGGCCGAGAGGACGAATGACCAGCATGCGACGCGGGCCGCCCGGGTGCTCGCTCTCCAGGACCTCGCCGACGCCAAGCGTGACGAATACGAGTACGACGCCCTCCGCGATCTCGCCGAGCTTCTGCTCGACCTCCGGCTCGGGAACGAGGCTCGGGCAGCCGGGGACCTGCTTGTCGCGGCTCGCCCCGGAGACGCGTCGTCGCACCATCTCCTCGCGGTCGCTCACTTTGGGGCGGGGGATTCCGCGGCCGGCATCGAAGCCTCACGGCGGGCGCTCAGGCTCAGGCCGGACCACATTCCGGCGGTGCACAACCTCGCCGTCGCGTATCTGCGGCGGGGCGAGCTCGTGCGGGCCAGGTACTGGGTGCGCAAGGGCCTTGCGCTCGACAGCGACGACCGGGGCCTCCGCCGACTCCGGGCCTACCTGCGCGTGCACGCGCTGCGTTCGATCGCCGGCTGGGTCGCGATGTTGCTGCGGCCGTCGCGCTAGATAAATTCGGACCGGAATCCGAGCCGATCACACGCCGTCCGGCGTCGATCCCATCCCGCCGATCAGCCGCGACGCCTCCTGAACGTCTTTGTCGCCACGGCCCGAGCAGTTCATCACGATGTGCTGATCCCGCCCCATGCCCGCCGCCTTGCACACGGTTTCCGCGACCGCGTGCGCGGTTTCCAGCGCTGGGATGATGCCCTCGGTCCGTGCCAGCATCGTGAATGCTTCAAGCGCAGCGGCATCCGAGACGCTCGTGTATTCCACGCGGCCGGTGTCACGCCAATACGCGTGCTCCGGGCCGACGCCCGGGTAGTCGAGGCCCGCCGAGCACGAGTGAACGTCCGACGTCTGGCCCTGGCTGTCCTGGAGCACGTAGCTGAGCGAGCCGTGCAACACGCCGGGCGACCCGTGGCTGAGCGGCGCAGCGTGATCACCCGCTCCCGAAGAGCGGCCGCCGGCTTCGACGCCGATCAGCGCAACGCTGGCATCGTCGACGAAAGGATAGAAGATGCCCGCGGCGTTTGACCCGCCGCCGACGCAAGCGACGACCGCGTCGGGGAGCGCTCCGAACGCCTCGCGGCACTGATCCCGTGTCTCGCGGCCGATCACGGACTGAAAGTCCCGAACGATCATCGGGAACGGGTGCGGCCCGACCACCGATCCGATGATGTAGTGGGTCCCGTCGACGGATCCCATCCAGTCACGCATCGCCTCGTTCGTCGCGTCTTTCAGCGTCCGCGAGCCCGAGTCGACAGGCACCACGTTGGCGCCGAGCATCTTCATGCGGATGACGTTCAGGTTCTGCCGGCGAACATCCTCCTCGCCCATGAAGACGTCGCACTCAAGGCCGAGGTGCGCGGCGGCGGTTGCCGACGCGACGCCGTGCTGCCCTGCGCCTGTTTCTGCGATGATGCGCTTCTTGCCCATTCGCCGCGTGAGCAGCCCCTGGCCGAGCGTGTTGTTGATCTTGTGGGCGCCGGTGTGCGCCAGGTCTTCGCGCTTGAGCCAGATGGTCGCGCCGCCGCCAGAGTCGGACTGCTCGCGAGCGAACTCCGTGAGCCGATCAGCGCGATACAGCGGGGTCGCGCGGCCGACAAACGTGCGGTTCAGATGCTCGAGCTCATCCCAGAACGCATGGTCGATCCTCGCCTCGGCGTAGACCTCGGCGAGTTGGGTCAGGGCAGCGACGAGCGTCTCGGGAACGAAGACGCCCCCGTAGTCGCCGAATCGGCCGAGGTCATTCGGCACGGCAGAAACCGGGCCCGGGTGTACGTTTGGTGCGCTGGTCATGATCAGTCTGCTCCGTCGTCAACCGTAGCGCCGGCTAGGGTCCGTCGGTCGGATCCGCAGAGGCGCTCACCCCGGTTTCGCGTTCGGCGCGGCGCGCTGCGCGCAGCCCGGCTGTTTCTCGGACGAACAGGGTGATCACCATCCCGACGATGAAGAAACCGACGAGCAGGGCTAATGAAGCGGACATGCCGATCCATGCCTTGACCTGCCCAAAGCTCAGCACGCCCACCACGCCGGCGAGCTTGTACACCATGCCCCACAGACCGAAGAACTCGGCGGTCTTGTGCGCGGGCGTGAATCGGCCGACGATCGATCGGCTCGCCGTGCCGATGCCGCCGATCCCGAAACCGATGCCGTTGCCCGCTGCCCAGAACATCCACTGAGGCTTGTCCGGCACGAGGCTGATGGCGAACAGTGAGGCCGAGCTCGCGATCCACACGCCGAGATAGATCAGCACCGTTGCCTTCGCGCCGATGCGATCTTGGAAGAACCCGGTTGCGATCGACGCGGCCCCGGCCGTGACCGTGATCTGCAGAACAAAGAACACGAGGCTGCTGCCCTCGATGCCGAAGTTTCTCGCAAGGATCGCGGCGAACGCGATGACGACCTGCACGCCCATCCCGAAGACGAAGAACGCCGCGAGAAAGAGCACCAGCTGCCGGAACCGCCCGGCGCTCGCCAGGGTGAGCCTGAGCCGCGCAAGCGTCTCTGCGGCCAACGGGCGTGCAGCCGATCCGCGATGCTCGGTCGGCGGCTCTTCAAGGATCACCGCCGACGGGATCATGTTCAGCAGAAACCAGATCCCTGCGAAGATGAACAAGGGCCTCCACGTATCGGTCGCTTGCATGCCGAGCGCCAGCATCGCACCGAGCGTGCAGGCCAGCAGCAGCAGAGCCCCGACGTAGCCCATCGCCCAGCCCGTCGCGCTCACCCGTCCGATGTTCCGCGGCGTCGAGATGCTCGGCAGAAACGAAGCGAGAAAGTTCTCGCCGAGCTGGTAGCACACGTTCGCCGGTATGTACAGCAGAATCATGAGTGCAACCGCGCCGGGCCCGCCGAGCGAGAGGGCGCAGGTGAGCGTGGCGCAGCCGACGCCGGTCAGCATCAGGAACCGCTTGCGGGCGCCCCGGGCGTCTCCGGCGGCGCCGAGCAGCGGTGAGAGCACCACCACCAGCAGCATGCTGGCGGAGAAGGTGATCGACCAGACCGAATCGCCCCGCTGCGGGTCGGCGATCACGACCTCTTTGAAGTAGACGGCGAACAGCAGCGTGTTGATCAGCAGCGTGAACGACTGGTTCGCGAGGTCGTACATGCCCCACGCCCAGACCGATCGACCGTTCGGCAGGCCTGCAAATGGGTTGAGCCTCACGGGCCCGCTCCGTCCGCGCGTTCGAGCAGATGCCGCGACAAAAAGTCGGTCTGAATGGACTTCGCCTCGGAGGCCACGCGCCCGAAGCCAGCATGCTCGAAGGGCGCGCCCGTCTCGGTCCACGTCGTGACCTCGATCGATCGGGGCGATACCCCCGCGGACTCGTATCGCCGCCCGAGCTCGTCGAGGAAGGCCCGCATGCCGCTCCACGGCACCGTCTGGTCCGCCTCCGAATGCAGCGCGAGCAGCGAGATCGCACGGAACCCCGAAAGGTGATTCATCGGATCGATCTCTTCGACGGCCCGCATGTCATGGTCGATCGGCCAGCGCGCGGACGGGCCGAGCGTCGGATTGTAGAGCTCACCCAGCCAGCCGGTGGTCGATTCCACAGCGGCGCACAGGAACCCGTGCGGCTCGCACAGCCTGCGGAGCGTGACCATGCCGCCGGCGGACATGCCCCCGATGCCCATGCGCGTCGTATCGAGCCGGACGTCGATCGCGCTGTGCTTCGACCCCTGCAGCCCGTGCGCGGCGTCCACGACGCCGTCGAGTTCGGAGAGCATCTGCGTGAGCATGCCGGGCGTGCACTCGGGATCGTGAAGGCGAGGCCCATCGCGCTCGCCGTGGCCGGGCAGATCGATCGCGATTGTCGCGATCCCAGCCCGGAGCCATCGCAGGTACCGGCCGGGGTCGAGCTCCTTGTCGACCGTCCGGCCGTGCATCCAGAGCATGACCGGCGCCGGCGCGGGCGCCTCGGGAACGGCTACGAGCGCCGGCACGCCCGCGAGCCTTGTGCGGAACGATCGCTCGCGCAGCGATCGGGGCAGCTGCTTGAAGCGGTCCTCCACGCGTCCCTCCCCGCAGGCTCTGTCAGTTCGCGACGATATTCACGATTTGCCCCGGCACGACGATCACCTTCCGCACGGTTTTACCCTCGAGCAGCCGCTTGATCTCGGGGGCCTCGAGCGCGACGGTCTGCATGGTCTCGCGGTCGGCGTCCGCCGGCATCCGGAGCCTGGCCTTGACCTTGCCCATGAGCTGCACAGGTATCTCGACCTCGTCATCGGTCAGCATCGCCTCGTCGTACTCGGGCCAGTCCGCGGTTGCAATCGAGCCCTCGATCCGCAGCTTCTCCCGGCGGATCTCCTCGGCGACGTGCGGAGCAAACGGTGACAGCATCCGGCAGAGCCGATCGATTTGGTCGCGGGTCAGGCCCGTCTTTGCTGCGGCGTTGACAAACTCGATCATCGCAGCGATCGCGGTATTGAAGCTCAGCCTCTCGATATCGTCGCCGACCTTGGCGATCGTCCGGTGCAGCAGCTTCTCGATGGCGTCGTCGGCCCGATCGATCACCCTCGCAGCGCCCGTCTTTTCATCGACGCACATCCGCCAGACCCGCTGCAAGAATCGGTAGAGCCCGACGGTATCGTCGGTGTTCCAGGGCTTGCTCGCTTCGAGCGGGCCCATGTACATCTCATAGAGGCGGAACGTATCGACGCCGAACTGCTCGATGATGTCGTCGGGATTCACGACATTCTTCAGGCTCTTGGACATCTTGGCGATCGTCGGCGATACCGCGTCGCCCGTTGGGCCGTGCACGAACCCGCCGTCGCGTTCTTCAACTTCGTCCACCGGCACGAGGCTCTTGTCGGCCCGCTGATACGCGTGGCTTGTGATCAGCCCCTGGTGGAAGAGCTTCCGGTACGGCTCAGGGCTCCGCAGGTGGCCCAGGTCGTGCAGCATCATGTGCCAGAACCGTGCGTACAGCAGGTGGAGCACCGCGTGCTCGGCGCCGCCGATGTAGAGGTCGACTCCGTTGTCACCGAGCCAGTACGCGTCGGCCTCGTCGCCGATGAACCGCTCGCTGTTCCTCGCATCGCAGTAGCGGATGTGGTACCAGCAGCTTCCTGCCCAGCCGGGCATCGTGTTCGTTTCTCGCCTGAGCTGGGTTGAGGCATCGAGCCACTCGATGCCGGCCTCGCCTGCCGTCACCGCGACCCAATCCACCGCCTTGCCGAGCAGCGGCTGCGGGTCGACGCTCTCGGCGGGCTGGTAGTCGTCCAGGTCTGGCAGTGTGACCGGGAGGGTCGCTTCCGCCACGCCGTAGTGCCGGCCGCGCTCGTCGTACACGATCGGGAAGGGTTCGCCCCAGTACCGCTGCCGGCTAAAGAGCCAGTCCCGCAGGCGGTAATTGGTTCGACGCCTCCCGTGACCCGTCGACTCAAGCCATCCGATCGTCCGCTCGATCGCGTCCGCCTTGGTGAGCCCATCGAGGCGCAGATCGCCGTGGGTTGAGTTCACCGTGACGCCGGAGGCGGTGAACGCGTGCCCGCTGTGCCGAACGTACCGGCGCTCTGCGAAGATCGCGCGGAGCTCTTCGAAGCCATCAACGCCGAGATCATCGATCGACGCCTCGTACTCCGCGCGGATCGTTCCCCGCGCGCCGACGAATCCTTTCTCAGCGAGTTCTGCCGCGTCCGGCCCGTCGGCGGTCGGATCGCTCCGCCGAAAGCGTGCCGCTTCGAGACCGCTTGCGAAGCTCTCCCAGGGCAGGTTCGTCGTGGTCGTGATCCCGAGGAAGTCCGCGAGCACACGCGTCCACGTGCCCGATGCCACCTCGTCGTCGGTCGCTGCCGACGCGTAGTGGGCCATCGCAGCGATCGCCCGCGGATAGACCACGTCAACGATCGGCAGGCCGAAGGTCTCGGCGAACTCGAAGTCGCGCTCGTCACCCGCCGGCACCGCCATGATCGCGCCGAAGCCGTAGCCGATCAGCACGTAGTCCGCGGTCCAGATCGGGATCCGGCCGCCCGTCGCCGGGTTGATCGCGTAGAGCCCCGTGAAACAGCCGGTCTTCTCTTTCGATTCCTGCCGCTCGAGATCGGAACGGTTCGAGGCCCATTCGGCGTATCGCGCGAGGTCCTCGGCCGGCGTCTCGGGACGAGGCGAGTCGAGCACCGCCTTCACGAGCGGGTGCTCCGGCGCCACGACCATGTACGTCGCGCCGCAGATCGTGTCGGGCCTCGTGGTAAACACCCGCAGCGCCGCCGGCAGATCGCGATCGATCTCCGGATCGTCGCCGTCGATGTCGAGCGTGAAGTCGATCTCGGCCCCTTCGCTCCGACCGATCCACTCGCGCTGCTGCGTCTTGGTCGATTCGGGCCAATCGAGGCCTTCCAGGCCCGCGAGCAGGCGGTCGGCGTACGCCGTAATCCGGAAGAGCCACTGCCTGAGTGGCTTGCGGAGCACGGGGTGCCCGCCCCGCTCGGATCGCCCGTCGATCACTTCTTCGCTCGCCAGCACGGTGCCGAGCGCGGGGCACCAGTTGACGATCTGCTCGCCGACGTACGCGAGCCGGTGGTCATCGATAAACGCCCGCTGCTCATCGTGCGAAAGCGTGTGCCATTCTCGCACGAGACCTGGCTCGCCGCCCAGGTCGGCCGTCGCCTTCTGGTTCGGCCCGATCCTGACGAGCGATCCGTCCGGCGCGACCCGGCCGCCGCCCGACTCCATGAGCGATACCAGCTCGTCGATCGGCCGTGCTCGATCTGTCTCCGGGTCAAACCAGCTGTTGTAGATCCGCAGGAAGATCCACTGCGTCCATTTGTAATACGACTCGTCGATCGTCGCGAACTCGCGGCCCCAGTCGTAGCCGAACCCGAACCGTTGCAGCTGCCTGCGGAACGTGTCGATCGTCTTGCGTGTGAACCGCGCCGGGTGCTCGCCGGTGTTGATCGCGTGCTGCTCTGCGGGCAGGCCGAAGGCGTCGAAGCCCATCGGGTGCAGCACGTTGAAGCCCCGCATCCGCTTGTATCGCCCGATGATGTCGGTCGCCGTGTAGCCCTCGGGGTGGCCGACATGCAGTCCGGCGCCGCTGGGGTAGGGAAACATGTCGAGGGCGTAGAACTTGGGCTTCGACGCGTCGAATCCCGGCTCACCCGGGTTGGGTACGCGGTATGTGCCGTCCTGCGCCCAGCGGTCCTGCCAGCGCGGCTCGATCTCTTTCGCCATCGCGGCGGTGTAGCGGTGGGGAGGGGCGTCGCTCATGATTGGGCAGTGTAGAAGGGGCGGTTAGTCCGGGGCCCAGGGGTCGAGGCGGTAGTCGTACCCGATCGGGTCGTGGAGCATCCGAAGAGGCGGCATGTCGAGCGGCATCTCCGCCAATTCGAGGAGCCAACCAGGTATCTCAACACTCTGATCGAGCGGGCGGGTCGTGGCGATTGAGTTCTGCCTCGGGTGCCACGATCCACGATTGTCGACGCCATCCCAGCCCACAGAATAGAGCTCGTACCGGTTGTGCGGTCTGGACGTGTACCGGAGCGGCTTTCCGTCAAAGCCATCGATCGGGAGGCGTTCAAGGTACTCGGGCACAAGCTCGTCGAGACGCTGCGGTGAGTACCCGTGCTTCGCTTGGTACGTCGCGATCGCAAGCATCGTGGTCAGAGCTTCGCGCTCGGTTCGAGCTTTCGCCTCCGTCGTGATCAGCGTGTGGTACCCGTATTCGTAGCTGAACGAATCGAGGTAACCTCCGCTAATCGCTTGCGCCAGCAGCGCTGACAGTGGCTGTGCTGCGTTCTCTGCCCGCAGGCGATCCTCGGCGGAACTGACGTTGGTGCTCTCGACCAGGTCTGCCAACCGATCTGCCCACGCCGCGTAGGTACTGGACGTCACAACAGGCACCGCGTCCGGCATGGTCAACATTGCAAGCAGATCAGCCTCGACGAGCTGGGCAACAAACTGGTTCGAGCGTGGCGCAAAGTGTTTGAGCAGATCGGTTTGAACAACCACATCGAACTCATCCATCGTGCCGCCTCTGATGTGACGGATGAGCCAACGGCGGTGCATGTCGCGGAACGCATGCCCTCGGAAATATGCAATGAGCGTAGCACGCGATTCGATTGCTATTGACGGTCTCAGAAAACGGTATGAACACTCGGCGGCTGTCTGCTGGTCTGCTTCGTCGGTCGCCGTGTGGGCGATCGTGTTCAAGACGAAGAGGATCTCGCTTGCGGACGAGTAGAAGTGATACGGCTCGTCGGCTGGCGTCGCGATCCTGACAGGCAAGTTGAGAACAGCATCGAGACGAGGGCCAACGTTCGTTCCGTGTGCTGCGTCCCTGATGCTCTCGGCTGCCAAACGAGCGTCGTCGTATTCAAGATCGATACCGGTAAAGTCCAGCGTCTCCAATCCACTGCCGTTCGACGTGAGCATGTCGTACCAGAGCCAAACGGGGCTGAGGCTGCGGGAGTCATTGATAAAGTGAGCAGCAAGTGCTTCGGCTTGAGCGTCCCGGGCTATGTTGGAAACGTGCGTTTCCAACACAGCCAGCTCGTCGAATAGCCAAGGTCCAGAATCCACGCGGAACTCAGGGTACTCGGCCGCAATGCGTAGCCGGATCTGACGCGCCTCATCCGCGAGATCCTGCACCGTCTGCCCAGCGGCAGCGTTCGCAACGATCAGTATTCCCGCGAGCAGTAGTCTCACAACACCACCTTCTCCCCCGCCCCGATCTTCTTCGGCAGATCCGCCTTCTCGAGATCCCCCGGCTCCAGCGCCGTCAGCGGGCTGATCTCCAGCACGCAGTCCGGCGTGCCGTCGGGTTTCCTGGGGATCTCAACGCCGACGGATTCCAGCCAGCTCGCGGCCTTCTCTGTCTGCAGCTCCGCGCTCGATGCGGCGCTGTCGATGCCCTCCGCGTTCTTGATCGGCGCGAAGTCCTCCACACGGCTCGTCTCGAGGATGATCGATCGCTCCGCCATCGGCAGGGCGTCGAAGACGAACCGCTCGAGTTTCACGCCGTTGGGCGAGTCCGGCGAGACAAGCTCGCCCGAGTTGAGGTCCACGTGCGCGATCTTCTTCTCGGCGCGGTGGTAGGGCAGGTCGAAGTCCTTGTCGGTGTTGACCTTCTCGACGAACGCCCGGCCGAAGACGTGGATCGCCGGGCTGCCGGCGAGGAAGCGGAGCCGGCCGTCGGCGAGCGTGTCGCGCTGCATGTCCATGGGCATGTCCGAGTACTCGATGACGCAGACCCGGCCGTCGGCGGTGCAGAACAGGCCCAGCTTCTCCTCGGGGTAGGCCTTGGGCAGCATCTTGCTCGACATCTCGGCGGAGCTGTCGGGGGCTGAGGCGTGCAGGCCCAGAAAGAGCGGGTCGGCGACCTTGACGTTGGTGTTATCAACCTGGAAGTAGCTGATGTGCTCGATGCCGCGTGTGGTCATGTCCGCCAGCGCTCCGGATGTATGGAGCGCCGTGAGCGAGCCGCCGTGGCCGTCGGGGTTGGTGGCGATCTCGTGCCTTTTGCTCAGCAGGATCTTGCCGGAGGCCATGTCGAGGCTGGGCATGGTGCCCTGCGGGAAGAACATGACCGTGCTCGGATCGAGGTCGAAGTGCTTGTGCTCGTCGAAGAACGCCACGGTGGCCTCGTGGTTGAGCGGGCTGGTCATGACGTACCAGAGGACGGTCGCGCCGTACTTCCGGCTCGTCGCCAGCACGCCCTCGGCAAAGATCTGAAAGAGCGGCTTGCCCGTGACCGCGCCCGCAGGGAAGCAGCCCTTGGGCCCGTCGTACCCGAGGCGCGAGCCCTGGCCGCCCGCGACCGTGAAGCACGCCACCCGTCCTGCTCGAAGCAGTTCCTCGCCGGCCTGCCGGTACTTCTCCGCGTCGTAAGGCTTGAAATCGGAACCCGGATCGGCCGGGTAATACGGTGCCGCGTCGACGCCCTCCGGCAGCGAGAACTCCGGCTTGCTCCGCACGTACTGCTCGATCAGGCCCGGCAGGCGGTCGAAGTCGATCGCCGCGATCTGAGACAGAAGCGACGCCCGTTCCTGCTCGGCGAGGCCGTCCGCGAATTGCAGCAGGTGCGACTGGTCAGCGGCGTGGAGCACGGGGCGGATGTCCTCGATCGACGGCATGGCGGATTCCTCGTTGATTGGGGGAGTGTTCGCAGCGGCGGGTTGTGTCCGCCGCATCGTACGGGACGCCCGGCGGCCGTACAGTCTCCGCATGACGAAGGACGACCACCGAGCCTCGCAGAACATCTGCCGAAACGTGCTCCGGCGGCGCAGCGGAGGGGCTCATCTCGCCCCTTCGATCCTCGCGGCCGACTTCGCCCGCCTCGCCGACGAGTGCTACGCCGCAGCCGACGCGGGCGCGACCGTCATGCACCTCGACGTCATGGACGGCCACTTTGTGCCGAACCTCACCTTCGGCCCCGCGCTGGTCCGGTGTCTCCGAGCCGAACTGCCGGATGTCTGCTTCGACGCGCACCTCATGGTGACCGACCCGGCATCGTTCGTCGAGCCCTTCGTCGCGGCGGGGTGCGACCACATCACGTTTCACGCCGAAGTCGTCGATGAACACGGCGCCCGCGACCTGGCAGACCGGATCCGATCGCTGGGCTGCACCGCCGGGCTGGCGATCAATCCGGAAACACCGTTCGAGTCGGTCAAAGGCTGGCTCGATGCGTTCGAGATGCTCCTGATCATGAGCGTTCGGCCGGGTTTCGCCGGCCAGGCGTTTATGGGTGAGGTCCTTGACAAGACACGCACGGCCAGGGCGTCGGCCGCGGCCGAACTGTGGATTCAGATGGACGGCGGCCTGAGCCCGGCCAATGAGGCCGAGGTCCGGGCGGCGGGATGCGACATCCTCGTCATGGGCTCGGCGTTCTTCGGCCGGCCGCGCGATGAATGGGCCGGCATCGCGAGGTCGGTTACGTCCCATCAGGGCGGCGAAACCGAAGCGTAGCCTGATAGATATCTGTTTGGTTTTTGGCGACAGCCGATCGGCTGATTGCTTTCGTGCCCTACGCTTCGTCCCCGGGCCGACCGGCCTGACTGAGGAACCCCCGACCAGCATGGCGACCCCTGACCTCATCAACATCGCGTTGATCCGCTGCGGTCGAACCGAGTGGGACACCTCGGGCCGCGTCGTCGGCCGGGTCGACCTGCCGCTCGCATCGGAAGAGGCCAACGGGCTGACCGACCTGGTCGTGTCCCTCGAGGGCACGGGCCTGAGCTCGGTGCTGCACGGCCCGGATCAGTGCTGCATAGCGACCGCAGAGGCTGTCGCCCGGGAAACCGGGGGGAAGCTCAAGCGATCGCCGGACCTCGCGGATGTCGGCATGGGCTTGTGGGAGGGGCTCCGGCGGCAGGAACTGGAAGAGAAATTCCCGAGCAAATTCCGAGCGTGGACCGAAAGCCCCAGCGATGTGAGCGTGCCGGAAGGCGAGCCGCTCGACGCCGCGACCGACCGGCTGGTCTCCTCCATCGGCCGGCTCATCGACAAGCTCCGGAAGACAGATCCTGGCGTCGGGATTGTCCTGCGGCCGATGTCATACGAACTGGTATCGGCGTGGATCACGGGACGGCCTGCGATCGATGTCACGTGGTCCGACGAAAGCCCACGCCACGAGTGGCACGAGGTCGCCCGATCTCGGTTCCAGGCCTGGGCCCGAGGGACTCGCGAGGGCGCGAGCGTTGGCGGCTGAGCAACGAGCAACCTGCGCGGAGCGGAGCTCCGGGCACGGAGACTGATGCATGAGCCAGATCGCATCGAAAGACGAGGTCCGTCAGGCGTCGAAGGGCAACAGGCTGGCCATTCCAGAAGGCCTGTGGCTCCGCTGCCCGAGTTGCAGCGCCATGATCTATCGCAAGCAGATGGAGGCCAACCTGTCCGTCTGCCCGGAGTGCTCGCACCACTTCCGCATCGGCGCGTCGACCCGCGTCGCGCAGCTGATCGACGAGAGCACGTTCGAGCCGATCCACGACAACCTCGTCGCGACCGATCCGCTCAAGTTTGTTGATCTCAAGGCCTACCGGGACCGCCTGCTCGCCGAGCAGATCAAGAGCGGACGGCAGGACGCGGTGATGGCGGGCACCGGATTTATCCGGGGCAGGCAGGCAGTCTTGGCATGCCTCGATCTGACATTCATGATGGGATCGATGGGGTCGGTCGTGGGGGAGACGCTCACACGGTCCATCGAAACCGCGACCGAGCGATCGCTGCCGCTCATCATCGTCAGCTGCTCGGGCGGCGCCCGGATGCAGGAGTCGGGCCTCTCGCTGATGCAGATGGCCAAGACCAGCGCGGCGCTCGCACGGTTCGATGACGCGGGCGGCCTCTTTATCAGCGTGCTGACCGATCCGACCACGGGCGGCGTCACCGCGAGCTTTGCCATGCTCGGCGACGTCATCATCGCCGAGCCCGAGGCCCTCATCGGCTTCGCGGGTCCACGCGTGATCAAGCAGACGATCCGCCAGGACCTGCCGCCGGGCTTCCAGCGGTCGGAGTTTCTGCGGCAGTGCGGCATGGTCGATCGCGTCGTGCCCAGGCACGAGCTCCGCACCGAGATCGCCCGCCTGATCGACTTCAGCGGGCGGTGACTGGGCCGCGCCCCGAATCGGCGGAATCTCGGCCGACGCGCCGCGCCCGGATGCGCCTCACCGCGACGGCCCGCCGTGATGCGCTTCTCGGGCTCATCGCCGGCGCGATATATGCGGTCTGCACGCTTCTCGCGCTTCCGCCGGTGTCGTTCTGGTTCGTGGCATTGGCGGCGCCGCTCCCGCTGGCTCTTCTCGGCTGGCGTGCGGACCGTGCCCGCTGGAAGGCGCTCGGGGCCGCGACCGGCTCGCTCCCGTTGTGGGTCGTGCATCACGCCTGGATGGCAGACGTGACGCTTGCCGGCGTCGGACCGCTCGTGATCTACCTCGCCTGCTGGACTGGCGCGAGCGTCTGGGTGCTCTCTCGCGTCAGCCGTGTCGGCCCGTGGATGCCCCCGGTCATCGGTGTGCCGACAGCCTGGGTCGGGCTCGAGTTCCTCAGGGGAGAGGTCGCCTTCGAGGGGTACGCGTGGTTCCTGGCCGGTCACCCGATGATCGAGTCGAGCGCCGCCTCACGTGCGGCCGGTATCGGCGGCGTCTACTTCGTCTCGTGGCTGGTCGTGCTCGTGTCCGGGATCGTGGTCACTCGCCGCGTGGGCAGCCCGGCGCATCGCCGCACCGCGGTCGCCGCGTCGGTGGGCCTCGTCGCGCTGCTCGCGGCGGGCGTGCTCGCGCCGACAGGGGGACCGGGGGCGAAGTCGATCCGGGTCGCCGCCTTGCAGACAGATGTGCCGCAGAGCAACAAGATCGCCCCGATGCGTGAGCAACTCGTCGATGACCTGCGGGCACTGCTCTCACTCGCCGAGGAGGGCGCGGCAGGCGGCGCGCAGCTGCTCGTGACACCCGAGACTGTTCTGCCGCTCGGCGTCCTCGATCCAGAGGCGCTCGCGGTTATCGAATCGGTGTACGGCCCCGGGGCCGAGCCCTTCGGTGATGCACTCCGCGCGGGCCAGCGATCGCTCGGCGTGCCGATGCTCGTGGGGTGCACGACCCCGGCCGGTCTGCAGCTTGAAGACGACGGCCTGATGCCAGCGGCCGTCTACAACTCCGTGTACCTGCTCGTCGGCGGCGAACCAATCGGGCCGCGGTACGACAAGCTCCGCCCGACGCCGTTCGGCGAGACGCTCCCCTACATCCAGTCGCTCCCGTGGCTCCGCGACGTCGTGATCCGCATCGGGCTGGGCGCGACGGGCATGGACTTCGGCCTCGCACGGGGCACGCGGCCGGTCACGTTTGAGGTCCCGACGACGGACGGACCCGTCGCGGTCTCGACGCCCATCTGCTTCGAATCATCGATGGCGCCGACGGTCCGCCGGCTCGTGCTCGCGGCGCGAGACGCGGGGACTCCGACGGAGCTGCTGTGTGTCGTGACAAACGACGGCTGGTTCGGCTCGTTCGACGCCGGGCGCGAAATGCATCTCTTGCAAGCGCGATGGCGGTGCGTCGAGCACGGGCTCCCGATGATCCGAGCCGCCAACACCGGCGTCTCCGCGGTCATCGACGGCCGCGGCCGCATCGTCACGCGGCTTGACCCCCGGCAGCCCGGCGTGCTCATTGGCGACATCCGCCTGGGCTCGACGACGACGATCTACCAGACGATCGGCGACTCGTTTGGTATCGTGTGCGTCACTGCAACCCTCGGAGCCGTGGCATGGGCCGGGTTTGCGGCGCTTCGTCGACGGCGCTCAGAGCAGCGAGACGCCGGCCAGCATGCCGGGGAGGAACCGGGCTCATGATCGAACGACTGAAGACCCCCGTTTGCATCCGAGCAGCGGTGATCGTCGCGGTGATGTCTGGTTCCATCGGCTGCGCGAACAACGGCGATCGGCGAGACGGTGGCCGCGACGGCGAGCCGCAACCGCTCTCGATCGCCGAGCAGAACCGGCTCGCTCAGGACGCGGTGTCGCTGCTTCGCGACGCGACGCGATCGGAGGACGCCCAGACCAGGGCGAACGCATACGAGTCGCTCGTGCTCAGGCCCGAAGAGCTTGCCGAGGTTGCCGGGCAGGGGCTGCTCGATCCCAATCTCGGCGTGCGGAGCGTCGCGTCGATGTCGATCGGTCGCGCGAAGATTTCCGGGTTCGATGCTGAGCTGGCTGTCTTGCTCAAGGACGAGTCGCCGTACGTGCAAGCCGCAGCGGTCTACGCGCTCGCCGCCCTCGGGCGACAGGTGGATCAGACGCGGCTCGCTGATTTCGCTCGTCGGGGTGACCCGGTCCAGCTCCGCGGGCACGCGGCGTACCTGCTCGGCGAGCTCGGCGAGCCCACCGCCGTCGGGCCGTTGCGGACGGCGCTGCGGGAGCCGATGCCCATGGCGTCGCAGGCGGAGCGCCGCCTCGTCGAGCTACAGATCAGCGAAGCGATGATCAAGCTGGGTGACCTGGAGCAGCTCGGGCCGGTCCGCGCCGCGCTCTATCCCTCGCAGCCGAGCGACCTCGAAGCCATGGCGCTCGCGGTGCAGATCGTCGGCGAAGTGAACGACCGCGCCGCCCGCGGCAGGCTCGTTCAGATCTCAGAGTCCACCGACGATTCGGGCCAGACCATGCCGGCCGAGATCCAGCTCGCCATCGCGATCTCCATGGCCCGGCTCGGGGACCCCGGGGGCTGGTTCCTTGCCGAGGGGCTCTGGGCATCAGATCGGGATGTTGTTCGGGCCGACGCGGCAACGGTGCTCGGCTGGACCGCCCGCCCGCAGGATATCGATCGCCTCGGCGTCATGCTCTCGGACCCATCGGAGCGTGTGCGGGTCGCTGCGGCGAGGGGCGTTCTGCGTGCCCTTGACCGCCGGGCAGGATCCGGCTGAGCAAGAGGGGCGTAGGGCACAGGCGAAGCCGCAGCGGCCCAGGCGGAGGCCGAGGCACGCAGGTCATCCCGAAGGTGCGGCGAACGGAATCGGTGCCAGACAGCACCCGCCCGAGCCGCTACACTCCGGGCCGGGAGCAGGGACCGCCGAGAGGGCATCCGGCAGCGATGCCAACGGCGGCCAGGATCAAGGCTGATCCGCCAAGCTGACTGCGGCGACGTACCAGATCCGCGGCGTATCGATGGTGATGCGTCGTCCGAGCGTTGCTGCGGCCGGGTACGTTGTTGGGAATCGACGGGGCAGCGCACCGCGACCCGTCCAGAGTTCGGAGCGAGTTGTGCACATATTGACCAAGATCCTTGTCGTCTTCGCCTCGGTGCTGTCGCTCGCGTTGGCGGCGCTCACATCGACCTACGCCCTCAACGCCCGCACGATCACCGACCGGTACAACGACGAGGTGGCGCGAGCCAGCGACGCGAACGCCCGGTACGAGCTTCAGAGCAGCCAGTTCGCCGATGAGCGGGCCGACCTGCAGGCGGAGATCCAGTCTCGCGATGCACAACTCGCCGATCTGGACCGCGACCGCCTCGGCCTGCTCTCCGAGCTCGAAGAGCTCCGTATCGAGGCGAAGCAGGCACTCGACCAGGCGGCCCGCATCGAGCGTCAGATCGGCGATCTCGGCAAGTCGGCCGACACACAGTCGACGCTGATCACCAGCCTGACCGAGGAAGTCCGCACCCTGCGTGACGAGAACCTGACGGCCCGCACGGACCAGATCGATCTGCTGGCCCGGCTCAACGACCTCGAAAACCAGAACGACGTGCTCACGCAGACCAACCGTGCGCTACAAGAGGCGCTCGTCGAAGTGCAGAACGAATTCGACCGCGGCGGCGTTGCCTCCCAGGGCGGGTTGGCCGGCGAGCCGAGCGAACTCGCGGGACCGACGGTCCGAGGCCGCGTCCGTGCCGTGCGGATGTCCGACGGCGAGCAGCTTGTCGAGATCGACCTCGGCACGCGCGACCGCGTCCGGGAGAACGTCAGGCTCTTCATCACACGCGGCGACCGCTACGTCGCCGACCTGAAAATCGTCAGGGCTGAGATCCAGACGTCTGTCGGTCAGGTCGACGCGCTGGGCCGGGCCGGCGTCCAGGTCCGAGAAGGCGACATCGTTCTGAGCAGCCTCGATTAATCCGCACGCGGGTCTCGCCGGTCGACGCGACCGAGCCACAGGAGCCTTGTCATGAGTCAGATGGGCATGAGCATGCCGGGCGGGCGCCGCAAGCGGGCCGGCGGGCCGGACGTCTACACGGGCCTGCTCTTCATGGCGGTCCTCGCGCTCGGGGCAGCAACGACACTGATGTACTTCGCAGCCGTGCAGGTCGGACCGGACGGGAACCCGATCGGTGAGCAGCAGCCGAACCGGATCCAGCTCGCAAGGTGAGCCCGTCTTCACCGCGCTGCGGTTCGGCTCCGCGGCCGATAGCTTGCATGAGGGCACAGACGACTTGACTTGTCGTTGATCGACGCTATGTTTCGCATCGCCGAGCACACGCCCGGCAGTGACATCTTGGGGGCGGTAGCTCAATTGGTTAGAGTCCCGGACTGTCGATCCGGTGGTTGCGGGTTCGAGTCCCGTCCGCCTCGTTGAGACGCATGAATGCGTGAACACGGCAAGGCCCCGCAGACGCGGGGCCTTGGTCGTTTTCAAGGCCGCGCTCATTTGCCCGAAGCGATGCGAAAACCTCGAAAAAAGAGCCGGCCCTCCGCGGTGGGAGGGCCGGCCGTCTGAACTCTTCAGATGTCGCTGCTGATTAGCGGCGGCGACGGGCGGCGACGAGGCCGCCGAGGCCGAGCATGGCGGCCGTGCTCGGAGCCGGGATCAGATTCCAGGTGCCGAGGGCGGTAGCGGCGGCGATGTCGTCGTCGGTGTCGGCAAACGCATAGATCGTGCCGCTGCTGTTGCCAGCCAGGGCGGCGGCGTAGTCATCGGCAGCGAGCGAAAACGTGGCCGAGCCCGAGAAGGCCTGCGAGCCGGCAACGAAGTCCGAAGTCGCATCGGCAGTGTACGAAAAGACGTTCAGGCCGAAGCTGCCGCCAGCCGGAGTGGCCGACGAGTTGAACAGGTCGGGGCCGCTGTCCGACGGGTTTGCGGCGCTGGTCAGGTCGCCGGTGCCCGCCGCAAAGATCCCCGGTCCCGCCGTGTTGAAGAAGTCGGCGAGCAGGAACCCCGTGGTGTCAGAACCGGACACGGTGGCGCCCGAGAGGCCAGCGGTCGCGGTGATGGTGATCTCGTTCTCGACCGAGAGATCGACGATCAGGAGCTTATCCTGCGCCTGGACACCACCTGCAGCCAGAACGATACCAGTAGCGGCAAACGCGCTCTTACGAATATCCATTTGTCTCATACTCCATCCGGCCCATCAGGAAATGGGCGGCCCACTATGCACGCAACGCGGTACCGCTACCGCGTCACAATCTCCACGGTACCCGAGTTCCCCACAAGATCGCAAGGACCATGTGGCGGATAAAGCAAAAAATGTCTGACTTTGCTGGCGGACTCCAGAATCAGACCCTGCGAGGCCTCCGTGACTCCGTTGGCGTTCGACGTGGCGCAATCGGTGTGTGCAGTGCGACACCGGTACGATGGCCCAAGCCGCAGGAAGAAGGGTTGGGGCGCTGAGTATGGGCCGTCAGTTCGACGACATCCGCTTCAACCGAGGTTCCCTCATCGCGTGGGTGTGCGCAGTCGTTGCGAGCGCAGCGGCGTTCCCAATCGCGATGGTGTACGCGACGGATGCGAGCGATGAGCCCGCGGTGCGCTTTATCGAAAACCTCTACGCGAGGAAGGACGTCATGCTGACCCGAGCGTCGGCTGACAGCGATGAACGGTTGGTCGTCATCGGGGGATCCGGCGCGCTGTTCAACATCCGGGCCGAGATGCTCGAAGCGGCGACAGGCGTCCCGACCGTGAATTATGGCATCCACGCCGGCCTCGGGCCCCACATGCTCCTGTCGCGGGCGAGGCGTCATCTTCGAGAGGGTGATCGTGTCCTGCTGGTACCCGAATACAGCGCCCTCAGCGTGACGCCTCGCGAGGCTCTGCCGCTCCGGCCCTGGCAATGGGCCGCGACGTTTGATCCATCAGCCCTTGTCGAGGCCGGGCCGTTGACCTCGCTCAAGACAGCGGTCCGGGCGAGCTGGCCCCCGCTGCGGGTGCTGCGGGATCGGTTCGGTCAGCCGGATGCCATCCCGCGCGGCCCACCCGCCTACCCGCTCGGCTCTCTCTCGGCGTGGGGCGATCTTGTCTGGCGTCCAGAGCGTCGACGCGAGCTTCCGCTTGCCTGGACCAACGGCACGCCGGATCCCTCGGACCCCGACTGGGCTCGGCATGTGCGTGACTTCCTCGCTTGGGCCGACGCTGAAGGCATCGATGTCATCCTGCTTTGGCCCAGCTGCGTCCCGGATGACCGGGTTCGATCCCTCGCGCCCGACATGCTGTCGGCCCTCCGAAGTGTTGCCGGTCGCTTCAGCGTTCCAGTGCTCGGTGAGCCGCAGGACTGGTTTCTCGATGACAGCGAGGTATCGGACACCGGCAATCACGCGACGCCCGCAGCCGCGATCGATATCACCTGGCGAGTCATCGACGCTTTGCGCGATGCCGGTCTCCGCACGGGCGACGCGATACCACCCCCCACGCCGCGGCGGCCGAAACCCCCGGTCGCGGCGCTGGTCGGTCACGGCTCGGTCGATCCTGCCCTCCATGCCGCCATGCTCAGGGCGGGGGCGTCGTCCTGGTCGCGCGATCTCGAAGCCGTGGACGCCGGTGTCACGACGCTGCTGACAGACGACCCCGCGTCTGTTCTCGATGCGTTGATGGACGGGTGGCGGCTCAGCGGCGTGGCTCACCCGCTGCACGAGACAGCCCGAGCCGCGACCAGCGACACGCGCGCGGTCCGGATCACCGCTCGCCGAACCGGCCCGGTCAGTCCAGGGCGAAGCCCGCGGGCACAATCCACGATCCGAGACGTGCAAGCGGTATCCATCGCGGACGGCAGCGGCAGGACAATCCCCTCCGCCTCCGACGGGCGGATCGTGCACGAGTTTGCCTCGCGCCTCGGACCATCGCCGGGCGGTCGGCAGCGAACGGTGCTGCACAAGATCGTCGCCAACGGCAGCGATCGCGTGTCATGGATCACGATCGACGACGCGAGGCTCTTTGAAAGGATGACCGCCGGCGGCGAAGCCGTCGCTGCGCTCGACACGCGGCTCGGTGTCGTGACCCGCGCGCTCCGCTACGACGAGGCCGGACAGCCCGTCGGGCGTGCTCTTTTCGAGCTCGAGCGTGGGCATGCCGGCCTGGTCGAAACAGAGGTCGACCTCGGCCGGTTTGTTCCCAGCGGGGTCTCGCGGCCCAAGCTCCTCGATGATGCACGCGGCCGACGCGTTGACTTCGTCGGTGAGCGTTCCTTCGCCGCGCTGCCGATCGATGTCGCAGAATCAGGCCCCGGCTGGCACTGGCTTGAGCTCGAAGTGTTCGCGGGCGTTGAAACCGATGTCGAGGCGTTTAGCTGGACGAACGGGCCGGGCCACCTTGCCGGGCTGCGGCCCGCCGTCCACCGTCGACTCCGGCCCGGCCAGAATCGGATCGTCGTCCCGCTGCTGCTCGCGGCAGATGACGCGGCAACCGTACAGGCGGGAGTGCGAGGCGATGCCGACACACCCGACATCGTGATCACATCGGCCCGGCTTCTCTCGCTGCCCGGTGTTCGTGCAGGGATGGAGTAGGCGGTGCTCTTCAGCAGCTTCGAGTTCCTGCTTGTATTTTTGCCGCTTGCTGTCCTCGGCTACTTCGCCGCGGCCCGCGTACTGCCGCGGTGGGGCGCGTTCGGCGTGCTCGCGCTCGCATCGCTCGCGTTTTATGGATACTGGGATTGGCGGTATCTGTTCCTGCTCGTGCCGAGCATCGCCGCGAACTACACGCTCGGCCGCGTCCTCGCCGCCCGGGGATCGCCGCGGGTGAAGCGAGCCATCCTGATCGCCGGGATCTCGCTCAATATCGTGCTGATCGCGGTCTTCAAGTACGCGGACTTCGTCGCGGGCACCCTGTCATCGATCTTCGGATTCGAGCACGAGCCCTGGCGGATCGTGCTCCCGCTCGGGATCAGCTTCTTCACGTTCCAGCAGGTGGCCTACTTGGTCGATTGCGCCCGCGAAGAGCAACCCGAACGCTCGATCGTGAATTACACGCTCTTTGTGACTTTCTTTGCGCAGCTCATCGCCGGGCCGATCGTCCATCACAAATCGATGCTTCCACAGTTCCGGCTCGCGGGCGCCGTGAGGCCCAGCGCGTCCCGGATCTCGGCCGGCCTGATGTGGCTCAGCTTCGGTCTGTTCAAGAAAGTCGTCGTCGCCGACACGCTGAGCCCGTGGGTCGCCGCAGCCTTTGACGGTACCGGCGACATCGGTACCGAGGGGGCCTGGGCGGGCGCGATCGCCTACACGCTGCAGATCTACTTCGATTTCTCCGGGTACTCCGATATGGCGATCGGCCTCGGCATGCTCTTCAACATCCGCCTGCCGGAGAACTTCAACTCCCCGTACAAGGCAACGTCGATCGTCGACTTCTGGCGGCGCTGGCACATGACGCTGTCCGCATTCCTCCGCGATTACGTCTACATCCCGCTCGGCGGGAACCGCAGCGGGCCCTCGCGCCGGTACGTCAACCTGCTCCTCACGATGCTCATCGGCGGGCTCTGGCACGGCTCAGCGTGGACCTTCGTCGTCTGGGGTGCGCTCCACGGCATCTACCTTTGCATCAACCACGCATGGTCAAGATTCGGCTTCGGCCTGCCGAAGCCCATCGCCTGGATGTGCACCATCCTCAGCGTCATCGTTGCGTGGGTGCTTTTCCGTGCTGTGCCGGTCGGCGACGACGGCGGCTTCGAACGGGCGATCGAGATCCTCGCGGCGATGGTCGGCTTCGGCAGCGAGACGAGCCGCTTCGAACCCGAGTCGTGGCAGTGGGGCACGATGCTCGCCGCCGGCCTCTGGTGCGTGGTCGCCCCGAACACCTCGCGTTTCCTGACCTCGAAGCCGCAGGGCGTTGCGACGGGACTCATCGCAGCTGGAGCGTTCATCGCGGCGATGCTGCTGCTCCGAGAGACGATCACGGCGGACGGCCGAGTCACCGAGTTCATCTACTTCCAGTTCTAGGAATTTCAGCTTCACGCGACTTCACGCG
>JBCBNT010000031.1:0-31714 GCA_039821685.1 Planctomycetota bacterium | reverse complement strand
GCATGCCGGAAGCGAGCTACGACGAATCTACTGACGCAGCCGAGACCGCGGCACACATCGGTACCGATCATCACACGCTCGACTGTAATCCGAGGCCGGCAGAGGACCTGATCATGCTCATCGAGCAGCTCGGCCTGCCTTTCGGCGACAGCTCTCTTCTGCCGACATACTGGGTCAGCAACGCCGCCCGCGAGCACGTGAAGGTCGCCCTCTCCGGCGACGGCGGCGACGAGCTTTTTGGCGGCTACCGACGCCACACCATCAACCCCACGCTGACCAAGTACCGCAAGCTGCTCCGCCTGATCCCGACGCGGCTGCTCGACCGCCGGGCCCGAGGCACGCGCGGGGAGTACCTCGCCCGCCTCGCGACGGCAGCCAAGTTCGGCGGCTACAACGAATTGCTCGCCATCTTCCAGACGCCCGACCTCCGCCGGCTCATCCCGTCCATCGACGGCGAGCCGGTCGGCGACGACGACTTCCACGCGATCGACGATCCTCTGCGGGACGACTTCGAGGATTACCTGCCCGACGATCTGCTCCGCAAGACCGATACCGCCTCGATGGCGGTCGGCCTCGAGGTCCGTGCGCCGTTCCTCGCGAGGGAACTGGTCGAGGCCGCCCTCCGCACGCCGCTGCATGTCCTGATGCCCAAGGGTGAGCGCAAGGGCCTGCTCAAACAGGTTGCCCGGCAGTACCTGCCCGAGCACATCGTCAGCCGACCCAAGCGCGGCTTCGCTATCCCGGTCGGCGAGTGGTTTCGAAGCGACTACGGCGGCATGCGCACGCTGCTCCGCGACCACCTCGAATCGGCCGATCCGTTCCCGGGCTTGGCTGAGGCGGGCGTCGAGTTGAACATGGCGTTTGTGAATCAGATGCTCCGCGAGCACGACGCGGCCGGCGAGAAGAGCCTGAACCCATGGCACGGGCGGGACCACTCGCAGCGGCTGTACATGCTGCTGGTGCTGAGCATCTGGTGCAAGTGGCTCGCGGGTTTGCAAAAAGACACCCGCCCGGCGTGAACCGGGCGGGCGCAGGTCAGATTTCAGATGTCAGCCGCGATCAGCAGCCGGCGTTGTAGTTCTGGACCCAGGAGCTGAAGTCGGACGGCGTGCAGAGGCCGTCGCCGTTCTGGTCGCACGCGGGGGCCTGCGAGTTGTAGGCCTGGACCCAGGTTCCGAAGTCCTGCGGGGTGACGAGGCCGTCGCCGTTGGTGTCGGCACGGCAGACATCGTTGGTACCCGGGACGAGGACCATCACGCTGCGGTCCTCCGCGGCGGGGCCGGGCTTGAAGAGGCTCAGGGTCGCCTCGCCCATCTCGGGGGCCGCGTCGGCGGTGAACCAGAAGTTGTACATCGTGCCCCAGCGGAGCGCGTTGGTGTCGGGGTTGCGGCCGAAGGGCTGGGGCGATCCCCAAGAGATGCTGCTGCTGCCGGCCGACGAGGTCCAGTTGTCGTTGTCGAAGGGCTCACCGCTGTGGTAGCCGACGCCCTTAAAGCCCAGGCCGCTGACGGCGACGCTGCTATCCGAGGGGAGCTCGAAGCCGTCCGCGGCGCGGTCGGAGTTGAGGTTCTGGATCGCGTACTCGTAGCGCCAGGTGCCGTCGCCGTTGTCAGTGACGCGGTAGGCGACCCAGAAGCGGCCGTCCTGCGGCACGTCGACGACGACGAGCTCGACATCGCTATCGACTTCCTTCCACGCGAAGATCGCGGGCTGGCCGATGCGGTTTGGGCCCGTGAAGTTCAGGTTGTAGCCGTTGTTGAAGCCCCCAACCGAGATCTCTCGGTACGTGGCGTTGTTGTCGTCGTTGCCTGCCGCCGCGTCGTCGGGGGTGACGTACTGGCCCTCGCCGAAGTAGCGGGCTCCGGCGTTCTGCGACGGGTCGAGGTCGGAGTTGCGGATCTGGATCCGCTTGAAGAGGTCGTTGCCCTGCGTGCCGTCGCCGGTGTAGGGCCACGGGTGGAAGCCGGTCGAGGCGTTGACCTCAAACTTCGGCCCCATGCCTCTCTGCTCGCCGTTCAGGCTCGCGGAGTACGGGTCCCAGCAGCCCGGCCCGAGGAGGCTGCCGTTGGCTGCGGGCTGGCAGTCGTTGCCGCACAGGCCGTTAAAGTTGAGGGCGAAGAAGGCGTGCTTGAGCCAGCTCTGGCCGAGTTGCTCGAAGCGTCCGTCTTTGTAGCGGAAGATGTTCTGGCCCATGACCGGGTGCAGGTTGGCGGGCGTGCCGTCGTTCAGCTCGTCGTCCCAGAGCAGATCGACATCGCCGATGTTGCACGACGAGGTGCCGATGGAGTAAGCGGAGAAGCCGTTGAGCGAGCCCCACTTGAAGGGGCCGGTGATCTCGCCCGCTACGACGTCAGCGCCCTGAGCGGCTGCGAGGCCCGGCAGGGCGAGACAGACCGGAACGGATCGGCGGAGCAGGTTGACAAAGGATGCTTTCATCGAGGGTCCTCTCGTATGGATTTCTTTCCGAGACAGCTGACCGGTGAGGCCGCGTCCCCCAGAGGATCGGAGCATAGTGCAAAGCAGCCCGAACATTCGTCTGATTTGTCGTCTTTTATCAAACCCTCCTCAGTTTCAGCGAGAAGCCCGGGGTTTACCCCCCGGTCAGCGACTCCGCGCGTGCAAGGGATTTGCGGATCGCTATATTCTCGGGCGTCAGCTCGCTCGCGCGGCGGAGCGCAGCCAGCCCCTGCTCCGCTCGTCCGCCGGCGAGCAAGGCTTGGCCCAGATCGTGCCAGAGGATTGCCGTGTCGCCTGCTTGCTCGGCGGCGGAACGCATGATGCCGATCCCGGTCTCGAACACCTGAACTTGGCGAGACCCGATGCCGGCGCGTACGGCCTGCTCACCGATGCCCGCCGAGGCGAACGCGTTGCCCGACGCGTGCTCAGCAGCGTTTGTGTAGCCCTCGATCGATCCGCTGACATCGCCTTGCGTGAGCCGGAGCAGAGCGAGCGCCTCGTGAAGACCGGGCGATTCGGGGAAACGCTCGATGCCTGATATGAAGGTGCTTTCTGCCTGATCGCGTTCGCCGAGCGTCGCAAGCAGAACGCCCGCCGCTCGGTAGCCGGAGGCGTCTCGCCAACGCACCTCGACAGCCCGCTCGAGAAGGGCGAGCGCCTCCTCGCGAGGGCCGAGCGAAGCGAGAAGCCTTGCGGCGCTGACGAGCGAAGGGCCATCGATTCCGTCGGCCTCGGCCGCCCGCCGGATGAGATCGACCGAGGTGCCCGCGTCGCCCGCCGAGGCGAAGAACTCCGCAGCGGCGAGCAGCGCGCTCGCGGAATCATCTGCATCAGAAGCACGCTCGATCGCAAGGTCCCACTCCGACGAGAGCTCGGCTATCGATCGGTCCGAGGCCGCTGCAATGAGGGACGATTCGAGCCGCGCGCCGTGCAGATCCGGATGCCGTGCCAGCACGTCATCGAGCCACTCGGCGACGGACCGCTCGTCCGCGCCGGTGAGCCGAAGCAGCCCGATCGATTCGGCAACGAGCTCATCTGTCGGCACGCCGTCTCGTGTGATGAGGTCGAGCTGCGCGAAGGCCTCGGTCGTGCGGTCTCGGAGCTGGTAGAGGTACGCGAGCTGGCGTCGGTCCTGGGGACGCAGGTTCCAGCCGATGCCGTCGGCGTCGAAGGCATCCGATCGCTCGAACCGCTCGATCGCCAAATCGATCTCGGCAACCCGGCCCGGCGCTGGATCAAACTCTGGCCGGTTCGCGACGGTCAGCGGAATGCCGATCGACTCGTGCGTGAGATGAGCGGACCAGCGGAGGGTGCCGACCCAGCCGGCCCAGGCGGCGGCGATGCACGTCACGACGCTGCCCGCGAGGATCGCCCAGCCCGCCCGCTTGATCTTGCCTGCGGACTTGAGCGTCAGCGACTGCAGCCGGACGCTCGGCGTCTTGACCATCCGCCACGCTTTCCACACGATGAACGCCGCGACGCCCGCCATGCCGACCGCCATGAGCATCGGCACGAGGTTCAGCATCCCGCGGAAAGCGAGGAAGAACCCGACGAACAACGCGGCGATCGCGATTTCTTCGGGCCACGACAGGTCGAAACGCTTGGGGTTCCGCCTGATCTTCGCCTGCCTCTCCCGCGCGGCGTCGTCCTTCGGCCGTGCGAGGATCGCGGGGGAGGCCATCCCGAAGTGCAGGGCGTCCTTCGGGCAGGCGCTCACGCAATCCATGCACTTCATGCAGCCGGGATCGACGACCATGCCGAAATCGCGGACTTCTTCATGTACACGCACGTTTGATGTGCAGACCGCTGTGCAATGACCGCAGCCCTCGCATGAGTCGTTGACGACGATCGCCGCCGGGCTAATCTGATCGACGGCTCCGAAGATCCCGCCGTAGGGGCAGCCGTAGGTGCAGAACCCCTTCGATCCGAGGAAGTACACGCTGGCAAAGCCGCACACACCAAGGAACGGGATCGCGACGTACCAGGGCGGGAAGGTGGCCCAGAAGTCATCGACGATGATCTCGGTGGTGAACCCGGCGAAGTCTGGCGGCACACCGATCCACACAGGCGCACCGACGCCGACGGCTTCGAGCAGCGGGATGAGCGCAAGACGCTTGAAGGTCGGCCAGACGAACATGTAGAGGCCGAGCACGAGCGGGACGTACACAAGCAACCGGGAGCGGAAAGGCTTGGGCCTGACGCCGATCCGCTTCATCATGGCGGCGCAGAGGTCCTGCAGCGCGACAACATGGCAGCCCCAGCCGCAGAGGAACCTGCCGAACACCACCGTCGACAGGATCGCGAGGACGTAGAAAATAAAGCCAGCGTTGACAACACCCAGCTCGAGCGTCTGCATCGATTCGCTCGGCTCGACAGGCGAGACCGTCGAACCCATGACGAGCCAGAGGACCACGTGCACCGCGATCGCGATGTGCACGGCGATGAGCACGGCAGCACGCCACTTGCCCATGCTGGAGGTCGGTTTCGATCGGTTGCCGCGCTTTGTGTGCGAGGAATCCTGCAGCACCGTGAGCGGCACGTCTCGCGCAGCCGCCGGGTCGGTTGTCTGTACACCCCCTGCCATGGAGAAGACTACGTCGGCGTCGCACGCCCGGGTCCTTCTGGCAGAGATATCCGGTGCGCGGAGGCGCGGCGGTGGATGGAGCACACGCGCGAGCGGGATGGGGACCTCCGTTTTCAGACTGCTATCTCATGTTTCGTCGGAGTTCACTCAGCCGGACGAGCCGGTCGACCCGCCTGATGTCGGCGCGGTCGTAGATCAGGTCACCCGTGATGTCGAACGCGGTCCGCTCGGCGGCCCGGACGTCTGCGGAGGTCAGCGCGCCGTCTCCGTCGATGTCAGCATCGGACCGCGTCGCATCGACAACGGTGACCCGCATGCGAGTCGGCAACGCGTCGTAGCTCGTGACTCGGCCGTCGGGCCATTCGACGATTGCCGCGACGGTCGACCCCGGGATCGCTGCCGCACCGAGGCCGAAGTGCGCTTCCGCGGCTTCCTGCCCGAGCAGGCTCGTGCCCGCAGAAATAAGTCGGGACTGTACACCGATGGACGCGTCGGGCGTCGTCACCCGCACGACCGCGCCGACGGCGAAGTGATTCGCATGGCCCGACGCGCCGGCCGTGACCATGCGCGGCCGGATGCGGATCCATCCATACTGATTGCCGGTCTGTTCGAGCCGGTTGAGCATGAGCGACGCCGGCTGGAACCGGCAGGTTTGCAGCAGGTCCTGGTCGCCGTCGCTGTCGGCGTCGAGCGCGACGAAGCACGCGCCGATGCGGTCGTCATCGAGCCCGGTCTCGGGCGCGACATCGCTGAAGAGTGTCCCGCCGCCGAGGTTGAGGAACAGGCGTGTGCGGTCGGTCGCGAAGCCGCGTTCGGAGTTGACGTTGAAGCCGTTGGTCTGGGCGACGTCCTGCCAGCCGTCGTGGTCGACGTCGACGAATGTGCACCCCCACCCCCAGTCGCCTCGGTCGAGCCGGCTCTGTTCCGATGCCTCGACGAAGCTCAGGCCGGCAGCGGTCGATTCGTTGCGGTAGTACACGTTGTGCCGACCGGCAAGGTCGGAGAGCGGCGTAAACGCGTCATGGATGTTTGTGATGAAGATGTCGAAGTCCTGGTCGTTGTCGGGGTCGCCGATGGCGATGCCCATGTCATTCCAGGCGTTATCGAGCCCGAGCTGCGGGGCACGGTCGACAAACGTACCGTCGCCGTTGTTGATGAAGAACTTGTTGTGTGTGAAATCGACGGGCTGAACGATGTCCATATCGCCGTCGCCGTCGAAGTCATGAACGCCCGGCTGCCAGTACGTCGTGTGCGACTGGATGCCCGACGCGGCGGAACCATCCCGGAACGTGCCGTTGGCATTGTTGAGGAACAGGTAGTTCCTGCCTTCCCAGAAGGTGACGTAGAAGTCGATCGCGCCGTCGGAGTTGAAGTCGGCGGCGACCAGCCCGGAGGCGTGGCTCAGGTCGCCCGCGGGCAACGCGTCGACGTCCTGCAGCATCTTTGCTAGGCCCGCCTCGCCGGTGACCTCCGTCAGCCTTACCGCGGTGTCCAGATCGTTTCGGTAGAGCCGCAGGTTTGTTGCTTCCGTGGGCGAGGGCTGCCGGTGGTTGTCGGTGAGCACGAGCAGGTCGAGGTCGCTGTCGCCGTCGTAATCGAGCCAGAGGCCGGCGCGATCGTTGTGCGGCTGACGATCCGGAATGTTCTTGACGTCGAACGTGCCGTCGCCGCGATTCAGGAGCAGCTGGCTCGGTTGGTCGAGGCCGCTGGCCAGAAAGACGTCGTGGTCACCGTCGTGATCGACATCGGCGACCGCTGCGCCCCCGACCATGCCCATCGCCATCTGGTACGATTGAAGCCAGGTTTCAGACGATGACTCGAACGACGTGATCTGGCCCTGTGTGACAGCAGCGAACGCTGCCGTAACGAACGCGAGACGACGAGCTTTCATGGTGATCCCCCTGCCTGTGGCCCTGGGTCAAATACCCCAGCCATGGTCAGTATAACAAAATCACCTGGATATCGTGTATCGGCGCTGCCAGCGTCCGCCGGCGTTCAACCGCGATTGCCCGAACAATTATCGGACAAAATTGCGTTTAGATGACTTGATAGGGGGCCGCAAGATCGACTTGTTCGCGATCGATCGTTGTTGGAGAAGTGGGCGATACAGGACTTGAACACCTCCGAGAAACTACGAGGGAAATGCCATGCGCCTTCCAGTGCGGCGCAAAATCCGGCGCAGATGAATGCAAGTCTTGCGTTCTCGATGCATGGGCGATGCTCAGCGTTCAGACACGAAAGCAGATCATTTCGATCGTCGAATCAGCGATTGCCAACGGTTGAATGCACACGACCGGCAGCCCGTCATTGCCGTCGGGCACGGGGGGCTACGAATGCTCGCAAGAGACCACGACTGATGTCAGCGACTCAGAATCATCGCCGGTTGGCGACAGCATCTACGCGTCGGTCAAGGGCACACACCCGGCTTTCCAGATTATCGAGTCTGCAAATGAGACTTCTGGCCCTCGCTGCGATTGATTTGAGGGTTTCTTGTGGCATCGCCGATTCGAGCGCGTCTGCGACAAAATCGCTCGTCAGTTGGGCCCCTTCCCCGGTCAGGAGCCAATGCGCATTCGTCCCAGATGTCCTGCAAAGGCTTTGGACGAATCGAATAGATGGCTGGTCCCCAAGAATGTATCTTCGCACAGTCTCCGCTGAGCACCCGGTCGTGCGGGCCAGTTCGGCGTACGAGTAGGGCGCGCACACCATCGCAAGACGAGTGTGAAGGTCAACCGGTGGATCGCTTCGAGCTGGTTCTTGGGCCCCAAGGGCGAGTACGGCGCTCACCAGGTATCTTCCTCAGCCGGGGGTGTCTCTTCCTCCGATTCTGGAGCAAACCACTCTTCGATCCATTCAATCACGATGTCGAGCAGAGAATCTGGAACACCCACGTAATCGGTTTGCAGCACAATCGGCGTCGTTCCCTCGGACTTCGCAGTGCCTGCGGTTCCAAGTGCGCACACCGATACCACCACAACTTTGCGTATCCATTCCACGGTTTTCCCCTTGTTGCGACTCGAAAGTGAGTCGCGCTACAAAGGGAGACGTGTGCTGGTGTCTTCGTGTGAGGTGGGGGCACACGGAATACACAAACTTTTTGATCAAGAGACCGGCATGCATTCTCGTCCCGGCCTTGCTGTTCGCGCACATCTGTGTCAAACTGCATCACATTTGTGGGGGGGGACTCGACATGACTTGTGCGAGCCGTAGTGACACCACGAACACCCCGACGCGACCGTCGGACGACGTTCAGGCATCTCGGGGACACGTGGCGAATCGTCTGATGGAGCTGGCACCACTCATCCGTCGGCGTGTTCGCGATCGTTTATCGATGCGGGCTCAACGGCTCTTTGACAGCGTAGACGTATTTTCGACTGTACTTCGGCGCGTCGATCGCATGCTCGTTCGAGGGGACATGCGCGCGACAACAGATGCACAGCTCATCAGTCTCGTGTTGACGATCGCCGAGAATGCCGTCGTTGATCGCCACAGGGTCCTGGATCGTGTTAGCAGGTTGGAATCGGTAGACGGTCCGTGGGTCGCGATGCTCCGACTGCGATTAGAGAATGCGGCGGCCGACCGTTCATCGCAGATCATTGAAAGCCTGTTCCAAGCATGCAGCTCAGAATCAGAGCGTCTGCAGCTTTCGCTACGGCTCAACGGTGTGTCTCACTCGATGGCCGCTCCGCTATTGGGTGTGTCTGCACAGGCAAGTCGTCAGCGTTGGGTTGCTTTGAAAGCAAAGCTGATGCGCGACTGTTTTGCGAGCGATGGTGATGATTCATGATTGCTACGGATGTCACGGGTATACAGGGCATTGACAATGACACGATTGCGCAGCGGCTACGCGCCCGCGCGAGCATGACCCAGCAAGCCGGTTCACGCGTCGAGCTTGCCGATTTGTTGGACGTCCATGAGCGAGTCCGCGCTGTTCCGGTTCTCCTCGATCTGGCGATCGATCTGACTCTCTCAGGCATGCTTTCCAGCGGCTTCAACATCAATGACGCGACCGAAGTGCTCGCTGGAAACTATCCGGCTTTGGCAACACCGATTCACACGGCCGCCTGCCTTTCGGCCTTGCTCACACGGGGCTGCTCGCTTCAGCCTCCGCCGGAGTTGCCCATCGGTGCGGAGTGTGGCGGTCGCCACCCTGACGGCGGAATGCGGTATCGCCTCACAAACGAGTTAGCGTGCGGCTCCTTTGGACGCGTCTACCTTGCTCAGGACAGGCAGTTGAGCGGGCAAGGGCCGCCTGCACTCGTAGCAATGAAAGTCTGCTGGACGAACGGCGATGCACGTGGCGTACTGTCTGAAGCGGTACGTACACGCGTTCTACAGCATCCGAACGTGGTAAGCGTACTTGATGTTGGCAGTATCAACGACCAGATCGGCTACATCTGCATGGAGTACGTGGGCGAGGGTACGCTCGGCCTCGATGAATCGCGACAGGTAGGCGACGTGGTCGACATTGCGATCCAAGTCCTAGCGGGCCTATCAGCAGCTCATGCCTCAGGCATTATTCACGGTGACATCAAGCCTGCGAATGTGTTGCTGAGCGCGAACGGCACCGACGATACACGTCTCACTCCGAAGCTGTCCGACTTTGGATCCGGAAGGGCGTCCATTGAAACGGTGGAAGCCGAGCCTGACGGTATCGGCACGGTTGCCTTCATGAGCCCGGAGGTCTGGCGAGGCGAGTCACCTTCTACTGCGTCTGACATATTTTCAGCCGGAGCGATGCTGAGGTATCTGCTCGGTGGCTGTCCCCAGATCGGCGAAGAGCGTACGTCGGAAACACAGAACTCCGAAGCTCCGAGCCGCATCCCACACCGTCTCCTCGCGATTATTAATCGTGCCACGATGCAAGCGCCTGCTGAGCGATACGGGTCGGCTTCCGAGTTTTCACAAGCGCTGGTGGCGTGGAGGCAGGGCGATTCCGTTCCCGGTGTCGATGGGATCACTGCACGCACAGCTCTCCGCTGCCGAAGACACCCTGCAATCACAACGGCTATTGCGCTCACAACGCTAACGGCAGCCGTTGGCTTGGCAACCGCCCAGCGTGCACGCGAAGGCTTCGCATATCGCGAAGGTCAACAGGCGGCCGCATCAACCGTCATTGAGTGGTATCAACGCGCCGCTCCCGCATTCAGTAATCGCGTGAGCGTCCATGACCTCGCGAGCCGATATGTCCTGCTGCAGTCGAACGAAAGCGTTGACGCTTTTGCATGGGCCGCTATCGATGAAGGCAGCCTTGATATGCATATCGCTGCGGTGCGATCATCCCTCAACACCCAGACGAGCACCCTCGACAGCATTCTGCTCCGTGAGCATCTTGTATTCAATATGCTACGTTCGCGCATCATGTACGATGATCTGGCCCATCTGATTGACGAGCAAGAGCAGGCCTTGCATGACGCTGGTCTTCTGTCACCGATTGAGAGTGAGCAGCTTGCACTCCTACGCGCGATACATGACGTCAAAGCAGCCGCTAGACCCGATGCGCCAACGGGCGTTGAGACGTTGGAATCCGCATTTGACGTGATACATACATTTTTGAGCGATCCGGCGATGCATGAATCTACACGGCTCAGCTCGACTGCAAGACGGGATCCGAGAGTGCGCCTCGCATCGAGAGCACTTCACTGGCTCAGTTCGCCGAAGATGCTCGACAGGCCGGATGTCTTTGAGTGGATTTCAGCTGAGTACAAGGCAACTCGTTGATCTACGCTGAGGGTGCAGCGGAAAGCCCTGAGCGTCACAGAGCCAACCCAGTGCACGAGGCCTGACCTGGGCAAACGATCTAGCCCATCCGCCAATAGCCGCTTCTGGAGCACGCTGAAGTATCAGCCCGAGGCGGGCCCGGCATGCGGTGCGGAGATGCCGAGTGCGCCGAGGCGGCGTTGGACGCGATGGAGATGCGGCGACCCGATCAGCCGGTGAATCGGTGCGCTCATGGCGGTCGGCATGTTTGTAGCGGGCGGGCATCTGCCGGGCCAACGCGCGCACCGGCCCCCCTCCCCCGAGCGGGAACGGTTGATCGGGCGGGCACGGCAATGGTTGGCGGCCGGTAGGCTGGGCGGCATGGAATACGCGACCACCACGGACCCGAAGACCGGCAAGCCGATCGTTGAGTTTCAGTGCCCATCATGCAGCACTGGGCACCGTGCGGCGCTGGCCGATGCCGGGAGCCCCACGAGCTGCAGTCGTTGCAAGGCGGCCTTCAGGGTGCCCGGCGTCGACGATGCCGCCAAGGCGAGCCCCAGCCGGCGTGCCGAGCCCCCGAAGCAGGCTGCACCCCCGACCGCAAGCGCGCCCGCACCCACTGCGGCTCGTGTGTCGGACTTGCCACCGACCGAATACAGCGAACTGATCCGTCAAGCGGTCAAGTCTGGCGTCCTGTCTGCCCTTGTGACGGTGGTGGGCGTGTTGATTCTGCTGGGTTCGATATTTGCCGCCGTTCTTGGTGTGAGCGACTCGTTATCGCCGGGTGAAGCAGCGGGTTGGATTGTGGCCATCATCCTCGTGGGTATCGCCTTCATTCTGTGGCACTCGCGTAAGGCTGGTCTACCACCAGGCGCGTCATCGAATCGTCCATAGTCGCTGTGTTTCAACTACACTGCCGCTCGGGTAGCCGGCTGATCCCCGGCGATGGATAGCGCGGCCGGCACTCACCTGCCGCCGGCCGTGCTTTCCGGCCCAGGGGGCAGGTGATGACGGACCAAGCATCCGAGACTAGCTCACTCTACAAGCTCGCCGAGACCGTGCTACTGCATGCATTTTCAGCTACTACGTGTTGCCGAAAAAACGACAGGCAGGACAACTTTAGTAGCGTGGATGACATGGGCTTTCCCCGAACCCAATCGATCACGGCAATGGAGTTTGCCGTTTTTCAAGTGGCGACCTCTACCGCCGCACTTGCGCAGCTTCGCCAGCGGCTAGACACGGCTACTCGCGATCAGATCGCTTCGGTTTACTTGCCCCACCATCCGCCAGTTGGTGACTTTGGTATACGTGTCGCACCCTCTGCAATTGCATGGGTGGCCGATGACTTCGGCGACCTGATGGGCCAACTGCACGGCATGCACGCGCTGCTCGAGCTTCACACGCTGGAGTCTTTCCGCACGAACCTTCAACCAGGTAGCTTGGTACGCGCTGCAGAGGCATGCCTTTCTCGCCGCATCGAGGATCTTGACGAGGCGGCACCGGGCAGGTGGTGGGAGGAAATGAAGCTCTACAACGTGGACTTCAACGCCGCCCAGGTTGCTTTAGATCGCGAACGCGTAGCGGTTCAGCGATCGCGCTCTGCAAGGAATGACGAACGTGCTGCACCGATCGAAGATGACAAAGGCGACGGCTCAATTCAGAGACCTGCGGGCTTCACCATCGCCGACCTCAAAGAGGAAGCGGGGACGGAGCTTGGCGTTGTACTGAGCAAAGACCGTTGGCAGAAGATCCGCAAAGCGTCCGGCTTGCCTGCGCACGGCACAGGAGGCACGGAAGGGAATCGGCGATTCTCCTATCGCGACATTCGCAGGCTTGCAGACACTGCCGAGCACCTCGCGACGGCAGCATCCGGGCGCCTTCGCGATGGTGAGAAGATCGCAAAGGCTTGGCGCGCGTTGCTGCCGACGGAATAGCACGCTAGCGAGTGCGAAATGAGTGCGTATACGCACTCAAGTGCGAGCTAAGTGCGTGATTGAGTCAACCGGGCTGACAGCCCCTCGCCGGCGTGCATGATGCTCGCATGAGCACATCACACACGGACGTTGTTTCACTCGACGAATTGGCACGGAGGCTCAGGCTCTCTCGCCGGTGGCTTCACAGAGAGGCCTTGGACGGGCGGCTGCCCTCGCTCAAGGCGGGCAAACAGCGCCGCTTCAACATCGCTGCTGTTGAGCGTACCCTGGCCGAGCGTGCGGCCGGCGGGCCCGACTGGGAAGGGGGTGCCCAATGAGGACTCGCCCCGAATCCGCCCCCTCGCCGGCAAGCTCGTGGGGCGTTGCGAATCACGATGAGGATACCGCCGGGCTGCTGAGCGCGCCAGTGGCTGCGAGGCGACTCGGCATCGGCACGCGATCGCTCGGCAAGCTGACCGCCGCCGATGCGATCCCCTCGCACAAGGTGCTCAGGCGTCGGCTCTACGACCCGGCCGAGCTGCAGGCATGGCTCGATATGGGAGCGCCGGCGGAGCCCGGCTCTGCCGCTGCCGTACGTGAGGCGATGCGAGGGGGTGCTGTATGAGACACGGCGACCCCCAGCCCCCCGCACACCGGCACGCGCCGCACGGCACGTCCGAAGTCGCTGCCCGGATGATCCGGCATCGCGCGCCCGGGCAGCGTGCTCGAGTCCTGGCGGCGATCAGGGCGGCGGGCTCCGAGGGCCTAACCGATGACGAGGGGGAGCGTCAGACGGGCCTGAAGCCCCAGAGCTACACGCCCAGACGTAACGAGCTTGCCAAGGCGGGCCTGATCCGAGATACCGGCACCCGCCGCCCGACGGAATCGGGACGCCCGGCGGCTGTCTGGGTGACGACGGACGACGGCGAACAAGCCGGCTAGCCCATGGACACTTTCGCGTTTCTCCGAGCGGTCGCCGCTTCGGACCTGCCCCGCACCGATCGGGACGTGCTGCGCACCCTGCAGACGTGGGCGAGCGTGCGGACATGGGAGTGCTGGCCGAGCGTGAGCACCATCGCAGACGCGATGGGTGTGGATCGGCGCACCGTGCAGCGCAGCTTGGGCCGGCTTCGGGAAAGCGGGCTGCTGTCAGACGTGGGCGTGATGCCTGCGGGTCAGGCCCGGATACGCATCGACACCGACCGACTCAATGCGCTCGCCGGGGAACCCCCGGACGCAGAGGGGGAGCGTCACGATGACACAGGGGGAGCGGCAGAGTGTCGCAGGGGTGGCGTCCATAAGGCTGCCGGGGGGCGTCACGATGCCGCACAAACAGACCAAGAAACAAACCAGATAACACACCACACAACACCTGCTGCTGCTGTCGCTTCGCTGCTCGGCTCTGAAGACATGCTGAGCCATCCAAACGCAACACCCGAGCGGCTGGAATGGATCGCACGGGAAGCGCCGACGAAGAACAAGCCGGCGGGCTGGGCTGCTGGCGCGATACGCGAGGCCTATGTGCCCCCACCGCCGACAGACGAAGATCGCCGAGCCGATCGCACGATCGCACGGAACGAGCTGCTCGCCCGCTTCGAAGCGTTGCACCCGGCTGCACAGGCAGACATCCAGGCTCTGGCGATCGAGGCGATCAACCCGACGCTTGATCCATCAAAGCCGCACCACCGCAAGGCGATACGGGGCGCGATCGCTCAATACATCGCTGCAAATGAATCACAGCCGGGTGGCGCGCTGCCGCCCGATCAGCCATACTGACACACGGAAGGCAGGTATCACAATGGCATCTATCGCAAACGACCCGGACGGCCGGAAACGCGTCCTGTTCAACGACCCCCAGGGCAAGCGGCGCACGCTGCGGCTCGGCAAGTGCAGCAAGCGCATCGCCGAATCCGTGCGCATCCGCATCGAGTCGCTCGTGGCGGCCCGGCTCACCGGCATGTCCCCCGACGCCGACACGGCCCGCTGGCTGGGCGAGCTGCCCGACGCCACCCACGAGCGGCTGGCGGGCTTCGGGCTCGTGAGCACTCGCGAGCGTTCGCAAGCGCACACGCTGGGCGAGCTAGTGGAAGCGTTCGAAGGTACGGCCACGGTCAAGGAATCAACAATGCTCGCGTATCGCCAGACGACGGCAAGCCTGATCGAGCACTTCGGTGCGGATCGCGAGCTGTCGGACCTGTCGGCTGCCGACGCCGAGGGCTGGCGACGGGCCATCACCGATCAGGGCTACGCGACAGCAACGATCGCCAAGCGCACAAGCGCCGCCAAGTCGGTCTTCCGAACGGCCGTGCGTTGGGAATGGCTCACGCGCTCCCCCTTCGCCGATCTGCGGCCCGGCTCGCAGGTGAACCCCGACAGGGCCCACTACATCACGCTGGCCGACACAGCCCGGCCCATCGAAGCCTGCCCCGACACCGAATGGCGGGCGATCGTGGGCCTGACCCGCTACGCCGGCCTCAGGTGCCCCTCAGAGCTGGGGCTGCTGCGATGGGGCGACGTGGATTGGGATCGGGGTGCCCTCACGGTCCGAAGCCCGAAGACGGCCGGGCACGAGGGCCATGCCGTCCGCCAGACGCCGATTGTGCCCGAGCTGCGGGCGATCCTGGCCGACCTGTTCGATCTGGCCGAGCCGGGTGATGAGCTGCTCCTGCCCCGCATCGGCACCGGCGGCCCAAACCTGCGAACCCAGCTGCGCCGGATCATCAGCAGAGCGGGCCTTCAGGACTGGCCCAGGCTGTTTCAGAATTTCCGTGCGAGCTGCGCCACGGATTGGGCCTCTCGCTTCCCCCAAGCCGACGCAGCTCGCTGGCTCGGCCATTCGCCGCAGATCGCCGCCCGGCACTACCACCAGGCCAGAGACGAGCACTTCAGGCTCGCATCATCCCAGCCCGTAGGCGGCGCAGAATCCGGCGCAAATGGGGCGCAAATGGCGGCGCAGCGTCCAACTGCACCGAAGCGCAGCAAAGCGCAGGAATCATCGCAAGCTAAACGTGGATGCTCACTTACGCAAAGAGCCGCACATCGGTGCGGCTCGGTGCAGAGTGGTTCAGTGGGCGATACAGGACTTGAACCTGTGACCTCCTCGATGTCAACGAGGCGCGCTAGCCAACTGCGCCAATCGCCCGGTGGTCGCGATGCTAGGCGGGTCAGCGTCGCCGCGTCGGCCGGTTTATCCCTGCTCGGCTGTTGCTTGAGCGATGACGACACGCCGCGACTGATCCGAGACAACAACGCCGCCGGGGGATTCGAGGGTCACCGCGAAAGCGACAACGCCCTCGGCACGGATCGCGGGGTCGATCGGGATGATCGCTTGGCCGGAGCCGTCGTAGGCCACGTTGAATACGCCGCCGTCAACCGGAGGCACCTCGAGCGGCGTGCCGCGTGAGGACTCAACGACCCAGAGCTGGTACTGATGTGTCTCGGCGTCGTTTTCCGGGAGCCCGGAGAGGATCATGTAGCCCTCTTGAGCGGACTCGCTCCAAATGACCTCGCCGCCGACACCCGCGTACTGCTCGTCCCAAGGTGCCCAGTCCCATCGATCCAGGTCGGAAGCCGTACCCGCAAGAGCGGCGACGCGACCCGACAGGCTTGCGGTTTCGACGCCGACCGTTCCCGAAGGCCACCAGGCTGCTGCGGCGATGAGAAGGCAAGCCGCTGCCGCGACCCAACCGAACCTACCGGGGCCGCTCGAGAAGCTCGCTGGTTGTCCTGCAGAGACGCTTTCGGGAGCGCGGAACGTGAGCGGCTTGGGGGTGCGAGCGACGAAAGCATCATGTCCGGCGGACGTCTGCACCGAGGTCACGGCCCAGCCGGCGCCTAAGCATCGGTCATGCAAACGCGGAGGCAAATCCTCAGCAAGATCATCCTGTCCAGCGAACGCGCACGCGACGGCGGCTGCGGCCCGCTCAAGAGGCTGAAACTCGCTGACGGTCCTGAGAGACGACTCGTCTGAGTCGACGCCCGCCCAACACACCGCATCAGCCAACTGGTCCAGAAGCTGGTCCGAGTCGTCACCTTGCCAGTCCGATCGCGGGCGACCGTTGGTGTGGTGTCCGTTTCGGTGTGTCATGTCGACACCCCCGTGCCGCCTGGCTGTTCCGCTCGGCGCTGCGCGAGTATGTCGCGGACACGGATGAGGCCGCGCCGCGCGTGTGTCTTGACCGTGCCGAGCGGGAGCCCGGTGGACCGTGCGATCTTCTCGTGGCTCTGGCCATAGAAAATCGAGAGCTGCAGCACCCGCTGCTGCTCCTCGCTCAGCTCGCTCAGAACCTCGCGGGCAACTTCGGCTTCCTCACCGAGTTCGAGCGGACCAGACACGCGGGAAGTTCCGCCGTCTCGCACCGTCTCTTCAATGAGCGATGACTCGTCGGGCCGCCGACCCGCTTTCCGCCGGCGGTCGATCAGGCGACGCCTGGCGATCACCGCGATGAACGTGACCTCGCTCGCGATCGAGGCGTCGAATCGGCCCGCGTTCTTCCAGACCTCAACAAAGATCTCTTGGACAGCGTCCTCGGCTTCATCCCGAGTTGGGCACATCCTCCGGGCAAGCGACCAGACGAGCCCCCCGTAGCGGTCGAGGCAGTCCTCGACGGCTGACTGGTCGCCCGAAGCGACGAGTGGGAGTAGGTTGGTCTCGGCGTCGCTCATGAGTCGCTTTCTTCCGGGTGCTACCGACCTCTTCGGCCGATTGCCTGCGACTTCATGATATACACGTCCGGAGTGCGAACCCATCCCGACGCTGGGATTGCTCAAAATGGTCGGCACGGAGGTGATCACGGATGCTCCTGGATGAACGCAGGGGACAATGCACCTCGCCCTGTTTCCAAGGCGAGGCCCACATAGCAAATCAATGAGCGTTCAGTTGGGCAGCAGGACGCTGTCGATAACGTGGATGACGCCGTTCGACGTGTCCAGATCGGGGGTGACGACGGTCGCGCCGTTGATTGTCACCTTGCCGTCTTCGCTCTCGATGGTCAGATCATCGCCCTGCAGCGTGGTCGCGGTGCCGGCAGCGATTGCCTGGTCGGCGTAGATGCGGCCGCTGACCACGTGGAACGTCAGGATCGAAGTCAGCTTCTCACGGTTCTCCGGGAGGAGCAGCGACTCGACGGTTCCGGCGGGGAGGGCCGCGAACGCCTCGTCCGTCGGCGCGAAGACCGTGAACGGGCCTTCGCCCTTCAGAGCCTCTACGAGACCGGCGGTCTTGACCGCGGTCGCGAGGGTGCCGAACGAGCCGGCGGCGACGGCGGTGTCGATGATGTCATCCGTGCTGGGCATGAGCACGCGGTCGATCACGTGGATGGTGCCGTTGGTCGCAAGGACATCCGCCTGCACGACGTTGGCACCGTCGATGCGGACGCCGTTGCCCGAAGTGTCGATGCCGACACGCTGGCCGTTCAGGGTGCCCGCGGCGTCGAGATTGACGACCTGTGCGGCCCGCACGTCGCCGGAAACGACGTGGTAGAGCAGGATCGCCTTCAGCGTGTCGATGTTCTCGGGCTTGAGGAGCGTCTCGACGGTGCCCGCGGGCAGGGCTGCGAACGCATCGTCCGTCGGCGCGAACACGGTCAGCGGGCCTTCACCGGTGAGGGCGTCGGCCAGGCCGGCAGCCTTCGCGGCGGCGATGAGCGTGTTGAACGAGCCGGCCGCCTGAGCGGTCTCGACGATGTTCTTGGTCGGCTCGGTGAAAGCAACGGTCATCGCCTGACCGGCCTTCTCGGTCTTGTCGTACGAGCAGTCGCTCTTAGCCGACATGTTTGACGAGCACTGGCCGGCCGCAGCACCCGCGGCGAAGACCAAAAACGTTGCGATCGAAGTAACCTTCATTTCCATCCCTTTCAGAGTCAGCGAACACGAGTCGTCTGTCCCATGGATGGGGGCCGCATCCCGCGGACCCCCAGACAGCCGGGTATTCGCCCCTTTCGGGCGGGATGGATTCGCCTATCGGCACCCGCGCAGCGATTGATGCTCGCGGGTACGCGATGTTACAATCCGGTATAGGGCCCTGACGTCTCAGGGGCCGGGTTTCGTCGGTCGCCTTAGCTTCCGAGGATCACGATCTCAACGCGGCGGCTCTGAGCCTTGCTCGATCGCGGCTCCGCGGCGCCGAACGCGGCGGCGTAAATCTGGTCGGCGTCGATACCGCGGCCGACGAGGTACGCCTCGACCGCCATGGCCCGCTCGGCGCTCAGCCGCTCGTTCGTCTTCCACTCGCTCTTCACGATCGGATCGCCGTCGGTGTAGCCCTCGACACGGATCGGGTTCGAGCCGTATTGGGAGCTGATGACGCCCGCGATCCGGTCGAGCGTCGCCTTCGCATCGCGCTTGAGGGTGACGCGGCCGGAATCGAAGAGCACATCGCCCGCGACGTTGACGACGATGTCCTGGCCTCGGCCGGAGACGGACGTGCCGCTGATATCTTCGAAGCCGGTCGATGCCAAGGGAGAGTCCGCCATGCGGTCGAGTTCGCCGCGTGCGGTGAGCAGGTCACGCTCGAGGTCAGAAGCGCGTGCGCTGCTCGACGCGAGCCGCTCGCGTGCGTCCGCGAGGTCGTCTCGGAGCTGGACGTTTTCTGCAAAGACCGCGTCGTAGTCCTCTTTCGGGACGCTGTTGCAGCCTCCGAGGAGGGTCAGGCCGAGGGCACCGGCGGAAAGGGACACGGTCGCGCGACGGATCTGCATACAAGAACTCCTTCTCTCGTGTGACGCCGGTCTCCACCGGCTGGACGCACAATATCACCGATGCGCGCGGTTCGCCGCGTCTGAGGCCTCAACGCCACGACATCTACGGCTGATTCCGGTTACGGCAGGTTGATCGGTTCCGGAGACCGAAGCAGCGCCGTCAATCCGAGTTCGATCGCGGGCTTGCCAAAGAGCACCAAGACTGCGCCGATGGCCAGACAGGGCCCAAACGCAAGCATCCGGGCGGTCGACCCGCCTCGGACAGCTGCGACTCCCGCACTGCCGAGGCCGGCGATGACGGCGGCAAAGAGCGTGAGGACCGCATCGGGCCACCCCATGCATGCGCCGACGGCCGCGAGCACGTGCACGTCGCCCAGGCCCATGGCTTCTTTCCCAAAGAGGAGCGAACCAAGGATCCTGATCCCCCAGATGACAGCTCCGCCGATGAAGTATCCCATCGCCACGCCGACGAACGCACGGACCCAGAGCGGCATCTCTGCCCCGCTGCCCAGATGCTGAGCGAGGATCGCCCCGGCCCATGCGAGCCCCGCCGGCGCCGCGAGAAACGCGAGCTCGCGGACCATCTCGCGTCGAGCATGCGGGTATTGCACCCAGAGCTCTGGGGTGTCGGGCCCGGGTTGCTCGGCGTCCGGGTGCTCTTGCTTCAGTTCGGCGATCGCCTGCGCCTCCCACGTGTCGTAGTCGGAGAAGCTCCGGCCGATCAGGCCCAGACCGATCATGACATTGGAGACCACGAGCCCCACCAGGCAGCCGGCGCAGGCCCCGAGCCACCACCAGCCGTCTGGCGATGGGATGGCGATGATCCAGTCGCCGAGCGTGCCGGCGTTTCGGCGCAGGCCTTCGCCGGCGAGGATGGCGTTGAGCGGGAACATCACCGCGGCGACCGCGACCGGAACCCAGGTCAGAATCAGCGGGATCGTGAATGTTCGGAAGTCGACGATCGTCATCGCAACGAGCGAACCGAGCAGGAAGAGGAGAGCGACGAAGGCGGGCCAGGTGCTCGCGATGCCGTTCCGGGCCCATTCGGGCTGCACGGCGGCGAGCGGTTTCAGATCGATGCCAAAGAGGCTCGCGTGTGGCAGATACCAGACGACGTACGTGGCAGCAAACAACACGGCGACAAACGACTCAACGATCGGGTATTCGGGCGAGATCGGCGTCTTGCAGAACCGGCATCGGCCGCCGAGGATGATCCACCCGAGGATCGGGATGTTCTCGCGCCAGGTGAGCTTCGATTCGCACGACGGGCAGCGGCTGCTCGGCAAGACGACGGGCAGCCCGAGCGGGAGCCGGTAGACGAGCACGTTGATGAGCGAGCCGACGCAGGCCCCGTAGGCCGCGACGAAAAGGACCGGGACCCAGTTGACCATGAGGGTGAGGTGCCAGGGCAGACCGGTGGTATTCACGGGTCGCCGGCTCCGCCGTCGTCACCGCGTACTGGCGTCTCGAGCCGCTCGGTAAGCTCGACGACCCGCAGCTCGGCGTTCTGCAGCGTTTTCCGGCATGACTCGATGATGCCGATGCCCTCTTCGTAGGCTGCGATGGACTGCTCAAGCCCGACCTCGCCCGACTCGATCCGATCGATCAGGCCCTCAAGCTGAGCCATGCGCTCCTCGAAGGTCTGTTCGGTCGATGCGGTCTTTGTTGGCGTGCGCTTCTTTGCCAAGGGCGTCTCCTCCTGACCGGACACGCTACCCGCCACGCTTGAACAGGTCCAACTGGTCATCTGAGCCCGGTGCGCGCCGCGTCGGGCGTGATCGGTCGGGCGGGCCGCCGCCGACAACGGAACGGACGGCACCGTCGGCCAGGCGGGTCTCGATCCGCGTGCCGGGCGGTGCATCGTTGACCGAGCGCAGGGCCGAGCCGTCCGGCGCGAGCGTGACGGAGTAGCCGCGTTTGAGGACTCGCACGGGCCCGACGGCGTGCATCTCGCGAGCAGAGGCAGACAGGCGTCGGCTGCCGGCGGTCAGTTTCGCGTGCATCGATGCTCGCAAGCGGGCGGTACGGTCCGCGAGAATGGCGGCGCGGCGGGCTGCCCTCCGGGCCTCGACGCGGTCGGGGCGGATCTGGATCATCCTCGAAGCGAGCCGATCGAGCCTGGCCGCTTTGGTGTAGATGGTCGCTGCCGCGGAGGCTCGGAGCATGCGGCTGCCGGTCGCGAGGCGGGCCCGGGCGTCGGCGATGCGGGCGTGCCGACCAGATGCCGCGATCCGAGAAGCCGAATCGTCAGCAATCCGAGTCGACTCGCGGAGCGACCGATTGATCGCAGACGAAAGCCTCGACGCCCGGGAGGTGAACAGCTCGGCGACCGCCTCCTGGTCAGGCGAAGCGAGGACGGCGGCGTGCGTCGGCGTTGCTGCGCGGAGATCGGCAACCAGCTCTGCGATCGTTGTATCGGTTTCGTGGCCGATCGCCGCGATGACGGGGATCGAGGCCCCGACGATCGATTCGGCCACGCTCGGGTCATTGAAAGCGGCGAGATCCTCGGCAGAGCCGCCGCCTCGTGTGAGGATGACCGCGTCGATGTCGAGCGTGTGCGCGCTGTCTGAGACTGTGCGTAGACATGCGGCGATTTCAGCCGGTGCGTCGTCACCCTGCACTCGTGCGTCTGCGAGGATGAGTTCGATGGTTGGGCAGCGTCCCATGATGGTCGCCTGCACATCGTGCCAGGCGGCGGACGAACGGCTCGTGACGACCGCGAGCCGCGCGGGGAAGGCGGGGATCGGGCGTTTGCGTTCCTGGTCGAGCCAGCCCCGCCCGCGGAGTTCCTCGATCAGCTTCCGCAGCGCGAGATCGGCGTCGCCTTCGCCCTGCGGCTCGAGCTTCGAGGCGATGACGGAGAGGCGTCCGCCTTTGGCGTAGAACTCCGGCCGGCCCGTGATGACGACCTGATCGCCGTCACTCGGCCTCGGCAGCCTCGCCGCGCGTGACGCAAAGATGACGCACGAGACCACGGCGTGCGCGTCCTTCAGGTCGAAGTACCAGTGCGTCCGCTCTCGGAAACCACTGACCTCGCCGGAGATCGTCAGGTCGGTGGGCCACGCATCGCGGAGGCCCCGATCGATGAGCTGCGCAGCCGCGGCCACGCTCAGAGGGGCGGGTTTGGAAGGTGCCTCCGGTCGGGCGGGCGCGTTCCTGGCCTGGCGGGCGTTGAACGGCAACCTAGGCATGGGCGTCCTGCCGCGGCGGCACGCGCCCGGTCCCCGATCGTGCGACGGCGACCTCGTAGGCGTCGGTGATCGCATCAACGTGCACGGAGGCGCGGTGCGAGTCCCTCACATACGCGGCGGATCGCTCGCCGACGAGCGCTCGTTGCTCCGGAGAAGCAGCGAACGACTCGATCGCGGCTGCCCAGTCAAGGGCGTCTCCGGAGACGAGCGCGACGCCGCTGCGTCCGTCGAGGGCCGCGACATCGGCATCGCCGACGGCGAGAACGGGTGTGCCCGCTGCCATCGCATCGAGCACGATCGAGCGGGTTTCGCCGAGTTGTTCGGGCCAGACCATCATGTCTGCTCGGATCACGAGATCGCGGCGTGCTTCGAAGTCGGGGATGCGTGAGACGATCGGGGACAGGCCGAGCGTGCCGATGAGCGGAGAGAGCTTGGCGTGATCCGCCGCGTTGGCGTCGAGGAAGATCTCGAGCGAATCGATCGCCGTCGATGCGCGTGAAAGTCCCCTGAGCATGGCTTCCCATGCACTCGGATCGCGGCCCGAGCCGCCGGCGGCGATGGTGATCGATTCGCGAGAGCTTGGCGGGCTCGCCTCGCGCTTGGGCACACCCCACGGGCACTCGCGGACGAACGCTTCCGACGGCGATGCGGTGCGGAGCGCGGTCGCGATGCCGCTGCTCGCCGCGAGCAAGACGGCGTCCGTCGAAGACTCCGCGGCGCGGGCGAGCCGGGCGGCCATCGCCCGCGAGTGCACGTCGATCACGACGGCGAGCTCACCGAGCGAGGCGGCTCTGAGGGCCACGGGGAGAGCACCGACGCCGAACACGTGCACGATGCCGGCGTCGCTCGCGCTCACCGCGGTCGCGGCGTTGAAGTCTTCGAGCAGGTCCCTGGTTCTGGTCGAGAGCGTCCATGGGAGGCCGGTGTGTCTGTAGCCGATCGTTTCGACGCCGAGCGACGGCTCGATCGTGTCTGCGACGCTCTCGGGGACGGCGTGTGTGACGTGGACGCCCGCATCGAGCAGGCCGATGACCAGGCGATGGAGCATCGGGGCCTCGCGTGTCGCCATGTCCGCATCGGCGATAAGCAGGCACCTCATGCGTCCGCTCCGGCGGCCTCGCGCTGCTGCGATCCTCCGCGCTTTCTGATCGAGGCGATGTCCGGTGCGCTCTCCGGAAATCGCTGGGAGACCGCGGACCATTCGGCCGTCCCCCAGATGCGGACCCAGTGCGCGGGAGCGACCTCGACAAGCCTTTCGCGTCGATCGGCGTCAATGCTCGCGGGCGGCTTGTGAGTGGGCCACGACGGGCGGAGAGCGAGAGGGTCGACGCCATGGTCGGTCGCGAGGCGTCGCCACTGCGAATCATCGCTCACGACAGACGCGACCGTCGTGAGGTCCTCCTCGGTCGATTGTGCGCGATCGAGCGAGGGAATCGAGGCGAGCAGCGAGCGCGTGTAGGGGTGCTGGGGATTTGAAAAGAGCTCGGTGGTGCTGGCGTACTCGACTGTCCGGCCGGCGTACATGACGCAGACGACGTCGGCCTGCTCAGCGACGACACCGAGGTCGTGTGTGATCAGGAGCACCGCCATGGATCGCTCGTGGCGGAGCCGGCCGATGAGATCCAGGATCTGGCTCTGGATGGTGACATCGAGCGCCGTTGTGGGCTCATCTGCGATGAGGAGCGAGGGCCTGCAGGCGAGCGCCATGGCGATCATGGCCCGCTGACGCATGCCGCCGGAGAACTCGTGCGGGTACGAGCGGAGGGCTCTCGCGGGTTCGCGTATGCCGACCGATTCGATCGCTTCGAGAGCCACGGCCTCTGCCTGCCGGGCGGAGAGGCCCCGGTGCAGGCGGATGGTTTCGAGCAGCTGATCGCCGATCGTGAGCACCGGGTTGAGGCTCGTCATCGGTTCCTGAAAGATCATGGCGATCTGGTTGCCGCGGACGTGCCGGCGTTCATGCGCCGTGAGGCGGAGGAGGTCGATTTCGCCGGCTTCGGCGGCGAACCGCATCGTGCCGCGTTCGACGCGTGAGGGCGGGCTCGGCAGGAGTCCGAGCGTGCTCATCGCGGTCACGCTCTTCCCGCAGCCCGATTCGCCGACGACCGCGACGATCTGGTTCGGGTAGACTCTGAGCGTGGCGCCGTCGACGGCATTGATGCGCCCATCAGCACCGCCGCCCGGGAATGAGAGGGCAAAGTCGTCGATCGCGAGCAGCGGGCGTGGCGGCATCAGGCTCGGCCTCGGCTCTTCGGATCGAAAGCTTCGCGGAGCCCCTCGCCCACAAAGTTCAGGGCGAGCAGCGTGACGCCGAGCAGCAGGCTCGGAAAGACGACGAGCCACCAATCGGATCTATATGGATTCACCTGGTCGAGGCCCTCGGCGGCGAGGTTGCCCCACGAAGGCAGCGGAGGCTTCACCCCGATCCCGAGGAAGCTCAGGAAGCTCTCCTGCAAAATGGCTTGGGGCACCGTGAGCGTCGTGTAGACGATGATCGTGCCGAGAAGGTTCGGGAGCAGATGCCTCAGGACCGTAAGGTGCAGCGGCACGCCGATCGCGCGGGCGGCTTCGACAAAGGGCTGATTCTTCAGGCTCAGCACCTGCCCCCGGATGACGCGAGCCATGGTGAGCCAGCTGACGCCGCCGATCGCGATGAGGAGGATGCCGATGTCGATCGCGTTTCGCTGGCCCGGCGAGAGCGAGCGGGGCGGGACGGCTTCGGCTGCCTCGGCGAAGATCGCTGCGGCCGCGTCGGGATTGTTTGTCGCCCACGCGGCGGGGTCGGTGGCCCCCGTGGACTCGGCACCTGCCATGACCTCAACGGTCCGTCCGGCGATCCATTGCTCACGCTCGGCAGACCGGCTGATCCAATTTGAGATCAACGCATCGCCTGCGACGGCGAGGAGAACGACAAGCAGGATGTAGGGCAGCCCGTAGATCACATCGACGATGCGCATCATGATCGAGTCGACCTTACCGCCCGCGTAGCCCGCGATGAGGCCGTAGGTCGTGCCGATGAGAACGCTGAGACCGGCGGCAGCAAGGCCGATACCGAGGCTGATCGCTCCGCCGAGCATGCACCGCACCATCAGGCTCCGTCCAAGCTCATCGGTGCCGAGCGGGGTTCGTTGCCAGTACGTGCGCATGTCTTCCGCGGCGGGGCCCTGGGTGAGCGAGACCAGGTCATCCGTGTCGATGCCGTGCTCGGCGCTGATCGCCGCAAGGGTCTCGGCGTCGATGAGTTTGTTCAGCGTGATCGCTTGCTGCTCATCTACCGGGGCCCACGCGGGGGGAAGACGGCCCTCTTGTGGCACGCCTTCGTTGTAGCGGGGTGTGGTCTCGCCGGTCTCGCTTCCGAGCGTGTACGGGAGTGACCCGGCGCACAACGCGATAAGCATGAGCAGCACGAGAGCCCCAGCTGAAGCGACCGGGCTTCGCTGGAGCAGGCGTCGGCTGGTCTGACCCGATCTGGGCGCGGCGGATGGGTCGTCCGGTGACATCGGCCGATGGTATGCCGGCGCGCCGCTCGCTCGTTCAGGAGCCGCGTTCGAGCCGCTGCATGACGCGGAGCGCTGAACGCCAGAAGCGGGTCGCGATCGGTTCGGCGGATACACCGAGCCGGACCCGGCCGCTCACGCCGTGGGCGAGGCCCGCGGGGTCCGCGATCGCAGCCTCAACGAGGAAGTAGCCCTCACTGGCTTCGCCGGTGGTCGGCGAGATCGTGACATCGCCGCCCGATTCGACGGTGTAGGCCGTGTTGTCGAGCTGCTTCGACGCGGCGGGCGTCACGCGGATGACCTTGGCCCGGTGGGTAACCCCGGGATCGGCGGCGGACCGGAAGGCGACCTCGTCGCCCCTCTCAAGCCCGACGGCGGCAAAGACCTCCGCGCGGACCATCGCTCGCACGATCCATCGCCCGTCGGCGACGGTCGCGACCGGCGTATCCGGTGCGATGTATCGCCCAAGATCTGAGTCTCCGAGCGCGTCGATGACGACGCCCGCATGGGGCACACGGAGCGTGCCCGCTTCGATTTGCCGTTGTGCGTGCTCCACGCCGGCCCGGCTCGCTGCCCTTCGGATCTCGCTGACGCGTGCGGCCGAGGGTTCGGCGGTCAGGGCTGACAGAGAGACGATCGACGAGCTTTCGAAATCGGCCGCGGCCTCGAAGGCCTGCTCTTCGATCGTGATGTTCTTGAGCGACGCGATGGGGCTGCCTTCTTCGACGGCTTGCCCTTCAGACACGGCGACGGTCTCAAGAAATCCGCCGATCGACGGGTACACGAGCGATTCCTGCTCCCGTCCGGCGGTCGCGGTCGCCTTGACCTGGCTCGGAACCGGTAGAAAGACGAGGCACGCGGGCAACGCACCGAAGACGAACAAGGCGAGCACGCCGCAGCGGATCCGGTGCTGCTTGGCTTCGTCGGAGTGAACAAGAAAGACGCCGATATTCCTGAGCGCTTTGATGAGCTCTGTGCCGACGTAGAAGGCCGCGAGCCCGATACCGAGCCAGAGCGCCTTGGTCGCGAGCAGGGCGGAAATGCCGAGGACGATGGTGAACTTGTACACCGTGCTCGCGATGCCGAAGACTGCAAGGAGCGCACGCACGCCGCCGCCGTACGGCAGGTGGAGAGCCGGCGTACCGATCGCAGCACGCTTCAAGAGCGACACAGTGTATCCCTGGGCGGTGGATCGCAGGTTCGGGATCTCGAGGAAGTCGGAGGCGAGGTAGTAGCCATCGAACCGCATGAGCGGGTTGAGGTTCGCGAGGATCGTGGCGATGCCGGCAACGAGGACGATGTCGAACGCGATGACCTGCAGGGTGGGCGAGGAAGTCGACGCCCAGAAGAAGACGGCGAGCGCGGCAACGAACAGCTCAACATACATGCCCGCGAGGATGACCGAGATGCGATCCCTCCGCCGGGTGAAGCCCCATGACGACGTCGCGTCGACATAAGCGCACGGCGTGCCCGCGATGAGATACACGCCCATCTCGGGCACCTCGCCGCCGAGCCTTCGGCACGCGTAGGCGTGACCGAACTCGTGGAGGACTTTCATAAAGACGAGCGTGAACCACATCCCGAGGAGCCTGCCGGGCGTGAATGCGTTCGTGATCGGTTCGAAGAACGCGCCGCGGGACTGCCAGAGCAGCACGACCGCCGCGCCGACGACGGCGCACCAGATCGCGACCGCCCAGCGGCTGAACGCCCAGGACACAAGGTGGGCGGTGCGCTGGAGGAACGCGTCCGGGTTCCAGACCGGGATCTGCATGAACAGAAATCCCATGACCTTTGCCATGGTTTGAGCGCGTTGCTTCTTCAGGCGTCGCTCATAGAGCGATTTGTCATCGGGCACCGGGAGGCTCAGGAAGCCAAGCGAGTGGAGCGTGAGGATGAACCGGTAGAAGGGCTCTGCATCTTCGTCTTCGAGAACGCCTTCCGCGATGAGGCGCGCGAGCACGTCGCTGAGCGCGGTGTTCTGATCGAGGGCGGCGACGATCTGGTAGTCTTCGGCCGAAACCCTGTGTACGGCGAGTGTGACCGGGTCTCGCAGCACATAGGACGGCTCGCCGCGGAACACGTGGCGATGGACCTCGAGGTCAGCGCGAAGCCCGACGCACGCGGGGCCCAGCTTCGGGGCCAGCGAGTCGGTGGCGTCCGGCGTTTGTGTCGGCTTGTCGTGGCTCATAGCAGGAATTGCATCCGGAGTGCGTCGACGAGACGGTGCGTTGCGAGCCACCAGACGGGGCGACGGCCCATCGTGACACGGGCCGACCCCTCCATGCCCGCCTTCAGCCAGCCGTCACCGGCGGGCAGGTGTGCCTCGGCGATGTACACGGATCGGCCGACCCGCATCTCGGGCATCGGCCTGACACGCTCGACGCTCATGGCCGAGGCAGACTCTGGGCGGGCGTCGGTCGCGAACTCGCCCGTCATCCCTTCGCCGATGTCGCCAATCGTCCGCTGCGGCACCTCGATCTCAAGAGTCCAGCCCTCGCTGCTTTCAGCGACGGTGAAGAGTGGCGTGCCGACCGCGACCGTTTCGCCGACCCGGCCGCGAAGATCGCCGGCGATGATCCGGCCGTCGTACGGGGCACGGATCGATGCCTGCTCGATCATCGTGTCGACCTGCGACAGTCGCGCCTTTGCACGGCGTCGCTCTGTCTGGGCGAGCGCGGCGTCGGATGAGATGCCATCGGCGAGCGCACGGTCCTCGTTCACCGTCGCGATGTCGATCTCCGCGACGAGGCGTTGACGCTCGAGCCTGAGTTCGGCGGTATCGAAGAGAGCGAGCAGCTGCCCTTCTTCGACGGCATCTCCCGGAGCGACAAGCACGGCGGCGAGCGCTCCGGCGTGCGGCGCGGAAATCTGCCGCTGCGAAGCGGCGACCACAGTCGCGGAAGATGTCAGGTTAAAAGGGAGCGTGCCGAAGGCCACCCAGCCAGTCATCGATAGAGCGGCGGCGACGGCTGCCTTCTGCATCCACGCGCCGCGACCGACCAGCGACCTCAACCGAGAGCGGGCGGCGGCACGAGCGTGAGCCCGCAGCGACCGGCTCGCACGCTCGAGCATCTCAAAGGCCGGGGCGTATGGCGACATCGAGGCTGCGATGTCGCTCAGCTCATCATCGCGGAAGGGCATGTCGCCCGCGCGCCGGAGCGAAGCGAAGAGTGTGCAGCCTTCTCCGGCCTCGAGCGGGACGGTCGCCACGGGCATGCCGCCGCAGCGGTTGTGCCAGTTTCTATGGACCCGGTAGCCCTCGCCCTGCCCGCGCTGGACGGCGATCGTCTTGGCGCGATCGAGCGCTTCGCCCATCGCATCGGCGACGAGCCGAACGGCTTCGGAGCGGGCGCTGACCTCGTCGAGACCCGATACGGACACGATCGCGGGCCGGGACGATCGCGAAACGCCGATGGCGACCTGATCGCAGCCGAACTTGTTTCGCAGGCTCGAGGCGAGCGCAAACGCCAGCTCGACCTCAGATCTGTACCCGGCAGCCTTCGACAGCTCGGTCGTTGGAGCGGGCTCACCCGCCTCGACGTTTCTCGCGGCGATCGCGCCGAGTCCCAGCGAGATCTGTGCAGCGAATGCCTCGAGAAGATCTCGCTGCGTCGACGGCGGGACAGCGTCGTCGATTCGGAGGACGATCGTGAGGACGCCGATCATCGAGCCCCCCGCGTCGCGGAGAAGCGCCGATACGAGCCCGATTTTCAGGCTGGCAGACTTTGCTGAGAACTGCTTGGCGACGGGCCGTGCCGTCTCGAGTGTTTCGGCTTGGATATTTTCAACCGGTCCCTTCCAGAAGCCCGGATCTGTGCCGCCGGTGTGCCAGGCATCCTCGACCACAGTCGCGCCAAGGCGAACACTCACGGCCCCATAGGGGCTCTGGAATGCGCGCACGATCGCTTCGGATGCGCTGCGGACGAAGTCGGAAGGGGTCTCGGCCCGTGTCGCGAGCCGTGAGATGAGCGCGGAGAGCTCACGCACGACGCCGCCGTCAGCCGCCGGTTCCTGGTTCGTGGTTTGTGCTGCGTTCGCTGTCATCGCTAGAGCAGGCCTTCCTTGGTGTCATCGGTTGCATCGGTGGGCGTGAGGGTGATCTTATCGAAGAAGCTGAATCCCGATTCGAACGCGTCTTCCCTCACGACCCGGCACCGCATGCATCTCGCGTACACGATGGGAAGATCGAGCTCGCCCTTTTCGAAGACCAGTTGGTATACGTCCCCCACTCGGATCGGCCGAGACGTCATAAGACCAGCGCCGTTGCTCGACACGTCGCCCGTCACGCCCGCGATGTCTGCATCGGGGCCGCGCTCGCTCGAGTTGCCGGGCCTGATCGTGACGTTGATCCGAACGGCCTGACGCTCCGCCGATCGCTGACGGCGGATGGCCTCGGGAGTCTGCTGCTCGAGCTCTCGCAGCAGGCTGTGAGCCCATGCGTCGAATCCGGCGGTACCGTTGGATGACTGCTGTTGCATATTCGTTCCTTACCCGTGTGGGTTCACCGCTTGAATCGGTCCGATCGCTCGCCGCCTTCTTCATCCTGCCGGTTCTGAATTCCCAACCCCGCGCGGAGCATGGCGAAGAGCGATGCCGTGAAGCCACCGGCCTTTTGCTGTGTATCCCCGTCGATGGTTTCACCTTCGTCCGTCGTTCCGGACCCGCTCTCGTCCTCAAACACCTCCGCGAAAGACTTCGGAGATGCATCGGCTTCGCCCGGAGGCACCGTCGCGATATCCGCTTCGGTCACAGACCCGGCCAGGGCAGCCAACTCTTCGATCTCAGAAGCGACCCAGTTGACCGCATCAGCGGCGGCTCGAGCAGGCGTCGGCGCTTCGGGCGCAGTCACGGGAAGGTCAGAGTCTCCGTCGATGATCGACTCGGTCCCGCCGGTGTACCACCCGGGCTGACCATCAGCAGCCCGCGACGGCTCGCTTGTCCGATCCTCGGCGGATGTTTCACTGACCGACTGAAGCTGCTCGTCAGCGTCGCGTCCCGCATCACCGGCAGAGATCTCAACGCGATGCACCTGCGTTTGCGATTGCTCGCCGTCGCTCACGGTCACTTCGAAGGTAGCGACACCCGTCGCCTCGAGGTTCGGCGCGACAAATTCCAATCGGGATCCATCGCCGCCGGATACTTCGACATCCGGACCCGATATCTGACGCCATGTGTACGTCAGGTCATCACCGTCGACGTCAACAGCGACAGCATCGAGCACGACTGCCTCACCCTGACTCGCGAAAAGGCTGGTCTCGGGCGCCTCTTGGAACTCAGGCGACTCGTTGACATCGCCCACCGTCACCATCAGCTCGCGCTCGATCGCGAGGCCGTCGGCATCGACAGCACGCACCGTGACCGTGTGCGACGCCGCATCTTCGTGATCCATCGCGCCCGTCGTGACGATCTCGCCCGTGCTCGCGTCGATCGCGAACCTCCCGCCGGCATCGTCCGACAGCGAGTAGCTCAGCGTGTCGCCCGCGTCGGGATCCATGGCAGAAGCCGTCGCAACGGCCGTGCCCGCAGGCGCGTTCTCCGAGACGCTGCCGCCGACGAAGCCCAGGCCCGCCGGCGATTCGTTGACATCGCCGACCGTCACCGTCAGCTCACGCTCGATGGCCAGACCATCGGCATCGACCGCACGCACCGTGACCGTGTGGCTCGACGCGTG
>JBCBNT010000030.1:0-33369 GCA_039821685.1 Planctomycetota bacterium | reverse complement strand
TCGAACCGGGGACCGAGCGATTATGAGTCGCCAGCTCTAACCGCTGAGCTACGGGGCCGCAAAGATCGTAGCAGGCCTACAGCGTTTTGAGGTATTCGAGCAGTGCGCGGCGGTCCCGATTCGATAGGTCATCCGCGAACGTATGGCCGCCGTTGCCAAATCCGCGTCGGCGCATATCGAAGACTCCGGGTTGTGTGTCGGCCGCACCGGCGTCCTCTTCCGAAACCGCCGAATGCACCCAGCCAACGTTTGCAAGGTCGTAAGCGCTCTCGTCGGTCTTGAACGAGCGTGTCCAGCGATCGGGTCTGACTTGCGAGTCAAGCACGCCCGCGAGCGTCGGCACCGATCCGTTGTGAAAGTAGGGCGCAGTCGCCCAGACTCCGTCGAGTGGTGGGGCGACGTACCCGAGTTCCGGAACTGCTTCCGCGACCCCATCTTGGGCGAACCAGCTCCGATTAAACCACGGGATGAGCCCACTCTCGTAAAGCGTCTCCGCGTAGACCGGGTCGGTCCCGATCGTCTGGAGAGGGATGATCAGGTTCGGATAGGTCTCGTAGTCGCCGTAGGTGCCGTGGCACGTCGCGCAGCGGCTATTGAAGATCGCCGCGCCGGCTTGTGCGAGGTCGCCGTCGATGCTTTCAGGAAACGCGGGTGGTTCGAGTGTCTTCAGGTACGCCATCACGTCGCGCATACCGGGCTCGATCGACGCCGCCTCGTCCGCGTCCTCGATCAGCACCATCCCGATCTGCTGGATAAGCCGCGCGAAATCCCCGCGTCCCATCCCGTTGTAATACAAGGACGCTTTCTTTTTCAGATTCCAGAGCGGCGGCACATCGGACCAAGTGACGTCGGGCCCGATCGCAAAGACCGGTTCGTCGACACGTTCGAGGGTTTCTGGGTCGCGGAACGCTGCGGTCACCTCTTCGAATCGGAACGCGGGATTCGCGCCGCGCACCGGGGCATCGGTCGTCCCCGCGAGCGAGCTTGCGCCCTCGATGAACAGCCTGAGTTCCTCGCGAGCCGCTTCGTTGCCGGCGAGCAAGACGTTGCCGATCGCACCGAGCTGGTTCATCGGCTGCGGCCCGCGGGTCCAGTCACGCGAGGCGTTGCCGAGGCCAATCACATACTCGCCCCGGAACTCGGTCGCATGGCACCCGAGGCAGTTCACGCCCGACACAACTTCAATGCCGCGGGCCGATTGGTACTGGTTCATGTCGATCGGCACCGATGGATCGACGCCCGGCCGATCGATCAACCGGTCCGGAGGCGGCGCGAAGGCGTGCAACGCCCGCCAGAGCGGCAGCGGAATCCCCGCGCCGATGTAACCGCCGTTGAGAAGGTAGTCCCGGCCCTTTTCTGGGTCGCCGTCCCGCTGAGGCGATGGCAGCACCGCGTACGGGTATTCCATCGCCTGCGCAGAGCTCGGCATCGAGCCACAGACCGACAGCCAAGACAGGCAGCACGCCACGAACAATCGGATATGACTCATGCGCCGGCCCCGCGGATGCTCACTTGATGAAGAGCATGTCACGGTAGGTCGGCAGAGGCCAGAGCTCCGATGCAACGCGTGCCTCGAGCTCGTCACCGAGGCCCCGCAGGTCGTGCATGAGGGGTTTGATCGAGTCACGAACGTGCTCCGCGCCCTTCTTCGGGTCCTCCGGGAACGCGTCGGCCGCCTGAGAGAGGGCGTCCGTCGCCTGCCTGAAGCGTGCGATCAGCCCGACCAGCGCGTCCAGCGTCTCGCGATCATCGCCGCAGTCGACGCCGACACCTTCTGCCGCAGCGATCGATTCCGCCATCCGCCGCTGCTCTTCCCGCGCGGCGGGCAGGATCGCGTTCCTCGCGAGTTCGAGCATCGTCCCGACCTCGATCTGGATCTGCATGACGTACTTCTCGAGGAAGATCGTCGTCCGGCTCTCGACCTCCGGCTTGGTGAGCACCTTCATCTTCTTGAAGAGCGCGACGGTGCCGCGGCTGCTGAGCACCGGGATCGCATCGGCGGACTCTCGCAGGTTCGGCAGGCCCCGCTTCTCGGCCTCGGCGTGCCATTCGTCCGAGTAGCCGTCGCCGTTGAAGATCACAGCCTTGTGCGCCTTGATGGTATTCTTGAGCACGGATCGCACCGTCGACTGCAGCTTCGCGGGCGTGGGAGACTTGCCGAGACCCTTCTCGAGCTCGTCGGCGAGCACCGAGAGCGATTCGGCAACGATCGTGTTCATCACCGTGACCGGCCAGGCCGAGGTCTGGGCCGAGCCCACCGCCCGGAACTCGAACTTGTTCCCGGTAAACGCGAACGGCGATGTGCGGTTCCTGTCGCCAGAGTCTCGGGGCAGGTGAGGCAGCGTCGTCGCACCGAGATCCATCTGGCCGCCCTTGAGCGTGCGCGTCGGCGAACCCTTTTCGATCTGCTCGATGAGGTCGGTCAGCATGTCGCCCAGGAAGATCGAGATGATCGCAGGGGGGGCTTCGTTTGCACCCAGCCGGTGATCGTTTCCGGCCGAAGCGATCGCCGAACGCAGCAGAGCCCCGTGGTCGTGCACCGCCCGGATCACCGCGGTCAGGAACACCATGAACTGCATGTTCGTGTGCGTCTCGTCGCGCGGGTCAAGCAGGTTCACACCCGTGTTGGTCGCAAGCGACCAGTTGGTGTGCTTGCCCGAGCCGTTGACGCCGGCGAAGGGCTTCTCGTGAAGGATCGCTGTCAGCCCGAACCGGGGCGCGACCCGCTTCAGCGTCTCCATCAGCACCATCTGATGGTCAGACGAAACGTTTGCCTGCTCGAAGAGCGGAGCGATCTCGTACTGGCCCGGCGCGACCTCGTTGTGCCGTGTCTTCACCGGCACGCCGAGGCGGTACAGCTCGTGCTCGGCCTCAGCCATAAACGCGAGCACTCGAGACGGGATCGCCCCGAAGTAGTGGTCCGACAGCTCCTGCCCTTTCGGCGGCACGCGCCCGAAGACCGTGCGGTCACAGAGAAGCAGGTCGGGTCTCGCATTGACAAAGTTGCGATCGACGAGGAAGTATTCCTGCTCGCAGCCCATCGTGCACTGCACCCGGCTCACGCCGGCATCGCTCCCGAAGATCCGAAGCACGCGCATCGCCTGCTCGGAGATCGCGTCCATCGATCGGAGCAGGGGGGTCTTCTTATCGAGCGCTTCGCCGGTCCATGACACGAACGCCGTCGGGATGCACAGCGTCACGCTGTTCACGCCCCGGATCAAGAACGCCGGGCTCGTCGCGTCCCACGCGGTGTAGCCCCGCGCCTCGAACGTCGGACGCAGCCCGCCCGATGGAAAGCTCGACGCATCGGGCTCGCCCTGCACGAGGCTCGAGCCCGAAAGCTTCGCGATCATCCCGCCCTGGCCGTCCGGCTCGAAGAGACCGTCGTGCTTCTCGGCGGTCGCCCCGGTCAGCGGATGGAACCAGTGTGTGAAGTGCGTCGCGCCGTGGGAAACGGCCCACGTCTTCATCGCGGCGGCGACCGTCTCGGCAACGTCGTGGTCCAGCGGCAGCCCTCGCTCGATGGTCGCGAGCAGTGTTTTCAGCGTCTCCTTTGGAAGCAGCGCCTTCATTTCGGGCAGGCTGAAGCAGTCTTCGCCGAATTGCTGATCGATCCGGCCCGGGTCGATGCTGCCCGGGGCATTGCTCATGCTCCAGGCATTGGCGGCTGCTACGGCATCGCGTCGGATCTGCTGGCTGCTCACGGTATGTCCTTTCGTCGCGTTCGCTGGGCCGGAAAGGGCGATTGTCCCGTGTCGCGGGCGTACAGCAAGCCCGGCGGCCAAAAACCCGCCAAGCCGTGTTTGCTGCATACAGCATCTGACAATTGTCAGTTGCGCCCGGCGCGGTCTGGATTCAGCCCCGCCGCGAGTTCGGCAACAAATCGGCCCGCCGCCTCCGCCGGATCTCCCTCCGCCTCGCGGAGCCGCCTGACGAGCGCGCTGCCGACGATCGCGGCGTCGGCGTGCTCGACAACCGCCCGCACGTGATCCGCGGACGAGATGCCGAAGCCCACGGCGATCGGCAGATCCGTCGACGTACGCAGCTCCGCGACGCGACCCGACACATCCGGAGCCGACTCGCGCTCCCCGGTCACGCCCGAACGCGCGAGCATGTACACGAACCCGCTCGATGCTGCCGCGATCCGACCAGCGCGCTCGGCGCTCGTCGAGGGCGAGATCAGCAGCGAACACCCGGCATCTGCCGCGTCGCACGCCTCAACGTAAGGCTGGGCCTCTTCCAGGGATGCATCGGGGAAGATGAACCCGTCAAAGCCCGCCTCGACGCACGAGTTCACAAACCCGCTCGGGCCGCCGAGCCGGGCCGCGATCGATACAGACACCATCGCGACGAGCCCCGCATCGACCGACGAGCGGATGTCCGCCACGGACCTGATCACACCGTCGGGCGTGGCACCGGCTCCGAGCGCATCGTGCATGGCGGCGGCCACGACGGGGCCGTCAGCGATCGGATCTGAGAACGGGAAGCCGACTTCGATCACATCCGCGCCCGCGGCATCGATCGATGAGATCAGAGCGCCGATCGACCCGGGAGACGGGTACCCGCCGACGATGAAAGGCATGAGCGCGCCGCGACCATCGTCCCGCGCCGCGCCGAAGATCGAAGCCAGTCGTTCCCGCCCGCTATGCACCGCTCTCTCTCCTGATACTCTTACCGATCGTTGCCGGCGGCGTCACGGCTAGCCGATCACACGCGGCAAGTCATGCAGCCCGCTCGTGAGCACATCGGGCCCGTCGGCCGTCACAAGCACGTCGTGCTCGTAATGAACACTCAGCGATCCGTCGGCGGTGAACACCGGCCACTGCCGGTCCAGATTTTCAGTCTGCGGCGTGCCGACGGCGATCATCGGCTCGACCGCGACGAGCATTCCCGGCTCGCACACCGTCCGACCGTCGGGCCACTCGAGCGGGCCGAGCGGGATGTTCGAGACAAACGGCGGTGCGTGCAGCGATCGGCCGTAGCCGTGTCCGCCAAGGCCCCGCACGAGGTGGAAGCCGAAATCGACCTCGACGATCCTCTGCACGGTCGTGGCCCATCCCATCAGTGTCTGCCCCGGCGCGAGGTGCTTGACCCCCTCGGCGATGCTGGTCTCGCCCGCCTGCATGAGCCGGTCGGCTTCATCGCTGACTTCACCGATCGCGTAGGTCCACGCCGCATCGCCCACCCAGCCCTTGTACCACACGCCGATATCGATCGAGAGCAGGTCGCCCGGCTCGAGCGGCTTCAGCGTGTACCCCGCCGTGCCATGGACAACGCACTCGTTCAGGCTCAGGCACGCGTGAGAAGGAAACGGCGGCGACCGCGGGATCCTGTACCCGAGAAAGCAGCTCCGGCAGCCGAGCTCGTCGAGCGTTGATGCGACGAGCGCGTCAATGTGCGCGAGCGTCTGCCCGGCTCTCACGGACTCCGCGAGACGCCGGTGCGTCTCAACAACCTTTGACGCCGCCTCCCGGGCCGCCTCTGCGTCACGCTCTTTCAGAAGCGGTATCCGTGCCACGCGGCGATACTAGCCTGCGCCCGCCCACGATGACCTCGGCGACCAGACTGCCCCCGAGGTAGAAGCACGCGTCTCTGACATCGCGCGTCTGCAGCACCACGCAATCAGCACGCTGACCCGGAGCGATCCGCCCGCGATCCGCAAGCCCGAGCACGTGCGCGCCTCCGGCGGTCACGGCCTCCAGAGCCTCCGAACACGTCAGCCCAAGGTGGCGCACGGCGAGACCCATGATCATCGGCACCGAAAAGCACGGCGCACTGCCCGGATTCAGATTCGTCGCGAGCGCGAGCGTGCCGCCGGCATCAACGAACGCCCTGCCGTCCGCGTAGCGACCGTCCAGGTGCCACCCGCTCGCCGGCAGCATCACGCCGGCCGTGCCCGACACCGCCAACGCCTCCAGGTGCCCGGGCTCGGTCGCCTCAAGGTGATCCACACTCCGGAACCCCCGACTGATCGCCTCCGGAACCATCCCCAGGTCGTGAAACTGATCCGCGTGGACACGCACCGGGTGCCCCGCCTCGATCGCAGCATCGAAGAGCCGCAAGCACTCAGCGAGCGTCCAGGCGCCCGCCTCGCAATATGCATCGATCGCGATGCCCGGAAACTCGGCCGTCACGGCGGGTAGTGTCTCGCGGATCGTTCGCTCGACGAAGCCCCCGTCGTCGAGCGGCTTCGCGTGCCCGATGCACGCCGTTGGAACCGCCGTTCCGGGCCAATGCTCGCCGGCGGATGTGATCGCTCGAAGCATCTTCATCTCGTCCGCCGTTGAGAGGCCATAGCCAGACTTGATCTCGATCGTCGTTGTGCCGTGCGCAAGGCAGAGCCCGAGCCGCTGCACGAGCCCATCAACAAGATCGGCCTCGGATACATCTCGCACGGCTCGGACCGTGCTCATGATGCCGCCCCCGGCACGCAGAACATCGAGGTACGACGCGCCGGCCCGGATCTGCTCCCACTCGTCAAGGCGGCACCCCGCCCAGCAGGCATGCGTGTGGCAGTCGACGAAGCCGGGAACCAGCGCACGACGCTCGAGATCAAGTATCTCAGCACCCCGCGCCGCGAGTGATCGGCCGACCTCCACGATCATGTCCCCGCGGCAGAGCACGTCCATCGGCGGTTCACCGGGCGCGAGCGTCGCGTTCTTGACGAGCAGCCCGGTCACCCGGCACCGCCACTGGGCGAGGGATCGAGCCGAGAAGCCAGACCACGAAGGAAGCTCAGGAACAGGTGCGCCGCGAGCCGCGCAGTCCGCCCATTCTCATCGCGTGCCGGGCAGAGCTCCATGATGTCGAAGCAGCGGACACGCGGGCATCGCCCCGCGGCCCGTGCCCAGTCGGCCGCCTCTCGCGCTGTCAGGCCGGCCGGGTTCCGTGCGCTCACGCCCGGGGCATGAGACGCGTCGATCGCGTCGAGATCGATACTCACAAACAGCTGACCCTCCGGAAGCGGGTCCTCAGCCGTGATCGCACCGATCCGGCCTCCATTCGCTAGATACCACCTCGTGTGCGCCTCGGAATTGACCGCACGGTCGAGCCCGATGACATCGAGCCGGCAAATGCCGCAATCTTCGATCAGCCTACGGAATGGCATCCCGGAGCCGTCGGTTTCGCGTACATCAAGGTGGGCGTCGAGGTACACGCCCCCCGAGACGGCCTGCGCCCGCGTCGCGGCTCGCACGAACGGAAAGGTGAGATCGTGCCCACCACCCACGGCGACCGGCAGCAGTCCGGCCGAGAAAATCTCACCCGCAGCCTCGGTCACCCGCCCGTGGGTCTCGGCAAGCGAGGCGCCCGGGACCACATCGCCCGCGTCGAACACCCGTGGCCACGACCAGCCGGACGGATGCTCGACCCCGCAGCCGGAGAGCGCGGCTCGGAACGCGGAAGGCCCTTGAGCCGCGCCGGTGTTGCCGCCATTGAGTTGCACACCGGTGTCATCAGGGATCCCGAGCAGCGCGACATCGCATCCGTCGGCCGATCCCGTCGCGACCGTGCCGGCAAAGGAGCCTTCGCGCGTGCTGTCCCAGACGCCGGGTGTGACATTCGGCGTCGCGAGGGCCATCAGCCTCGACCATCCGCGTCAAGCGGGCGATCGACGCCGAGTTCACGGGCGCACGCTGCCGCTGTTGTGTAGCCCGCATCCGCGTGCCGGAACACGCCCATCATCGGGTCGTTGGTCAACACTCGGCGGACCCGGTCGCGCGATGCATCTGTCCCATCGGCGACGACGACCTGCCCCGCGTGCTGGCTGAACCCGATCCCGACACCGCCGCCGTGGTGCAGGCTCACCCAGCTCGCGCCGCTCGCGACATTCACCATCGCATTGAGCAGCGGCCAATCGCTCACCGCGTCGGTCCCGTCCAGCATGCCCTCGGTTTCCCGGTTCGGGCTCGCGACGGATCCACAATCGAGGTGATCGCGGCCGATCGCGACCGGAGCAGACAGCTCACCCGAGGCGACCATGTCGTTGAACATCAGGCCCGCCTTGTCCCGCTCACCCAGCCCAAACCAGCAGATCCGCGCCGGCAGGCCCTGCCACCCGAAGCGCGGCTCGCACCGGTCGAAGTCGCCGGCCAGCAACGCCTCCGGATTGCGATGGCACCCGAGCAGCCAATCGTGAAGCCTGCCGTTGAACCCGCCGTCGGCAACGGGAAACGCCCGCAGCAGCGCGAGGTCGGTCTTGTAGATGTCCGCAGGATCCCCGGAGAGCGCCGCCCAGCGGAAGGGCCCCCGCCCCAGGCAGAATTGTTCGCGGATGTACTCGGGCACGAATCCTGGGAACGCGAAGGCGTCGTCGAACCCGTTGTCCTTCGCGCGCTGCCTGATGTTGTTGCCGTAATCGAAGGTGATCGCGCCGCGCTGCTGGAGAACCACCATCGCGCGAACGTGCCGCGTCATTGTGGCAACGCTTAGCGCCTGATACGCCCCAGGATCGCCGCGCCGCGCCACCCCGGCCTGCTCGAAGGAGTATTCGATCGGCACGTAGCCATCGAGCGGATCGTGGGCCGAGGTCTGATCGGTCAGGACGTCGGGGGTCAGGCCGCGTTCGATGAGCCTCTCGAGCAGCACCACCGCATTGACGGGCACGCCGATCGACACCGCCTCCGATCGCCCGGCGCACGCCACGGCATGGTCGATCGCGGCATCGAGGTCCCCGACCACCTCGTCAAGGTAGCTGTCTTGCACGCGGCGATCGAGACGCGACCGGTCGACATCGGCGATCAGGCACGTGCCCCCCGCGAGAGTGACCGCGAGCGGCTGCGCGCCGCCCATGCCTCCGCAACCCGCGGTCACGCACAGCCGACCCGCCAGCGAGCCTCCAAAGTGCTTCCTGCCGCACTCGGCAAACGTCTCGAACGTGCCCTGCAGAATGCCCTGTGTGCCGATGTAGATCCACGAGCCGGCCGTCATCTGCCCGAACATCATGAGGCCGCGGGCCTCGAGCGAATCGAAGTGCTCCTGCGTCGCCCAGCGGGGCACGAGATTGCTGTTCGCGATGAGCACACGCGGCGCATCCGCGTGCGTCCGCACGACGCCAACCGGTCGGCCGGACTGCACGAGGAGCGTCTCATCGGGCTCGAGCCGTTCCAGCGTGCGCACGATCGCGTCGAAGTCTTCCCACGTCCTTGCGGCTCGGCCCCGCCCGCCGTACACCACCAGGCTCTCCGGGTGCTCGGCGACCTCGGGATCGAGGTTATTCATGAGCATCCGCATCGCGCCCTCGGCCTGCCACGATTTGCAGCGGCGTGTATCGCCGCGCGGCGACCGCACTTCACGGCCGACGAGCGGGCCCTGCACTGGTGCCTGCCCTGTCATAACGCGTCTCCTTCGCTCTCAACAAATCGGTCGAACGCACCCCCTCGGATCAGTCCGGCGACCGCTTCGATGTCCGGACCGGGCGGGCGGTCCTGCTCGTAAGGATCGACCGCTGCGCGGATCAACGCGCGGGCGTCTTCGAGCCGATCACCCGTTCGGAGCGGACGCTGGTGGTCGATGGCTTCGGCGGCGCACAGGAGCTCGACGGCAACGACCGCCTCCGCGAGCTCGACGATGCGCGCCGCTTTGGCTGCGCCGCGTGGGCCGAAGCTGTTGTAGTCCTCGACGCCGGCGCACGTCGAGATGTTGGCGACGCTCGCCGGCGTGCAGAGGCCGACGATCTCGTTGCACGCCGCCGCCGCCGTGTACTGTGCGATCATCAGGCCGCTTGAGAGCCCGGGCCGCTTGGCAAGGTAGGGGCTCAGGCCCGAGTCGGGGTCGATAGCCGCGAGCATCCAGAACACCCGGCGTTCCGACAATCCGGCGGTGTGCGCGAGCGGTAGCGCGACCGCGTCGAGCGGCATCGCGATGGGCATGCCGTGAAAGTTCCCGCCGGACACCAGCACGCCGCCGTCGACGAGCAGGGGGTTGTCTGTCACGGCCCCGAGCTCGCGCTCGACGGCAACGCGGAACGCGGCGAGCTGATCGATCGCCGCGCCGATGACCTGCGGCTGGCAGCGGAGCGAGTAGGGGTCCTGCACGCGAGGATCGCCTTCGCGATGGGACGGGCCGATCTGTGAGCCTTCGAGCAGCCGCCGGAGCACGCGAGACACAACCGCCACCCCCGGATGGCCGCGCATCTCTGCGATGCGTGCGTCGAACGGCGCGTCCGACCCTCGGCAGCCGTCGAGCGACATCGCGCCCGCAACGAGCGAAGACCGGAGAAGCCGCCGCGCATCGGAAAGCACAAGGCACGCCCGCGCCGCCATGAGGTGGGTCCCGTTGATCAGGGCAAGGCCCTCTTTCATCCCGAGCTGCCGGGCGGCGAGGCCCTGCCGGTCGAGGGCGTCGCGAGAGTGCAGGACCTGGCCTTCAAGCACGCAACGCCCCTCGCCGACGAGGCTCAGTGCGAGGTGCGCGAGCGGCGCAAGGTCACCGGAGGCACCGACGCTGCCCGTCTCAGGAATGACGGGCGTGATGCCCGAATTGAGCATGTCAACGATCAGCCGCACAAGACCAGGTGAAGCCCCGCTCGCCCCGCGGCAGAGCGAAGCGGCGAGCAGCAGCATCGTCCCGCGGACGACATCGCTCGGCAGCGGGGGGCCCACGCCGGCAGCGTGCGACCGGATGAGGTTGAGCTGGAGCTGCCCGAGCTCCGCCGCGTCCACACGGTGCCTGGCGAGCGAGCCGAACCCGGTGTTGACGCCGTAGTGGGCCTCGCCATCTGCGGCGATCCGCTCCAGCGCATCACGAGAGCGGACCATGACGCGTTCGGATTCGGCACCGATCGTGACCTTAATTTCATCCCTTGCGACCGCGACGACGTCCTGCCACGTCATCGGGCCGGGCTTGAGTTCGATCGTTCCGTTCCGCATCGGCGCTTTCAACCTCCACGGCCCGCGGCTACACCGCGGTGCGGACGCACATCGATTCGATCGCCTTGACAAACGCGTCGATCTCTTCAGCGCTCGTCGACCAGCCCGGGCTCGCTCGCAACGCGCCCGACGCGGCGGTGCCCATCCGCTCGTGCAGCAGGGGGGCGCAGTGGGTCCCGCCGCGGACGCAGATCTGTTCGTGTTCGTCGAGATACGTTGCGGCTTCACGCGGGTGCCAGCCGTCGATCGTAAAGAGCACGACCGCGGTCCTGCCCTCGACGCCCGGAAGGCCCATCAGCTTCACAGCCGGAATGGAGCCGAGCCCTTCGAGCAGCCGCCTGGTCAGCAGGGCCTCGTGTTCGTGCCGACCTGGCAGCGGTTCCCGCATCGCAGCGAGCAGGCCCGCGAAGCCGACCGCGTTGATCGTGCCGGCTTCGAGCGCATCCGGCAGGGTGTCGGGCATCTCCATGCCTCGCCCAACCGCTCCGGTACCTCCGCGTCGTTCGCACACAAACGAACGTGCCGCCGGATCATCGGGCCACGCCCGCTCGCCCACGATGAGAGCCCCGGTGCCGGTCGGGCCCAAGAGGCCCTTGTGCCCGGCGATGGAGATCAGGTCTGCAAAGTCGTGCTGCGCATCAAGCCCGACGTGGCCGATCGTCTGCGCCGAATCGACGAGCAGGAGGCCGCGTCGAGTCATCGATCGGACGGCGGTGCCGATGTCTCGGATCGGCTGGATTGTGCCGGTCGCGTTCGACGCGTGGCTGACGCAGACCAGCACCGTCTCCGGCCGGAGCACGGCCAGCACGTCGTCCGGATCGGTCCACCCTGTTTCATCGCACGCGGCGATTGACAGCTCGATCGAGTTGCTCTCAACGTAGCACTGGAGCGTCCTGAGGACGGCGTTGTGCTCGATGCTGCTCGTGACGACGTGCGGCTTCGGGGTGTCCGGGCACGCTATCGCCGCACGGATGACGCCGTGGATCGCGATATTGACCGAATCGGTGCAGCCGTGCGTCAGCACGACCCGATCGACCGACGCCGCGTTGAGCTGTTCCGCGAGCCTCGCCCGCACCTCTTCAGCCGGTGCTGCAGCCGCTCGAGCGAGCGAGTGCCCTCCCCGGCCCGGGTTCCCGGCGTGATTCTCGAGAAACGCTGACATCGCGGTGCCGACACACGCCGGCTTGGGCCAGCTCGTTGCCGCGTTATCGAGATAGATCAGCCGATCAGCCACGCGGGCCATCGTACCATTCGAGGGGCTCTTGACGGCGAAATCCCTTGCCTGAAACCGCCGATAATACATGTTATGTAAAACCAGGCTCTACAGAATCGGCCCGGTGGATTTCGCCACCGGGCCGTCGTGTATCGATCGGATGCCTTCGCGGAGCCGCTTTGCCGACGCGGTCGGCGGGAGTTGCCCCGTGTTAGCGTCTGCGGATCGCTCCGGCGAGTCCCGCGAATCCAAGCACCGCCGCCGTGCCGGGTGTCGGGATGAGCCTGAGGCTGAAGGCGTTCAGATACCCGCTCCCGCCGTCGGCCCCGCCGGACACATCGATCGTCAGCGTGCCGCCGCCTCCGGGCGTGACGATTGCCGAAACCACCGAATCGGTGTTCGCGATGAAGTTGCCGGCGTTCGCGTGGTCGAGGTCGAGCGATGCCAGCTGGACCGGGCTCGCCGAGTTGTCGCTCAGGATGAGGTAGTTGCTGGTATTACCCGTGCCGAACTTCCTGCCGCCGTAGAGCGTGACCTCGTACTGCGAGTTCGGATCGAGATTGAACACATCGAACCGTGGGTTGACAAAGTAGTCAAAGGCCGCCTCGCCGACGGCGAGCGGGCCCAGGCCGGCGCCGAGACCCGGGAGCGCCGGATCACCAAAGCCGTTGTCATCGGTCAGCGGACCGTTGAACGAGTCGGTCGCATCGAGCCTGCTGAAACCAAGGTTCACGCCCGTGCCACTGCCCGAGCTGTCGATCAGGTTCGTGTTGAATGCGAACGAATCAAGCGAGTTCCAGCTGTTGCCGTTGCTATCGGGATTTGTCACGCTCGCGCCGCGGAACGTCGCGTCGGTTCCGAGATCAACGAGAATGAGCTGGCCGGATGCGGGCGTGACGCTGCACACACCGGCGATGACAAGGCTGACTTTCAAAGCGTTCATTTCTGCCTCTCCTTTGCAAAGCGGGCGTTGGCCCGCATCTGAATCATGTGCACGCACGATGGTGCTCTTTCGCTCTCATGTACTTACCGCATTCCGATCCGCAGCTCGTTGCCCGCGATGCCGCGGACCGTAATCTCCGTTCCGTCTGCAGCGATCACCCGGGCGATCACCTCGCGGTCGGGCCGAGCCATTTGGCCCCCAAGTGTTTCGGTTGTAATGACAAGTTCCCCGTCCCGCGTCGTCGCGGAGAAACGCGTGCGCAGGAATTCGCCCTGCTTGTAGCCCCATCCCTCGCCCGCGTCTTCGTACAGCTCCCCCGCCGCGTTGCCCTCAGCGTCAAGGGCGATCAGCAGCGTGAGCTCATCGCCGCTGTTCGGCGAATCGTTCACATGCTGGATGACTGGGCCGGTCGGCACGATCGCCCCGGGCCTGAGGAACAACGCCGGCTGGTCGGGGTCTTCACTATCTCGGCCCTCGCCGTCGAAGTCGGGAAAGTCGAGAGGGACCCACGGAGCGTTGCCAGCATTCAGCGGCAGCTCGTGGGTGGACGTGCGTTCGAGGTCGGTCTGTACCGCGACGAGCAGGTCGGTGCCGACGAGGAAAGCGTCGTCCTCGTCGCGGAGCCGCGGATCGGCAGGGTCTGCAAAGAACAGCGGCCTCGCGACGGGTGCTCCCGTCCTGCTCGATTCCTCGAAAAGTGTGTAGTAATACGGCAGCAACCGGTACCGACGCTCAAGCGCCCGACGGCTTGTCGCTTCGATCTCCGGGCCATAAGCCCAGGGTTCCTTGTCGCGGCTGTTCTTCTGCGTGTGCCCCCTGGCGAAGGGAAGGAGCGTGCCGTAGCCCATCCAGCGCGAGAACATCTCGGGTGTCCCGTCATCGACGAATCCGCCGATGTCCGGCCCGCTGAAAGGCTGGCCCGAGAGGCCCAGGTTGAGGACCATGGGGATGGACGTATCGACGTGGAACCAGTTCGCCGTGTTATCGCCGGTCCACGTCGCTCCGTACCGGTGGCCGCCGATGTAGTTCGCACGGCTCAGCACGAAGGGCCGTTTCTCCGGGTTGGCAGCCATGATCCCTTCGCGCGACGCCTTCACCATGAGCATGCCGTACACGTTGTGGAAACGCGCGTGCGGCAGCGTGCCGCCGAGCTCGGAATCGGCCCGGTGGATGTTGTCTTCGGGCATGGTCGTGGCGCCGGTGATGACGCCGTCCTCCCAGATGAGGATCGCGGGCTCGTTCATGTCGTTCCAGACGCCGTCGATGCCCTGCGCCATGAAGTCGGCGTACAGACCGGCCCACCACTCACGCACGTCACGTCTGGTGAAGTCGGGAAAGACGCAGTCGCCGGGCCAGACGCCGCCGATGTATTCCGACCCGTCGGCACGCTGGACCCACACGTCGCGTGCGTTCCCCTCATCATGGACGAAGTAGCCTTCCTCGTCCTTCACGCCCGGGTTGATCATCCAGATGTTCGAGAAGCCCTGCTCATCGAGCCAGGCGTTCAGGCCCGCAGGGTCGGGGAACTGCTCGTTATCGAAGGTGAACGTGCGGAACCCGTCCATGTAATCGATGTCCATCCAGATGACATCGCAAGGCAGATCGCGCTGGCGGAAGCCGTCGGCGATCTCTTTGACGCGCGACTCGGGGTTGTAGCTGTACCGGCACTGGTGGTAGCCGATCGCCCACTTGGGAGGCATTGTGATCGTGCCTGTCAGGTCACCGAGCCGCTCGACAACCTCCATCGGCGAATCGCCGTCGATGACGATCGCCGGGTGCGCTGGCCCGTCGGCCTCGAATCGGATGCCATCGGTCAGGTCGATAAAGACCCGATACGTGGTATCAGCGAGCACGCCGAACGATGAGCCATCCGCTCGCACCGCGAGCACCCACGGGTGCGAGGTGTACAACGGCGAGTCGTCCTGGTAGCCGTACGCGTCGGTGTTCCACTGCTCCGTTCGGCGGCCGTTCCGCAGCAGGTCCCCCGCCGCCTGGCCCGTTCCGTACAGGCTCGTCCCGTCGTCGATCTCGATCGACGTGACGAACCGCCCGTCCACTTCGGAGAACGAAACACTCACCGGAAAGGAGCTCGGTACGTCGCCGATCGGGCCCAGCGGGGTCTCGAGCGCGAGCGAGGGAAGCATGTTGGCCCGGGCCGACTCATCGGCGTGGAACCGTGCAACATCCCGAGCGATCAACTCGGAGACCTGTTGGGCTCCCGCAAGAAGACTCGGAACCGAGAGGCCAGTCGCTGCAACGGCAATAAGCTACTTCTTCATCGCATTTCTCCGTCGCCACTCGTCGCCTCGCTGTCGGAGCGAGATCGAGGAAGACACTTGCACAATATAGCATGAATGCCATAGTATGGCAACATCAAGAGCCAAGAGCCCGGGGGCTCTTCGGATTCACGCCATGGAGACCCGTGATTCCGTTATTCGTCTGAGGCCGAAGACACGAGGAGAAACCACATGCTGAAGATCACCACCATCGCCGCCACCGGCCTGATTGCCGCCGCCTCGACTTCCGCGCAGTCGTACCGCATCGACCTGACAAACTCGCAGAATCAGACAATCAGCCCCGACGTGATCGGCAACACCTGGAACAACTATCTGCCCGGTACGTTCCTCAGCGGGTTGTTCGATACGGGCGGCGCCGTAAGCGGCGGCGGCGACTTCTTCACCGGTATCGGGTTCGGCGCCACCACCCCGCTCGGTACCAGCCTCCCCTTTAACGAAGGCCTGAACAACCCTGATCCGCTTTTCCTGGGCGAGCTCGCGATCGTCGAGGCAACCGAAGACCACCACTTCCGATTCGCCGCGACACTCGGATATGAGATTTCGAATCTTGAGCCCGACAAGGCTTACACGATCCGGATGTTCGGAACTCGCCTCGACGGCTTCAATCTGCTGACCAACGAGTACTCCGTGACCGGAGGCAACGGCACGCAGTCGGCGAACACGACCATCGGCGGGCCCAACACCGGCAGCGACGGCGCCTCCTTCGCCAACGACTTCGAGATCATCGAATTCACGGGCGTGACGCCCGTCGCAGACGACAACAACATCATTGTCGAGGCCGCGGTGGTCGACGGCACATTCGCCGTCATCAGCATCATCGAGATTATCACCGAGGACGTGGTCGCCCCGACAAGGCTCTGCGCCGACCAGAACGGCGACGGCCTCGTCACGCCGTCGGACTTCACGAGCTGGGTGCTCAACTTCAACAGCAGCAACCTGCTCGCCGACGCCAATCAGGACGGGTTGGTCACACCCGCAGACTTCACAAGCTGGGTGCTCGCGTTCAACCAGGGTGCGAACGGCCCGACCTGCAATCCATAATCGCTCTCGCGCTCATCGGAGCGCGACCTTGTTTCCGGTCGTTTCTCTTGCTGCCTCGGGGCGTTCGCGTCGCGGGGCAGTTTTTTTGCGTTAACCAATTAAGACGAGCGGCTTGCCGACGACGAGGCCTGCATCGTTGATTCGCCAACAAAGAGCGAAGGCTCGTCGGGCACGATCAGGCGTCCGGCACGCGGGCCGTTCTGCTCCGAAGTGAACCACTCGAATACTCCGCCCAGCAGCGGCGCGAGATCCGGAAACTCGAGGCCGGTGATCGATGGCGTCGCGTATCGAGCCGGGTGTTCGATATTGAACGCGGCGACCGCGATGTCACGCCCGACGATGATGCCTCGATCGTGGAGCGCCCGCACCGCACCGACCGCGGCCGGGTACGTCGTACACACCATCGCTTCCGGAAGGGTGTCGCCCCGGTCGAGCATGGCGAGCACGGCGCCGTGGGCGTGAACGAGCGGGTCGCCGTAGGGCTCGACCTCGTGGTCATAAAGAGTACCGCCGGTGCCGGTCTCCTCGCCCCACTGCTTCCAGCAAGCGATGCGGCTCAGGATCTCGTCGTTATGGCCCTGGGTGTTCAGGCACGAGATCGATTCGAAGCCGCCGTCACGCAGGTGGTCAAACAGCAGACGGAAGTGCGACGGATCAAAGAGGTGGACCGACGTGAGGCCCCGGCTCGTCATGTCGGCATCGAAGAACGCCACGCGGTTCGGCGGCGCAGCGAAGGCTTTGATGAGGTGATCGGGCACGTCTTCCGTGCTCGGGATGATCAGGAGACCGTCGGCGCCTTCGAGCGCTTCGGGGATGATCGAGTCGTACCAGAAGGCGTACTCGACGGTGCGCATCCGAACGCGGTGCTCGCGGGCGAGGCGTTCGATCTCGATCCTGCACCGGGCCAGGTGCGGCGATGGGAAGGCCGGGATCAGCAGCGCTGCGGTGGCAGATGCGTGCGACTCAGAGAACGCCGGGTGGACCGCGAGCGTTCCGTTTGGTCGCCGCGCTAGCACCTGCTCGTCGATGAGCTCGCCCACGGCCTTTCGAGCGGTCATGTAGCTCACGCCCGTCTCGGTCGCGAGCCTCCGCTCTCCTGGTATATCCCGAACAACATACTCGCCGGCGAGGATCCGCTGGCGGAGGGCTTCTTTCACGCGCTGGTACACCGGATGACGAGCCATGGTGGCGTGGGTCTCGCTTTCAGTCGAAATCTTTGCCCGAAGCCCGTCCATCGGGCGGAGCCGCCTGTATCATAGCATCAACTCTATACTTTCGGAGACTGGTTTTCGGGAGGTTCCGCTTTGGGCACGTTTGGATGGAAGGCGTTCTCGCTCGTCGTGGCTCTTTCCGCAGCGGGAGCAGCCAGTCAGCCGTATCTCGGCGATGTCACCCGCTGGAACGACCAGGACGTGCTCGATCCGATCCAGGCAGGGGGCGTGGTCTTTGTCGGCAGCTCCAGCATCAGGCGGTGGGAGCAGCTGACTCGTGATTTCTCTGATTATCGGATTATCCAGCGCGGCTTCGGGGGATCGCAGTTCGAAGACCTGAACTTCTGGGTTGATGAGCTTGTGCTCGGGTATCAGCCCTCAGCCGTCGTGGTGTGGGAAGGCACGAACGACCTGAGCACCGGTGAGACCGGTGCCGAGGTGTTTGCGGACTACCAGTCCTTCGTTGCGACGGTGCAATCGCAGCAGCCCGGCGTCGACATCTTCTACCTCGGCGTCACACCGACGCTCGCCAACGGCCCCACCACTGCTGAGCGTGACGCGGCAAACGCGTCGATCGCGGCTGCGGCTGCGGCCGATCCGAAGCTTCATTACATCGACCTGCCAGCTGCCTTTTACGCGTTGAACCCGCCGGCCGCGCCGGAGTTCACATCCCTCTACGTCGACCCGATCCACCTCAACCGTGCGGGGTACGACCTGTGGACGACGATCGTGCGTCCCTCGCTCGAGGCGGTTGTCGCTCCGAACAAGGCCTTCGTACCGAACCAGGACACGCTTCAGCCAGGCGGTGTGCTGTACTTCGATTTCGGCCCGAGCAACCCGCAAGACGGCAACCAGACGATCGGGCCTGATTCGAACGGACACGTCTGGAACAATTGGGCGCCCGCGGAGGGCAACGCGCCGATCAACGCCGGTGAGCACATCGGGGGGCTCGTCGACCGAAGCGGCAACAACACGGGCATCGGCATGGTCATCACGGGCGGATTCAGCTCAAACGGGCTGGTCAACGGCGGGCTCGCATCGCCCAGTCCGGCGCTGCTCGGCGATCTCGCGGTCCCGACGGCGACACAGGACTATTTCTTCAGCGGGGCCGATGACCTGCAGGGCGGGGGCAACGACGACATCCCCGGCGGCTTCATGCTCACCGGGCTCGATCCGGCGTTCGTCTACGAGTTCACCTTCTTCGGTACACGCACAACCGCGGATCAGATCCGCGAAACAGAGTACCGGGTGATCGGTTCGACCGAGGGAGCCGCGAGGCTGGTAACGACCGGCCCGGACATCGGTAACAACGGCTCGTACGACGGGAACGATGCGTCGCTCGCCGTGGTCAGCGGCATCGTGCCGGACGCGTTCGGACAGGTCTTCGTTGACCTGACGGTGACCCGTGGCTTGTTCGCATACCTGAACGCGATGCGAGTGGAGGTCGTTCCGCTTGCGGTGGACGAGGATCCAAGCGATTCCGTTGTTTCCTCGGGAGATAGCCTTTCGTTCACCGCGGGCATCGTCGGCAGCCTGCCGGGTGTCGCTCTGCGGTGGGAGCGCGACGGCGTGCCGCTGGCGGATACCGGTCGCGTATCCGGCTCGGCAACAGACACCCTCACGATCGCGGATGCGATCCCGGCCGACAGCGGGCTGTTCCGACTGGTGGCCCAGGCTGCCGGGCAGACTGTCGAAACCCGGCCGGCGATCGGGGGCGTCCGGCCCGCCTCGGGCGATCGGACAGATTTCAACGGTGACGGTGAGATCGATGATCGGGATGTCATCGATTTCGTCCGTGCAATCGAAGAGAACATGGAGCCGTGACGCCGCGCGCAGCGGATAAGCGGATGCAGCATCGGTGCGCGGGAGCGCGTGCCGGCGTGCCATCGAAGGAGAGGCCGTTGATGAACCCACGAGCTTGGATCCTGCCGCGGCGGCGCACGATCATCAAGGCCTTCTCGCCTCCGGATCGGAAGCACCTGCTGGCCTGCGCATGCCTCATCGGGACCGCCGTGCCGGCGGGTGCCCAGTCGTTCCTGATCGATATGGGCCCATCGAGTAACCGGACGGCTTCGCCCGATCCGACGGGCAACACCTGGAACAGCTTCTCGCCTGGTCAGTTCTTCCGGTTACGCGACACAAGCGGAAGTACGTCCGCAAGCGCGAGCGGGGCCGGCATCGGCTTTGGAGCGACCTCGCCCGTCGGGCAGAGTGCCGCTTCGGGCCAGGGATTGTCAGCGCCGGACGCATCATTGCTCGGCGATCTCGCCGTGCAGTCGGCGACAGAGGACTTTGTCTTTCGCAGCGACGACGGCATCGGTGCGCCCGAGACGCTGAGGTTCGAATTCTCGAATCTCGATGCCGGTCTCACGTACTCGATCCGCTTCTTTGCGAGCCGAGTCAGCGGGAGCGGCACGACCGAGAGCCTCTTCAGGATCACCGGCGGCAACGGTGTGCAGGCTGCTTCGCTTATCACGGACGGCAACGACAGGGAGACGGCCGACGCGGTCGGCGTGACACCGAGCCCGTCGGGAGTGATCGCCTTCGAAGTCGAAGCGGTTCAGGGCGGGCAGGCGACGCTCAACGCGATCGAACTCACGGTCGGACAGCCGATTCAGTTCGTTCTCCAACCCGTCGGCGCGATCGTCGATTCGGGCGGGGCGTTGACGTTCTCCGCCCTCGTAACGCCCGCAGCCGGTGCGACGCTTCAGTGGGAACGCGATGGCGTTCCGCTCGCCGACGACACTCGAATTGCCGGTGCGCAGTCGGGCTCACTGACGATCAGCCCCGCCGATGCGTCCGACGTGGGCCTGTACACGCTCTCTGCGAGCAACGGCGGCGAGACCATCGAGTCCGAGGTCGTGGTCGGTGTAGTCCGGCCCTCGCCTGAGGGCCCCGCGGACTTCAACGGCGACGGTGCTGTCGATTTCAACGATGTGGTCTCCTTCCTGCGCGCGTTCGACGCGAGTGTCGGCAGCTGATTCTGGAGGACGGTTTCCGATGCACCGGTTCCTGACCGCAGCACTCTCGTTCGGGCTCGCCTGCTCCGCGGCAGCCCAAGAGCCAAAGAAGCTCCCGATGCACTTCATGCCCTGGTATCAGGGCCCCGCGGTGCGCGGCTACTGGGGCTTCCACTGGCGCGGGCCCGGAGACATCTTCAATCCGGACGTGCTCGCCGCCGACGGCAGGCCCGAGGTGTACTCGCATTACGACCCGCTGATCGGCCCGTACGACTCGATGGACCCAGACGTGCTCGAGTGCCAGATGCTGCAGATGAAGCTCGCCGGCGTGGACGGCGTGATCGTCGATTGGTACGGGCTCTCGAACGTCTTCGATTACGCGCTCAATCACGAGGCCACCGAGGCGATCTTCGATGCGACGGCCGAGTTCGGCCTGGAGTTCTCTGTGTGCTTCGAGGATCGCACGATTCAGGCTCAGTTCGATCTCGGCGTCTTGAACCAGGCGGATATCGGTACCTACATGCTGGGCGAGCTGCTCTGGATGCAGGCGAACTGGTTCAACGCGGCTCATCACACCCGCATCGATGGTCGGCCGCTGCTGCTGAACTTCGGGCCCGTGTACGTGCAGACGCCCGGCCCTTGGAACACGGCGTTCGGTCCTCTAAACCCGAGGCCGCTCTTTTTCGCTCTGCACAACCTCTGGACGCTGGCCGACGCGGACGGCGGCTTTACCTGGTTCCACTGGGACGCATGGGTCGGCAACCCGACGGAGGCGACGATCAAGGCGCGGCTCAACCTGATCCATGGCGGCGTGTCGAGCGATCCGACCAAGGTCATCCCGTCGGCCGTGCCCGGCTTCAAGGACATCTACGAGCCGGGCGGGCGGTTCCCGTTCCTCGATCACAACAACGGCGAGACGATGCGGCAGTCGCTTGAGGTCGCGATCGATGGCCCGTGGCAGACGATCCAGATCGCGACGTGGAACGACTACGGCGAGGGAACGATGGTCGAGCCGACGTTCGAGTTCGGCTACACCTTCCTCGAGGTCATCCAGCAGGAACGCGCCGAGGAGATCGGGCCGAGCTTCACGTTCACGCCCGACGACCTCCGCCAGCCCGCGAGGCTGCTCGGCGCCCGCCGGGCCGCCTCCGCGCCGCCCGAAACGCTCGACACTGTGTCGGACCTGCTCCGAAACGGCCAGCCTGCGCAGGCGAGGGCGCTCCTTGATCTGATCGAAGGCGGGCTCGAGCTCCCCGCGCCATCTCCGATGGTCGTTGATGCGGGCGGCACCCTCACGTTCTCGACCGAGATCCCGGGCGGAGGCGCCGGGCTTTCGGTGCGGTGGTTTCGCGACGGCGTCCCGCTCTTCGACGGCGACCGGGTCTCGGGCGCGGCGACAGGCACGCTCACGATCTCCCCAGCCGTGCCCGATGACTCGGGAAGCTATGAGCTCCGCATCAGTGTGGGGGCAACAGCTGTTGTATCCCCTGAAGCGATCGGCGGCGTCAGGCAGAGCGGCGCGGGGGACGCGGATATCAACGGCGACGGCGCGGTCACGCCCGAAGACCGCGAAAGGTTCATCGAACTTGTTGAGGATGCAGGCGGCTGATCAGCTTTCGGCGGCCGGTGCTTCGAGCGCCTCGATCACCGTCGCGGCGACCTCGTCCATCGGGACCACGGCGCCCTTGCCGTCTTCGCCTCGCACCTTGAACTCAAGCCCGCCCTGCTCGAGCGCCTTGTCGCCGACGGTGAGCCGGATCGGGATCCCGATCAGGTCGGCGTCCTTGAACTTCACACCGGGACGTTCCTTCCGATCATCGAGCAGCACGTCGATGCCGACGGTGGACAGCTGGGCCGCGATCGACGATGCCGCATCGACATGCTCTGGCTTCTTGGGGTCCATCATCGTGATCACCACGTGATACGGGGCGATCGGCGTGGGCCAGCGGATACCGGATTCGTCGTGCGACTGCTCGACGGCGGCAGCGATCACCCGGCTCACGCCGATGCCATAGCAACCCATCATGACGTCAGCCTTTTTCTGGCTTTCGTCGAGCACCGTGAAGCCGAAGGCGCGCGAATAGATCGCGCCGAGCTTGAAGATGTGGCCGACCTCGATGCCGCGGCGGGCCTCGAGCGTTGCGCTGCGGTCGCGGGGTGACGGGTCGCCTGCAGCCGCGTTGCGGATCTCCGCGACGCGGACCGGACCGTCGTCGCCCTCGGTCGCGGGCAGCGGCAGCCCGAGGTCCCGAGCCCAGAGAAAGCCCGTGTCGTGGTGATCGGGTCGGTCGGAGCCGGTCGCCCAGCCCTCGGGCTCGGGCGCGGCCGTCGCGTCGTGGTCGATGAGCAGCACGGCGCTTTCGATGCGTGCAACACTGCGGGGACTGACGTAGCCGATCGCGAAGCCGGCCGCTTTCGCGCGGGCCTCGTCGGCGAGGGCAAGCTTTCGGCCGGCGGCATCTCGGACCTTGCCCTCGTTCACCTCGTGATCGCCTCGAACGACGGCCACGACCCACCCCGGCTCGCCTTCTTCGGTCGTCTCGAAGACGACGGCTTTGAGCATCTGCGAGGGCTTGATCTGCAACTGCTCGGACACGAGCTCGATGCTCGGCATGCGCGGCGTCGGGTGCGTGACCAGCTTCGGAGGTTCGGCGTCTGCCGAGTGATCAAACGACCACGACCTCTCGCCGATCTCGCATTTCTCAACGTTCGCGGCATACCCCGACTCGGGGCACACGAGGATGGTGTCTTCACCGGTCTCCGCGTTGACCATAAACTCGTGCGACGCGGAGCCGCCGATCGGGCCGGCTTCGGCCTCGACGACCGTGAAGTCGAGGCCGCACCTGCTGAAGATGCGTGTGTACGCGTCGTAGAGGCGGTCGTACGTCTCGTTCAGGCCGCCGGGGCCTTCCACGCCGGTGTGAAACGAGTACGCGTCTTTCATCACAAACTCGCGACCGCGGAGCAGGCCGGCCCTCGGGCGGAACTCATCGCGGAACTTCGTCTGGATCTGATACACCGAAAGCGGGAGCTGCTTGTAGCTCGTGACGGAGCCCTTGACGAGCTCGGTGACCGTTTCCTCGTGCGTCGGGCCGAGCGCGGTCGGCCGGCCGTGGCGGTCCTCCAGCCTGAAGAGCAGGTCGCCGTAGGCCTCGTCGCGCTTGGTCCCAGCGTAGAGCTCGATCGGCACAAGCGCAGGAAGCAGGAGCTCGGCGCAGCCCGCGGCGTCCATCTCCTCACGGACGATCTGCGAGACCTTCTGCAGCACGCGGAACCCGAGCGGCAAGAAGTCGTACACGCCCGCTGCAACCTGTCGCACGCAGCCCGCCCGGAGCATGAGTCGATGACTCGGTGTCGACGCCTCGGCGGGCGCCTCGCGGAGCGTGGGGATAAGTGTCGAAGCCCAGCGGTGCACGGCACCGCGTCGCACGGAGACGTTCGGATTCATGCGGCGAGTTTAGCCGGCGGTATCGGCGGGCCCCGCGGGAGCACCGATCCTGACCCCGGCGGCATCGAACGCGCTGGTCCATCGCTCGGCTTCGCGCACCTGCTCGTCGGTGGACCTTGCCGCCCACCAGACATCACCCGGGACAAAGCCAAGATCAAGCGAAAGATCCGCGATCTGCCGGTCGCTGAGATCTGCGAAGGGCGTCTCGATCGTCAGCCCGCCGCCGATGTCGAGTTCGAGAAGCCGCTCGATCAGCAACGCACGTGCGATGATCTCCGAGGCCCGATCGAGGTCGACGGACTCGGGATTGAGGGCAACGCCGGCGTGTGCGGGCCAGATCAGCCGGCCAATCCCGGCTTCGTGGGCCGATCTCCCCGCAGCGAGAAGCAGGTCCGTCTCACGCGAGCAGTCGGGAGAGGCTTCGACGAGGCTTGCTCCGAAGAGCGCCGCATGGCGTCGCGCGCAGGCCGCCCGACGCGTATCCCCCGGCGACACCGGCCAGAGCCTGACGCCATCCGACGGATCCGATGTGTTTCGTGGGAGCCGGTTTTCCGCGGCGTGCGCGGTGGCGACCAGCGACGGGAGGTCGCTCTGAGTCAACACCATGACGCCGTTCGCTGGTGGCATAACCCAGCGTAGCAGCAACACAACCGGTCGTGCAGCGGATTACGGGCAGCCGGCGTTGTAGTTGACCACCCAAGCGGTGAAGTCGTTCGGCAGAACGAGCCCGTCGCCGTTCTGATCGGCGGACGGATCACCGGCGTTGTACGCCAGGATCCATGCGCTGAAATCCGCGGGCGTCACCGTCCCGTCGCCGTTTGCATCGGCCGGGCAGGGGTTGCCGTTGAACGCGAACTCAAGCCAGTCGAGGTTGTACGCCTGCTCCGAGCCTGAGAAGTTCTGGAATCGGAGCACGTGCTCCCCCGCGGGCAGGGTCACGGTGGTCGAGACCGTCGTCCAGTCCTGAAACCCGCCCGTCGCCGGGACCGGCACAAATCCGGCCACCGGCACGCCGTCGATCTGCAGCGAGAACGCTCCGCCGGTCGATTGCGACGCGACACGCGCCGTCATCGTGTATTCGCCGGCCTGCGCGATGTCGACGGTGTACTCCATCCACTCGCCGAAGTCGATGAACCCGACGTTGAACCCGCCGTCCTGCGTGGCCTCGATGTCGACATCGTCGCCCGGTCGGTACTGGAAGCCCTTGTTTTCTGCGTCGACGTCGAAGTACGTCTGGCCCGGGTAGCCCTCGTCGAAGTTCTCAGCCTGCACCCGTCCGGGCAGCTGCGTTGCACTGCCGCCGAACGGAATCGGATCGAGCTGATAGACGCGGACCCAGTCGACCTGCATCGACTGCGGGAACTGCGATTGCCCGTTCGGGTTGCCGGGGAAGTTGCCGCCGACCGCGACGTTGAGCAGCAGGTGGAAGTCCCGATCGAAGGGGGCCCGCGGGTCGCTGCGGTTCGCGGTGCTGAACCAGATGTTGCGGTTGATGACCTTGTAGAGCTGCCCGTCGACGAACCAGCGCATCTGGTTCGGGTCCCACTCGAGCGTGTACGTGTGGAAGCCCTCAGAAAAGTCGGTGCCATCGGCGAACTGGCCGCCCGCTTGGGTGTTGCCCGGGAACGGGCCGCCGTAGTGGATTGTCCCGTAGATCCGGTCAGCGAAGTTCACGGATTCCATGATGTCGATCTCGCCGCTTGCAGCCCAGATGCCGTAGGGCGAAGAAGTCGGCAGCATCCAGAAGGCGGGCCAGATGCCTGGTGTGCTCGGCAGGCGGATGCTCGCTTCAACCTTGCCGTACGCAAACTCGAACTTGCCGGCCGAGCGGAGTCGGGACGAGGTGTAGTCCGAGTTACCGAACGACTCGCGGCGGGCCTCGATGGTGAGCTTCCCGTCTGCGACGGTCGCGTTCTGCTCCCGGTAATACTGCAGCTCGTTGTTGCCCCATCCGAAGAGGCCTTCGCTCGCACCGGTGCCGATCTGGAACTCCCAGTTGTCGGTATCCACCGCCGAGCCGTCGAACTCATCGCTCCAGATCAGGACTTCCTGCCGTTGCTGGGCAGCGGCTTCGAAGCTGAGCGAGCCAAGGGCCGCGGAAACACACGCGACGAGCGCCGCTGAACGAGCTGCGGTGACGAGTTCCATGATCCGACCTCCATCCGGGTGAGCTTGACCCCACGCCCTCAGTGTAACAGTTTCGTTCGGCGAGAAAAGAATTCTCCACCGGAATCTAGTTGGAGCTTTGACGCTATAATAATACCTGTGGATACACCTGTCCACGTGGCGATCTGGAAAGCCGACGAGGAAGCCGAAGACGAAGGCAACAAGCGGAGGCCGAGGACCAATGAAACACGCAAAGCTCGACTCACACCACAGACTCATCGGGGCCGTCAGTCCTGATAATCGCGAGGGTCCGGCTCGGCGCTGCCGGAACGGCTTCACGCTGATCGAGTTGCTTGTCGTAATCGCGATCATCGCGCTGCTCATCGGGATCTTGCTGCCCGCTTTGGGACGCGCCCGAGACTCGGCCCGCACGACGCTCTGCCTGACCAACCAGCGGCAGATCGCTACCGCGATGATCACCTACTCCGTCGACTTCGACACCTGGTTCCCACCCAACCTCAGCACGGACTTCGAGGATCCTGCGGACGGCAAAGAGGGTCGGCGATGGTTCGACACGGCTGTGCTCGGCGAGTACATCCCGACCCAGGACACGGCCGACCGCGGCTTCGACCCCGGCGGGTTCGCCCGGACAACCATCGGCGGCGGTGTGATGATCGATCCGAACCATCCCCAGGCCGGCCGATCGTTCGCTATGAACTACTGGGCCTCGGCGTACGTGATCCCCGAAGGCGGAACCAGCGGGGGCAGGCTCCTGCCTCCCGGGAACCCGCAGCAGGGCAACGAGGCGTTGGGGCGGCGATTCCGGGCAGACGTGGCGTTCTCATCGAACACGATGCTCGTCGGCGGTGCCTGGGGCAACTTCGCCGCCGAGACAGAGGATGGCACCCGCTTCTTTACAAGCGAGACCATCGGATTCCAAGCATTGCCCGGCCAGCGTTTCGGCATCCTGAACGATCCGCAGCCCGCCCTCGCCGGCCCGGCGAACGAGGGCAACTGGGTCGCGGCGGGCTCGCCGGAGCTGGATGGAAGCCCGATCGAGATCGAGTCGTACATCCCCTACTACCGGCATCCGAGCCGAAAGTCCGACTTCTTCCGGCTCGAGGGCAAGGGGCTCTTTGCGTTTGCAGATGGAAGTGTCCGCAGCATCGATCATGCCGAACTCGTCAACGAGCAGGATCTGACGAGCAGCTATGACGTGCTCTGGTCGCCTGAAGACCAGCGGGTCGAGCGAGAAAGGCGGTCCCGCTAGCGCGGTGTAACGGTAGCTCGCGGCCCGAACGCAGAGCGAGCCGGGTGTGCTCAGACCCGGCCGGTCATGGCCATTTGGAGACGACAGACTCCGCTGCCAGTGCCTGCAGCGGGGTTTTTCGTGCGCCGGCATGATGCGCACATATGTATGCAATTGTATGGGCAATCTGTTTCGAAGCGCTTGACACGGGGGCCGTGTTCCATCATGCTCACAACAGTTACACGGGGTCGTGAGTGAGCCGGCCCACATTCAGGAGAGTCAGGACCATGGATTCAGGACCGGTCAGACTGAGCCGTCGAGGCTTTACGCTCATCGAGCTTTTGGTTGTCATCGCGATTATCGCGCTGCTCATCGGTATTTTGCTGCCGGCTCTTGGACGAGCTCGGGACTCGGCGAAGACGGCTCTCTGCCTCGCGAACCAGCGTCAGATCGTGCTTGCTTTGACGACGTACGCGGGAGACTTCAACGGGAAATACCCAATCAACGTATTTGCTGGGACCTCCGGCAACGAGACGCTTCCGGACGGCACCGACCGCTGGGCATGGTTTGATAAGGAAGTCATCGGTCAGTATCTGCCGAACACGGACACGGCCGACCGTGGCGCGTTCACGGAGAACAACCAGCGATCGACGGTCGGCGGCGGCGTGATGGTCGATCCGAACCATCCGCAGGGTGGCCGTTCATTTGCGATGAACTACTGGGCTTCCTCAGCATCGTTTTACAGCCGTGCAGGACAGACGAGCTTTTCCGGGCAGCCACGGTTCTTGAAGCCGGGTTTCCCTGGACTCGGCGAGGAACTCGGTGCTGCATTCGATTCCTCGGTTGACTTTGCCTCGGACGTCATGCTGCTCGGTCCTGCTTGGGCAAACTTCTCGGGAGAGGACGACGAAGGCGTTCGCTGGTTTACGCAAGAGACGATCGGCGCGAATCTCCTTCCCGGCGAGCGGTTCGGGTTTGAGGACAACATGGACGTGCCGGGTCTCTTCGGTGACTGGCGGACCAACTCCTCTCCGGAAATCGAGTCACCGGATGTCGTTGTGAAGTCCTACCTGCCGTATTACCGCCACCCTCTTCGCCGGGATAATTTCCAGGCCCTGGAGGGCAAGGCTCTGATCGGCTTTGTTGACGGAAGTGTGCGGGGCTTCGACCAGGAAAGCCTGGTCGACTTGACGGAAAACAGGCGTCGCAGTTCTTACGAGGTGCTCTGGTCGCCCCTCGACGCTCGGAAGGAACGGCAGGCCGGTCTGTAAACATGACGCAGCGATCGGGCAACATCTCGGTCCGCCAGCTTGCCAGCAGGCTCGGTGTGTCGACGGCCACCGTGTCGCGCGCTCTCAATAACCACCCCTCGGTGGCGCCCGAGACGCGGGCTCGCGTGCTGGAGCTGGCCGACGCGACGGGGTACATGCCCCGCGTCGGGCAGCGGCACTCGACCAACGTCGGGCTGGTGTATCCCTCGCATCCGGTCGCGCCGGAGTTCGGCTCGTTCGAGAGCGCCCTGCTCTCGGGGATCATGCGCGGGCTCGCCGAGCATCGGTACGACCTGTCGCTGATCGAGGTCGATCGGGACAGGTCGGCGGACGAGAGCTACACGCAGTTCTTCCGGCGGAAGGGCGTGCGAGGGGTGATCGTCCGCACGATCGGGCCCGACGCGAGCCTCGGCGAGGCGATCGCCGCGGAGGGCTACCCGAGCATCATCGTCGCGGACAGGAGCGACGTGCCCGGCGTGAACTACATCTGCTCGGACTCGATGCGCGACAGCCAGCGGGCGGTCGATCACCTGGTGCAGCTCGGCCATCGGCGGATCGCGTTGGTGGTGCACACGCTGCTGGACACCGACCACCGGGATCGGATGCGCGGGTACAAGGCCTCGCTCGCGTCGCACGGCATCGAGGTCGATCCGATGCTCGTCATCCAGCAGCCAGCGGGCATGGACGGCGGGCGGCGAGCCCTCGCGCAGATGCGGGAGCTTCTGGACCCGCCCACGGCGGTGTTCTGCACGAACCCGCTCACCACGGTCGGGCTGCTGCACAGCTGCCTCGAGCTTGGTGTCTCGGTGCCGGACGAGCTTTCGGTCGTGGGCTTCGATGATTCGGACACACGCTTCCATACGTTCCCGCAGTACACGGCGGTCTGCCAGGAGGCTGGCCAGTTTGGATATGAGGCGGCTCGGTGGCTCACGCGGTCGCTGGAGGGCATCGAGTCCGCCGCGATGCGTTCGTCGCGACCGACCACGCTGAACATCCATCGGACGACCGGCCCGGTACCGGTGATGCACTGGGCGGAGGCACGCCTGACTGGTGGACGCAAGACGCAGATGATCGAGCCCCGGACGGCGACAGCCGGCCGGGGCGTTTCGGCCGGTTTGTCGCCGGCTCCCATGGGAACAGGGGTCGCAGCCCCTGGCAATAGAGAGACAGGAGAGTAGAGATGAACAAGATGATGATCGCGATGATGTTTGCCGTTGCAGGCGGCGTGCAGGGCCAGAACCTGCTGACGAACGCCGGCTTCGAAGCGACCGATGCTTCGGGCGGCGACAACCCTGACCACGCCGACTGGTTGTCGTTCAACGACCCCGGGACGCAGTTCACGACGGCGACGGAGTCCTTCGAGGGCAGCCAGTCGCTCAAGACCTTCGGGCCGTTTGACTTCATCGGCGGCGGCACCGGTGTCGTGCAGCCCTTCGCGGCGACCGCCGGCACGACGTACACCGCCGAGATTTACGCGCTGCAGCAGAGCGGCGACGCTCTGGCCGGCGGCAACTTCGGTGTCTTCAAGATCGAGTTCCTCGACGCGAACGGCCTGTTCGTTGCGGGCCCGAACGGCGAGGGCAACGTTCCGCTGCTCGGCTACAACGTGTTCGAGTCGAACGCGTTCAACTCGTCGTCGCCGCAGGATGCCTGGACGCTTCTCGGCACGGGCGGCGTCGCCCCGGCCGGCACCGCCTCGGCACAGGCCGTGATCGTTCAGGTGCAGCTCGGTGATGCTGCCGGTCAGTTCACCGGCGGCGCGATCTTCTGGGACGCGGCTTCGGTCGTTCCCGCGCCGGCCTCGGCCGCGCTGCTGGGCCTCGGCGGCCTGGCCGCCGCGCGTCGCCGCCGCGCGTAAGACAGACTCCTGAATTGGTCCGGGTCCGCTTCGGTGCGGGCTCGGGCCATTGGTTTGCAGATAGTTCACCCCGCCCCGCGGCCCAACCGCCGCACCAGTTCTTATTCCGGAGACACAGAGATGATCACACGTACCGCACTCATGATGCTCGTTGCCGGCGCCGCGACCGGCGCCAACGGCCAGCTGCTCAACCCCGACTTCGAGACGCCGGGCGTCTCGACAACGTTCGCCGACTGGACCGAATACGGCAACTCGGCCAACATCCTGGCGGACACCAGCGAGCTGTTGAATGGCTTCGCCTCGCTCAAGATGTTCGGTGATTTCTTCGTCGATTTCAACACCAAGGGCGTCTTCCAGAACAGCTCCGCCTCGGTGACCCCGGGCGATGAGTGGGAAGTCTCTGCTCTCGTCGGCGACATCACCGGCGACCAGATCGCCGGTCAGAACTTCGGCTTCGTGTCGCTCGTCTATACCGACGCGAACGGCAACAACCTGCTCGATCTGGGCACGAACATCGACGTGAACTCGGTCGTGACCGATCAGCTGACGCGGTTCGCCTCGTCCCGCGTCGCGCCGCTCGCGGCGACCGGCGTGCAGATCAACCTCGGGTTCCAGCAGCCTGTGATCACAGATGGCGGCGCCCTGCACTACGACGACGCCGAGGTGAACCTCATCAGCTCGGGCAACGACATCCCGTTCTACAACGGGGGCTTTGAGGAGTTGCTCTTCGGCCGCGCCGTCGAGGCGTGGGTCGATTTCGGCAACTCGATCCCGAACATCTTCACGTCGGAGTTCTTCACGAACCCGCCCGCGGTCGAGGGCCAGCAGTCGGTGCTGATGTTCGGTCAGTTCAACGGCGACCCCGAGGGCAACGACAGCGGCATCTTCCAGGCTCTCCCCGCATCGGCCGGTGAGCAGTGGACGGCGGCGGTCTCGGTCTACAACGACCCGGGCGATCCGATCAGCGGCGCGAACGTCGCGATCCTGTCGCTTGTGTTCCGCGATGCCGGCGGCGCGGTCCTCGCTGAGGCACCCGTCACGGCTGCGGATTCCGGCACCGCGACCGGCGTCTGGACGCCCGTCAGCTCCAGCGCTACCGCGCCGGCGAACACCGCGACCGCAGAGATCGTGCTTGTTTACAGTCAGGCTCCGGCCGAGTCCGACCTGAACGGCGATGGCTCAATCGGCGCGGGCGACGAGCCCACGGGCCTCGTCCGCTGGGATGATTCGAGCCTCGAGATCGGTGCCGCTGCGCGTCTCTGCGCTGACCAGAACCAGGACGGCCTCGTGACCCCGTCCGACTTCACCGCGTGGGTGCTGAACTTCAACACCAGCAACCCGCTCGCCGACACCAACCAAGACACGCTCGTGACGCCGGCCGACTTCACCGGCTGGGTTCTCGCGTTCAACCAGGGCGCCAACGGCCCGACCTGCAACCCGTGATCGGTCTGCCGACACGTTGATCTGTTATACTTGCACCGGCGCAGCCTCGACGGGCTGCGCCGGTGTTGTCTTTGGAGCTTGTGGACCCGATGTCTTCGAGACCGGCCGGCAGCGATGCACCAGCCTGGATGACCGCGCTGTCGCCAGGTGCTTGGATCATCGCGATCGTTGCAGCTCTTTCGACCTTCGCGGTCGCCGTCGTACCGGACGAGCGCAGCGACGCGGACGCAACGATGTGGGCCTCGGCGAAGCCGCACTTCGTGATCTACGACCCGATCGTCAAGCGGTGGAACGATGAACCCGGGGCGTTCCGCGTCAAGCTCGAGTTGCTCAGCAGGCAGGTGCTCGACCGCCGGATGGTTGGCGGCTTTCTCGGGGGCGTTCCGGTGTCGGACGTGCTGGAGGTCGAGCGGGCCACGGCTTGCCTCGCGTTTGCCGGGCCGCTCGACGCCGTCGGGTTCCTCGACCTGACCGATCGCCTGGAGGCAGACGGCTTGCTCGGCCGGATCAATCCTCCGTCGCTCACACCCTGGACGTATCAGGGCCGGGTCTTCGGCATCCCGCACGACGTGCACCCTGTGATGCTCGGTTACCGCGCGGACCTGGTCGAGGCGGCGGGCATCTCGCTCGACGGCGTTGAGACGTGGGATGATCTCTTTGCGCGCCTCCGTCCGCTGCAGCACGACGGCGACGGCGACGGCATCCCCGACCGATACGTGCTCAGCCTCTGGGATACGAGCAGCGACATGATCGAAGCGATGATCCTGCAATCCGGCGGTGGGAACTTCCTGCCGGACGGGACGCTCGCGATCGACCGCGAAGAGAATGCGACAGCCGTGGCGGAGATCGTGAGCTGGATGGTCGGGCATGACCGGGTTGCGACCGACGTTCCGGATTTCAACCCGCGCGGCAACGTGCAGAAGCTCCGCGGTGACGCCGTGTGCTATTTGTTCCCGGATTGGATGTGCGATATCTGGAAAGAGCAGCTGCCGCAGCTTTCGGGATCGATGCGGCTCATGCCGCTTCCCGCGTGGGAGCCCGGCGGCCGCCGCACGAGTGTGTGGGGCGGGTCGATGATCGGGATCAACCGCGAGGCCGATAACCACGACGAGCTCTGGGAGTTTGCGAAGCGGCTCTACGCCACCGACGAAGTCTCGCGCGAGATGTACCGGGAGGGTGACATCATCCCGCCGTTTACGGCGCTCTGGGACGACCCGATTTTCGATGAGCCCGACAGCTACTTTGGTGGGCAGCCCAAGGGGCGGATGTACATCGAGCTTGCGGCCCAGGTGCCGCCGAGGCCCGCGTCTCCGTACTACACGCATGCACGCGCGGCGGTGCAGTCCGCCGTGTCTCGGCTTCGCGAATGGGCCGAGGTCAACCGTGCGTACAGCGCGGACGCCTTGCTGCTGCGACCTCGACGCGTGCCCGCGGCAGCAAGGCGTCCGCGCTGTACGCACG
>JBCBNT010000029.1:0-33828 GCA_039821685.1 Planctomycetota bacterium | reverse complement strand
GGCGACGGATATGGCGCAGGTGAATCTTCTTGGGTCGCACGACACCGCGCGCTTCGTCACGATGCTCGACTACCCATCGCCCGATTACGACCGGGGCCTGCCCGCGGGTGCAGCCGACCGCGGGCCGCCGAGCGATGAGGCGATCGACAAGCTTGTGCTCGCGTTTGCGACCCTCGTGGCGTTGCCGGGCAGCCCGATGGTGTACGCCGGCGACGAGCTCGGCATGTGGGGAGCGGACGATCCGGAGAACCGCAAGCCGCTCGATTGGCGAAGTACGGGAGATGAGCAAACACCGGGGCCCGGCCCCCTGTTCGATCGGCTGCAGGCGGTCTTTGCGTTGCGTGGGCATCCCGAGGCGGGCCCTGCGCTCCGTTTTGGATCGGCGGCATGGTCCAGTGCGGGCGGCGTCGTGAGGGTCGAGCGGCGGCTCAACGGCACGGTTGTGCGTGCCAGCCTCAACAGGTCGGAAGATCCGGTATTCGACGGCCGGATCACCGTGCCGAGCTTCGCCTCGGTCTTCGAATGGAAGCCCCACGGCGAAACCGAATGGCGGCATCTTCATTCGACCGGCAGCGAAAGCGACGACTGATCGGACCTTGCGGTCTGCGAAGCCACAAAACGGCTGTATACCGCTGCACATTCTTCTTGGCAGAAAAGCGACAACGATCTAGTATACAAGCCGCGGTACCGGGTGCCGGGTCACCGGCAGCGGTCCGCGATCAGGAGTCACTGGAGATCGCTCGGGCGGTTCCGCCGTTCGCGCTATGGAGATATGCAGAGATGAAGATGAATCATGCCACCCCCGCCGCAGCCATGATGATGCTGCTCGCCGGGCACGCCGCCGGTCAGGTCACGGTTGACGGTCAGATCGATTCGACCGAGATGAACCTGTACACGCGGGCGTTCGTCCAGAACCAGCCGACGAGCTTCAGCGATAACACGGCTCAGGCCGGCGACCCCGAGGACAACTCGGACGCGGTCAACGTGACGACCGGCATCGAGTTCGCGGTGCCGCTGGTGAACTTTGGCCTGAGCGACGCGATCCCGACGGGCCAGATCCGTGTGGCGGGGCACATCATCAGCTCCAGCAACGACTTCCTGTCGAACCAGGTCATCGGCGGCCTCGGCGGCCCGTCGGCCAACCTGGGCGACCCCGCGAACGTCTCGTACGACGAGCCGAGCGGCAGCAACCCGGCCGGCATCCCCGGCGATCAGTTCGTGATTGTGCCGGTCAGTGTTGCGAGCGGTGCGCTCATCGTCGACGGCGTGGCCGACGCGGCTTACGGTGCGCCCATCGCCGTGAACAACACCGGTACCGGCTTCGGTGACAACACCGATCCCGATCCCGTGCTGACCGATGGCGGCTCGGAGATCGCGAACACCTACGCGACGCTCGCCGACACCAACGCGGACGGCATGGCCGACACGCTCTACGTCCTCGTGGGCGGCAACCTCGAAGAGAACTTCAACAAGCTGCACCTCTACTTCGACGTCGACGCCGACGCGGCGATGCCCGAGGGCCAGAACGTGCTCCGCGATGACAACCCCGACATCAGCTTCAACGGGCTCAACCGCTCGGCGGGGCTGCAGTTTGACGCGGGCATCACGCCCGACTTCGTGATCTTCTACAACTTCGGCGATAACGACGATACCGACAGCGATCCGAACAACGCCTTTGCCGATATGGCAACACTCGACACCGCCGGCGGCGGGACGGGCGTCTTCCTCGGCGGCGGCACGCCGGGCCTTCTGACCTCAGGCTCGTTGCCGGGCGAGCTCGGCGAGGGTGTCGAGATCTCGATCAACAACTCAAACGTCGGCGGCGTTGGGCCGTCGGGCTTCAGCCCGACGATCCCCGACCGCGATGTGGCAGTCGGTTCGGAGCTGAACGCTCTCTACACCTACATCGATGCTCCGAACAACCGCCTCAACCTGCTGCTCGCGGGCAACCTCGAGTCGAACGGCAACCGGCTGATCCTGTTCTTCGACGGCGATCCGAGCGATGGTCAGAACACCATCCGCAACGACAACGTGGATATCTCCTTCCGCCTCATCGACCGCCTGGGTGAGAACGACGGCACGGATCCGGACGACGTCGATCCGGAAGGCCCCGGCCTGACCTTCGACGCCGGCTTCACGGCCGACTACCTGCTGTCGATCGACAACAGCGGCCAGACGACGGGCACCAATACGTTCTTCGCGAACGCGGCCGTGCTCCGGCTCAATGGTCCGAACATTGTGCAGGGCTTCAACACCGACTTTGGTTCCTTTGACGGCGGCCTGAAGAGCGAGCCGGGCAACGACCCGCTGCTCTTCGACGGCGACAACCCGCCCGTGGTTGACGGCGCGAACAACGGCCTCGAGCCGGGCACCGCGGACAACCTCTTCTCGAACTTTGCACCTCGGGACGCCGCGGCATCATTCCTCGCCGAGGGGATGCTCGGCGAGGAGACCGGCGGGCTCCTGCAGATCTCGCTCGACAACAGCAACATCGGCGGCGTCGGTGAGACGCCGGGCGGAGCGGTCGACGATGCCTGCAACGTGACGACCGGCGTTGAGGTCTCGATCGACCTGACCGAGCTCGGCTGGGACGGCTCGAGCGACATCAAGATCGCCGGCGGCATCGCCAACGGCGGCGGCGACTTCTGGTCGAACCAGGTCCTCGGAGGCCTGCCGGCCGAGGACGAGCTCGGCGAGCCCCGCGAGATCAACTTCGACCTGCTGAGCGGGACGCAGTTCGTGACCGTTGGCGACATGGGTGACTGCCCGGTCGCCGGCCGGCTCTGCGCCGATCAGAACGGTGATGGGCTCGTGACCCCTTCGGACTTCACCTCGTGGGTCCTCAACTTCAACACTTCGAATCTGCTCGCGGACGTCAACCAGGACGGCCTCGTGACACCTGCCGACTTCACGAGCTGGATCCTCGCGTTCAACCAGGGCCTGAACGGCCCGAACTGCTCGCCGTAAGACCGAGCTGAGTAGACATTCGATTTCCCAAAGCGGCCCCGCCCTTTCGCAGGCGGGGCCGTTTCTTTTTTCCTGAGCACCTGCTTGCGGCCTGAGCTGCTAGGCGAGGTTCATGCCCGCAGAAACGGCGAGCGCTGCCGCGACGAGCACCGCCGCGATCACGGCGGCCGCGACCGCCACGACCGCGATCTGGGCGAACAGCAGCCTGGAGGCCGTGCCACGCGGTGCGCCGACGCTCTCGAGCACCGCAAACTCGTCCGATCGGAGCCGGGCAGCGAGGGCCGAGGTCAGCATCACGAGCAGCAGCGACGCGGCAGCGAGCAGCGCCGTGATCGCGTCGAATACACGCTGAACACGGAGCACGACGCCGAGCAGCTCGTCGACGACCATGACCGGCGTGACCGCCTGCAGCGCGGGGTCGGACTCGATTCGTGCGGCGGCGATGGTGATCGGCTTCGGATCATCGGCGAAGACGAGGACCGCCGTGAGCGGCCGGAGCGAGGGATCGTCGTGGCCGTGAAAGGTCGCGATGTTGGACGGGTTGATCGTGGTTTCGGTCTGGAGGGTCGGCCGGACGGCGATCGCGTTGTCGCCCGCGGCGATGATGTCGTCTGAAGTGAGGTCTTCACCCTCCGCGTGGCTGTGGGTCTGGCCGCCGACGACCCAGGCTGTATCGATCGAGGCGAAGACGACGTCGTCGATCGACGTGCCGGTCGGCTCGAGGACACCGACGATCGGGAGCACGACCGGCGGCGGGACGGACAGGTCAAACAGCTCGTTTCGATCGGTCGTGATCGTGTCTCCGACCGCAAGCCCGAGCTCGCGGGCGACCGCGGCGCCGAGGGTGACGTCGCCGAGCAGCAGCGGCAAGGAGCCAGCCGCGGGCGAGAGGCCGAGCCTTCGGTACGCGCCGTGCCCGATGCAGACGAGGCGGCGTCCGGACGCGGTGTGTTCGGCGTTCATCTGCACGGGCTCAAGACCGGGCACGGCTGCGATGCTGTTCCAGGTCTCGACAGAGATCTGCCGCTCCGGGGGCTCGCGGAAGAAGACGGAAGCCAGGACGAGATCGAATCGGCTTCCGCGTGCGCCGACAAGCAGAGGGACAGAACTGGCTTGGGCCGTCATCCGCTGGTCGAACCGGTCGATGATGAGCCGGCTTGCCGTCGGGATCGCGGCGGTCACCCCGAGGCTTACGGCGAGGAGCGCCGTCTGGACCGGGTTGCGGAGCGCATAACGGATAGCCAGCCCGATGATCCACTTCATCGGGCGTCCCCCGCGGGCTCGGCTGACTGTGCCTTCTCGGAGAGCGAAGCGACCTCAACGACGCGATCGGCGTAGGGGAGGACCCGGTCGTCGTGCGTCGCGATGACGACGGCGGCGTCGTGGGAGCGGGCAGCCGCGAGCATGAGCTCGACCGCGAGCGAGCCACGCTGCGCATCGAGGTTGCCGGTGGGCTCGTCGCAGAGGAGCACCGGGGGACGCATGAGCAGCGCACGGCAGACGGCGATGCGCTGCCGCTCGCCCTGCGACATCCGAGCGGGTCGGCGACGCAGCACGTGCGTGACCTCGAGGCGGGCCGCGAGCTCCTTCGCGCGGCCGCGTTCATCGCGTGCCCGGCCAAGCAGCGTCGCCGCGAGAAGGATGTTCTCGATGCCGTTCAGGTATTCGATGAGCGAGAGCGTCTGCGCGACGACGCCGATCCGCTGGAGCCGGAGACGCCGCCGGTCCGCCTCGGATTGGCTTGAGATGTTCTCGCCGGCGACGTGCACGGCCCCGTCGCCCGGCACGAGCTCTCCGGAGATGAGCTGGAGCAGCGTGCTCTTGCCCGAGCCGCTCGGGCCGACGAGGGCGACGACCTCCCCCGGGCTCACTCGCAGCGAGTGTGCGGCGACCTCGAAGCCCTCGGGCCCCGGCCTGCGGAAATGAACACCTTCGAGCCGGACAGCGTGGCCGGTCATAGGTCGCTCGGCATCTGGAGCAGCGGCTGCTGCGGGCGGGGCTCGGCCTGATCGATCCGCCAGCCGACATCGCTCTGCGAAACCCGGAAGAGGCCGGCGTAGGGGGTGCGCTTCGCGTGCGAGTGGCCGAAGTGGTACACCGTCCCTTCGACGATCCATTCGGCGTAGACCTCGAAGTTGGCCGATCGCGCCTCCGGGTCTGACCCGAGCACGTCGGCACGGTTCAGCTCAAGCGATGTGACCTTGCCGATGCCGCCGCCGTTCTCGGCCTGAACGAGCCCGCGGCGGATCTGCCGGTAGAGCGAATCGAGCAGATCGCCTGTAACGCTGAACGCGAGCGTGTCGTAGATGTCGTCCTCGGCCGTGAAATCGAACGCACGGTACACGTTCGAGTGCAGCACGGCGAACATGCGTTCGAGGTCGCGGGGATCCGGCTCGGTCCCGCCGATCGAGCGGACCGCGACGCCGCGGGTCAGCAGCGACCCGACAACGACTACGAGAGCAAAGCACCCGGCTGCAAGCAATCGCCGCCGGACAGCGAGCACGAGCACGCCCGCCCCTCCGGCAACGCCGATGAACACCGAAGCGGTTCGCACGGTCAAGCCGGGGTCGAACTCGACATCCGGGAGCAGGTCGATCGCGGTTTCCGGCGTGTCGCCGCCGGCTGTCCACGTCTGGGTTCGCTCGGTCTCGCTGAACTGCAGCACCCGGACCCGTCCCTCGGCCCTGAGCTGCACTTCGACGATCATGGGCGGTGGCGAATCGCCGACGTCTTCGAAGGCCGCGCTCAGCCCGCTCGGGGGGTAGTGCGACCAGGTGATCTCGACCTCCTGCGGAGGGACAGCTGCAGGAAACGCCGCCACGACCGCGAACCGGGTCAGCGCGGGTCGGCCCGTGTTGGGAAAGAGGTACAGGCTCTCATCAGACAGGCGCTCGATGGTGAGCCGCTCGATTACCGGCTCGACGCGCTCGCCGTTGATGAGAATCGGCGTATCCGTCACGATCATCGCTCGGACCGCGTCGAGCACCGCGGCTTCTTCGGCGGGGTCGACGACCGCTGACGACTCCCGGACCGTGGGCACGGCCGCATCGAGGAAGGGCAGGTTGAGCCCGACGTTCAAGCGGACGTCTTGATCTGAGATCGTGACGCGGATATCGGCGTGCGGGCCGTCTTGCGGGTGCGCGCAGGCGCCGGAGGCGAACCAGGACACCAGAAACGCTGCTGCGACCGAGCGGAGCTGCATCAGAACGCGATTCCTTCCCTAGCCGATGGTTACGAGAAAGGATGCTAGCATCCGCCTGAGACCCGAGCGGTATCACGAGATGCGCGTGCGGGTGACCCGTGCGGCAGCCACGATCGCCGCCGATCAGGAGGATCCAGTTGATGCAGATTGTCACGCTTTGCGGAGTTGCCGCTGCCTTGTCTGCGAGCGGTGCGCTCGCGCAGTCGAGCAGCTCGCCTGTCCTCGACTTTGAGTCAGACCACCGTGTGTTTACCGCGCACGTGTCGTACCTCGCGAACGACTTTATGGACGGGCGCGTTCCCGGGTCGCGCGGGGCCGAGATCGCCCGCCAGTACGCGGAGACCGCGTTCGAGAACTCCGGCCTCATTCCCGCGTTCTCGACAACGGAAACCGCCGAGGACGGGACTGAGGTCGCCGAACCGTTTGCGTCGTGGCGTCAGCCGTTTGCACTGGGCGGCCGGGTCGAGGTCTCGGCGGCCGAGCTTTCGGTCGAGGGCATCGCTGGCGGGTTCGAGCACGAGGAAGACTTCGCCGTGACGGGCCTGGGCGGTGAGGGCAACTTCACGGGCGAAGCCGTCTTCGTCGGCTACTCGATCGACAACGGCCCCGACGGCTGGTCGTCGTACCCCGAAGACACGGACCTTTCGGGCAGCATCGCCGTCATGCTCCGGTTCGAGCCGATGAACGCCGACGGGACGAGCCAGTGGTCCGCCGCGACGGGCTGGTCGCAGATGGCTTCGTTCGACAACAAGCTGAACGCGGCCTTCAGCCGCGGTGCCGAGGCGGTTGTTGTGATCAACACGCCCGGAGCGGCGGACGAGCGCGCCGAGCGGCTGAGCACCTTCCGCGGCAGCGGCCGATCGGCGGACAGCCCCGTCTTCATGATGACCCAAGACGCGGGCGCCGCGTGGCTCGAGGCCGCGACGGGCTCGACGATCGACGAGGTCATCTCGATGGCGAACGAGGGCGGGGCCGTGAAGGCGCTCACGGGCGAGGTCACCGCCGTGGCCGAGGTCGAGCGTGAGACCGTGTTCGCGGAGAACGTCGGCGGGGTGCTGCCCGGCCGGGGTGATCTCGCGAACGAATGGCTCGTCATCGGCGGCCACATCGACCACATCGGCATGGGCGACTTTGGCTCACGCTGGGGCTCGGGCAAGCTGCATCCGGGCGCGGATGACAACGCCTCCGGCACGGCCGCGGTGCTGCTGCTCGCGGACCTGATCAAGCGGTCATACGACCTGCTGCCCGACGACGCCGACGCGCGATCGATCGCCTTCATCTGCTTCGACGCGGAAGAGTCGGGCCTGAACGGCTCGCGGTACTACGTCGATAACCCGATCGTGCCGATCGACGACCACGCTCTCATGATCAACTTCGATATGATCGGCCGGATCACGAACGACCGCCTACTGCTCTCGGGCCTCGAGACCGGCACCGGCCTCCGCGAGATGCTCCAGCCGGCGATGGACCGGACCGAGCTCGAGCTCGTGATCCCCTCGAGCATGAACGGGGCTTCGGACCACAGCTCGTTCCTCTCGAGGGGCGTGCCAATCCTCTTCTCGATCATCGCCGATTTCCACGAGGACTATCACACGCCGGACGACGTCGTCTGGAAGCTCAACACCGAGGGCGCGACGCAGACGTGCCACCTGTACCACGACATCGCGATGATCCTCGCATCGGGCGAGCGCCCGCAGATCATCACCGCCGGGAACCGTCAGCCGCAGCGATCGGTCATGAGCGATATCCGCGTGCGTTTCGGTGTCTCGCCCGACTACAGCGTCGAGGGCGACGGCATCGCGATCGACTCGGTCGCCGAGGGCGGCTCCGCGGCGCTCGCGGGCGTCCTTCCCGGGGACACGCTCGTGCGGTGGGACGGCCAGAAGCTGACGGACATCGAGGCGTGGATGCCGCTGCTCGGCAGGCACGAGCCGGGTGACGTGGTCAACATCGGCGTCCTGCGTGACGGCGAAGAGGTCACGCTCGAGGTCACGCTGCAGTCACGCTGATATTCGTTTGATCCATCGAGAATCACGGCGGGCGGACCTTTGCGGGCCCGCCTGTTTTTTTCGTATCCCATGACGTGCCCGCGGCCGGATTCCAGATGAGGTGGCGGGGGGCAACCCCACGCGAAGACACACCCCACTTTCTGGAGAACGCCATGACGAACACAGCAGCCAAAGCAACCCTGACCCGCACGCTCTCAGCCGCCCTGACGCTCTCGATCGCTGGTGCCGCCAGCGGCCAGTCGTTCAGCCTCGATGACAACCCTTCGGCGCCGCTGACGTCCGCCCCCTTTGCCGGGCTCTCCTCAGCGGAGGATCCGTTCGGGCTGTTCCTGCCGGCGGTCGCCGCGGGACGCATCGGTCCCTCGCCGTCGCTCATCACCCCGCTCGTCGCGTACACCGACGGGGACATCCTCACCTTTACGAGCGGGCCGTTCCCGGTTCTTGACGTTGTGCCGCCGGCGGGCACGTATCTCAACGCGATGAGCGCCGACCACGAGCGGTTCGACGCCGAGGTATCGCAGGAGATGAACATCCGATTCAGCGTCGACCGGGCGACCACGGGCCTGCCGGGCACGGACCTTGAGAAGCAGTTCGCCCTGAACCAGCAGCCCGGGGATATCTACGCATCCGAATCGCTCTTCCCGAACCCCGGCGTGTTCGTCGGCTCGCTGGGCGGCCCGGGCTTTGCCGGCCTGCTGCCCACCGCTGCGCCGGGCGTGCCAGGCTTCCATTTCCTGGAGATCGACGAAATCGATCTCGGGCTCGTTGCCGGCGTGCCGACACCGGCGAGCGATCCGGCGCCGCCCATCGCTCCGGGCGAGCACGACAACGTCGACGCGTACAACGTGCTCCCCGATCCGACCCTGGATGTCGACGGTGACGCGATCACCGATCATGATTACTTCTTTAGCGTCCCCCCGGCGAGCGCCGCAGTCGCGGGCGTGTCCGCGGCAGACATCTTCGCGGTGCCAACCGGCGCTCCGGGCGGACCGGGGTTCCCGTGGGCCTCGGCCGGATCGATGGGCCTCGACAGCACGGGATTTCCTCCCAACACGCAGATCGAGCTGTTCGATGATGTCGATGGGCTCGTCGTGTGGGACTTCGGCCGCGTCGCCGGACCCAACGGCGACGACGGCATGCGTCGCGCGGAACCGGGCCGGGACTACGCGTTGTTCTCGCTCAGCGAGACGTCGGCATCGCTCGCGGCCATCCGGTCGACCGGCCTGCCCGTCGACGGATCAACGATCTTCTTCACCGACTTCACGGGTGCGTTCGCCGTCTACATCTTCGGCGGACAGGTCGGCGTCGCGGACATCCTGACCGCGGATCGGCAGTTCGCGAACATCGATGCCCTTGAGATCTGCGCGATGGTGGACGATCCGTGCGATCCGTGCGTCCTCGCTGACGTCAACGGCGACGGGATCGTGACACCCGCCGACTTCACCGCCTGGGTGCTCGCCTTCAACGCGAGCGATCCGGCGGCCGACCAGAACTGCGACGGCATCGTCACCCCGGCCGACTTCACGGCTTGGATCCTGAACTTCAACCTCTGCAGCTAACCGCACGGCACGGCAACGCTATACCTGCTCCGCCTCGGACACCGCGTCCGAGGCGGAGTCATGCGCCGACGGCATCGGACGATCGCGGCGTGTTTAGTCGAATGCGAGCTCCTCGGCCTGCCGGAGTTCGGACTCATCCCGCGCCCAGCGGATCGCATCGTCTCGGTAGCTGATGGCGCGGTTGGTGAGGCCCGCGTCGTATGCCGCCTGGGCCTTGATGACGGCGATCGCCGTGCGCTCGACCGGAGCGATCGCGTCTGCTCGCTCAAGGGCGACGATCGCTTCGGCGGGCTGCCCGGCCTTGATCAGCAGCCTGCCGAGGCTGCGGACACACTTCGCAGCGCGCCGATCGGTTGCCGCGTCGCTCAGGCCCTCCTCGATGATCGACTCGTAACGCCGCGACGCATCGCGGTAGGCGGCAATCGCCTGCTGCAGTGCTTCGTCGGCGCGATCGGGGGGCAGGCTCGCTCGGAGGCCCGCGCGGGCGTAGGCGATCGCAAGCAGCACGCGGGCTTCGTCGCGTTTCCACTCGGCGCGGCCGGGCGCGGTCGCCAACATCCAGGCAAGCGTGAGCCTCGCTTGCTGGAAGTCGGCGATGGCGGACTCCAGCATCGCGATCGCGGCCTCGGGGTCGCTCGTCCGCTTGGCCAGCTCCGTCCTGATGTCCCCCCGCAGCTCGTAGGCGTGCGCGGCATCGTGCCGCAGCGAGAGATCGGTGGGCCTGAGCTCCGCAGCATCCGTCGCCGAGCTCAGGAAAGCCTCGGCCGCGAACATCGCGGATTCGATATCGTCTGACCGAAGGAAGGCCCGCGAGAGGGCGTGCGATGAGTCGCGCATGAACTCACGGCTGACATCGTCCGCGGCGTCCATCGCAACGAGCTGCTCGGCGATGTCGAAGAGCTCGCGGTGCAACGCGATGGCTCTCGGCTGGTCTCCAAGCCGCTCAGCGTGCTCGGCAGCGGCGTTCAGCACGGGAATAGTCCGGCGTCGCACGACCGCATCGGCGGGCTCGGAGACCATGAGGCTTCGCCGGGCTTGAAGTGCTTCCTCAAACAGGTCGGCCGCCGCATCCGCCTCACCGGCTCGCCCGAGCATGTCGGCTTGATCTGATGCAATCAGCGACGCGAGGTCTCGCGATTCAAGATCGCTTCCGGTGCGCGCGAGCGCGCCGGCGGCGGCGCTGAGTGCCGCCGACGCCTCCTCGTCTCGCCCTTGGTCCCTCAGGATGTTCGACTTCGTCCGCAGCACCGACGCCAAAAGCGGTGGCGGCGCTCCGGCGTCAAGAGATCGAAGCAGCGACTCTGCCTCGATGACCATCAGGAGCGCGGGCTGAGAGCCGCCCTGCTCATTGGTGACGGACGCGAGGCCCGCGAGCGCCCGGGCGAGGCCGGCTGTCTGTCCGGCGTCGCCCGGGCGCTCAGCCAACTCGGCTCGGTGCAGGTCGATGCCCATCTGGAAGTCCTGGGCGGCGGCTTCGGCGGGTCGGCCGTCGAGGCGAGCGAGCACGCCGAGCCGCGTGTAGGCGAGGGCGAGCCGCGGGCGGACCCAGCCCGTCCCGGAGGTCACCCGCTGGAGCTCATCGAGCACACCCCGGGCGCTCTCGGCGAGGACGCGCCGGCTCGCGATCGCACCGGTCAGACGGCGGCTCGCGGCCTCATACGCCAAGAGCACATCGGTCAGCTCCTCAAGCTGGGCGATGACCGCATCGGCGCGGTCGCGTTCGGACGTGACGTCGCGGAGAGCCGTGCCGAGATCGGCGTTCGCGATCGCGAGCCGATCGCGGGCGTCGGCGGTCTCGCCAAGCTGCCAGGCGGTCATCGCGAACCCGCCTGCCAATCCCGCGGCCGCGACCAAGCAGCCCGCCGCGAGCACGCGGTGCCGGCTCGCCAGCTTCCTGACCTGATACACCGCGCTCGGCGGCCGGGCGGTGATGGGCTGGTCGCTCAGGAATCGACCGATGTCGCCCGCGAGCTCCGAAGCAGACTGGTAACGCCGGACCCTGTCTTTGGTGAGCGCTTTGCCGACGATCGTCTCGATGTCACCCCTGTACACCTTGCTGATCGACGATAAACGCGTCGGCGCGATCTCGCGGATGACCTGGATCGCCTCGTGCAGCACGCGACGCTCGAGCTCGTAGGGCAGCGCACCCGCGAGCAGCTCGTACATGACGACCCCGAGGCTGTACACGTCGCTTCGGGCATCGAGCTCGTCGGCGTCACCTCCGACCTGCTCGGGCGACATGTAGGGGAGCGTGCCGACCAGCTGGCCGATGCCGGTGCGATCGGTTTCCAATCCGGGATCATTCCCGATCGACCTCGCGACGCCGAAGTCAAGGATCTTGGGCACACCCTCCTCGGTCACAAGGATGTTGCTCGGCTTCAGGTCGCGGTGGACCACGCCCTTGGTGTGCGCATGGTGCACCGCCTCGGCGATGCGCTGCATGAGCACGAGACGCTCGGGGACCGTCATCGCCCGGAGCGAAGCGTGCTCGAGCAGCGGCTTGCCGCGGACGAGCTCCATCGCGAAAAAGGGCTGATCGCCCTCGGGCGTGCGGGTTGTACCCGCGTCGTAGATCTGCGCGATCCCCGGGTGCGTGAGCTTGCCGAGGACCTGGGTCTCGAAGCGGAACCGCTCGAGAACGCGGGGCGAGGCCATGTGCGGCTTGACGACCTTCAGCGCAACAGTCCGCCTCGGCAGCTCCTGCGTCGCCTTGTACACGACGCCCATGCCGCCTTCGCCGAGCTTGCCGATGATCGTAAATGACCCGATCTTCCTCGGAACGAGCCCCGTGCCGGTCCCGGATGACGCCGGCGTGCTGCCGACCGCGTCGGTCGTTGCAAGGGTGCCGTCGAGATGCCTCAGGAGCGACTCGATCTCGTGTTTGAGCGCCTGGTTGTCTCCGCAGGCGGCCTCGACGAACCGGGACCGCTCCGCCGAGGGCAGCTGGGCCGCGTCCGCGAGGACCTGCTTCACCTTGGACCGGTCGTCGGGGATCGTCACGGTTCTCCGTCGAGCTGTTGTTCGAGCTGGCGTTTCATAAATGCGCGCGCGTAGGTCCAGTCACGCTGCACGGTCCGGATGCTCACGCCGAGGACATCCGCTACCGCCGATTCGCTCATGTTCAGGAAGCAGCGGTACCTCACAACCTCGGCCGCGCGTTCATCATCGGCTTCGAGCAGATCGAGCAGCCTGTCGAGCCGCTGCACGTCTTGCGTCGGCGCGTCGTCGGGGATGACCGCGAGGTCGAGGTCGAGGTCGACCCGCCTGCGATCGCCGCCCCGCTTCAGAGCCGAGCGGGCCCGGGCCGCGTCGATCAGGATTTCACGCATCGCGCGGCTGAAAGCGCCGTACAGGTGACGCCGATTCTCGAAGTCAGCGCCCGTGTTGCCGAGCACGCGGAAATACGCCTCGCTGATCAGCGCCTCTGGGTCGAGTGTGTGCGACATCAGCTTCCGCCGGTTCGCTTCGGCGAGCTCGCGGAGCGTCTGATATACGACATCGACGAGCCGATCGCGGGCTCCCGGCTCGCCGCTGCGGACGGACCCGAGGATCTGCGTGATCAGGTGATCACCCGCGGCCGTCGCTTCTGCCCCGGCAGCGGCCGCATCATCTCGCGTGTGCATGCTGCTTCCTCCCCTGTCCAGGATAATTCAGATCGCGCCGATCGTGCGCAACTCTCTTGGCATCAACGGCCCCCCGTGTGCTATCCGGATTGGAGATCCCGGGTCCGCCATACTTGCCGAAGGTTTTGAGTGAACCCGTCTGCATCCCAAACATATCCATCTGGCGGTGTGGATTTGCAGAAGCGATACCCAATCACCCAGGCCTGCGCGTTAGGTTGACGTGCCGGAGGCCGGAAGCCGGATGGGCTGGTGCATGGGGAAAGAGATGGCATACAAACGACGATTCACGTGGTGGGTGATGCTTGCTTGCTGTGTGACGCACTGCGCCCGGGCGCAGGTGACGCTCGATCCGTCGCCATTCCCGTCGCTTGCCACGCCCGCAGATGCCGTGGTTGGCGATGTTGCGGGATTCGGACCCGGCGGGCCCGATGGCATCCCCGACCTTGTGATCGCGTATCCGCAGCTGCCCGGGACGCAGCTCGGCGGGGTCGCGGTGCTCGTTGGCACGCCCGGCGAGGGCCAGTGCGGGCTTCAGCCGTTCGCGTTGTACACCGGCAAGGGCGTCGACACGCCGGTCGCGGTCGAGATCGGCGACTTCACGGGCGACGGCACGCCGGAGATCGTCTTCGCGAACCGAGGAGACTTCTCAGGTGTGAACTCCGTCCGATTCCTCGGCATCGACGCGTCGGCGCCGGAACCGCTGCAGCTCAGACAAAGGCCGACCGTGCCCATCGCACGCGATCGGAGGATCAGTGATCTTGCGGTGATTTCACTCGCGGACCAGCTTCGCCGGACGTCGCGGCAGACGCTGCTGATCCTGTCGAGCGGGTCGGCCGACGGCACCGCGTCGGCCGCAACCTTTGATACCGTGAACGACGATTGGGACGTTTGCGACATCGACGTCTGCGACGATCCGGATAGCTTCGACCCGATCGATCCCGACGGGGCCGGCGCGCTGCTCGGCGAGGGCTTCGCCTCAACCTCAGGGGCAGACGACAAAGTCGTCGTGGCGAGCAACACGGGCGGGATGCCCGATACGTTCCCGACGGAAACGTTCGGCGTCGCGTCGGATCCCGGTGAGGTGCAGGCTCGGGACCTGAACGGCGACGGCTTTCCCGATATTGCACTGGTGAGCACCGCCGCGGGCTCGGCGACCGTGCTCCTGAACGTGGCAGCCCCGGCCTCGCCCGGAGGACGGAGCTTCGGTGCACCGATCACGATCGATCTCCGCGACACGGCGGCCGGCCCGGATCCCGCGCCCTCATCGATCGCGGCCGCAGATCTGGACGACGACGGCGACCTCGACCTGGCGGTTGTGTCGACAGCCGTCGACGGCTCCCGAGCGGTCCGGCTCGTGAGAAACCTGCTGATCGAAACCGGCTCGTTCGGGCTCGACACGGCGGTGACCATCGCCCAGCAGCCGCCCGGAGTCCCGGTCCTCGTGCGGCCGTTCGACGCCGACGGCTCGTCGTTCGCGGTCGACGACGATCTGATCGTGCTGACCGAACCGCCGAGCCCGCGTGGCAGCGGCGCCTCGGCGGGGGTCGTGCTCTGCTCGCGCGAAGATTGCCCGGCCGATGTGAATGGCGACGGGCAGCTCACGCCCGCTGACTTTTCGGCTTGGATCGCAGCCTTTAACGCGGGCGACCCCGCCGCCGATCAGAACGGCGACGGCCTGATCACCCCAAGCGATTTTTCCGCCTGGATCGCCAACTACAACGCCGGCTGCTGAGACAGATCGCATTCCTTTGACGAGCGTGGTGCTCCGGGCGTGCCCGCGGCGCATCGTGCGGATACGCTGCCTGCATGGCTGAGCCCTCGGGTCAGATCGGGCCTCTCGTTGGCGTCGTGATGGGGTCGAATTCCGACTGGCCCACGATGCGTCTCGCGTCGGAGTCGCTCGAGCGGCTCGGCGTTCCGCACGAGACCCGCATCGTCTCGGCGCATCGCACGCCCGCGCGGCTTACAGAATACGCGGGCTCCGCAGCGGAGCGCGGTCTCCGTGTGATCATCGCGGGGGCCGGCGGTGCGGCGCACCTGCCGGGCATGGTCGCGTCGATGACCACGCTCCCCGTGCTCGGTGTGCCGGTGCAATCACGGGCGCTCTCGGGTCTCGACTCGCTGCTCTCGATCGTGCAGATGCCAGCGGGCGTGCCGGTTGGAACGCTCGCGATCGGCGAAGCCGGAGCAACAAACGCCGGAATTCTCGCCGCACAGATCATCGCGACGACGAATCCGGACGTGCGCCGAGCGCTCGACGAGTACCGTGCGCGACAGACCGCAGCGGTCCCCGAATCACCGAGCCGATGATGGCAACCACGCTCGCGATTCTTGGCGGCGGCCAGCTCGCGCAGATGCTCGGAGATGCCGCGACCGGGCTCGGCATTGGGTCCAGAGCACTCGATCCCGACCCCGACGCGTGCGCCGCTCGCTCGTGCGAGATGATCCGAGGCGAGCTGAGCGATCCCGCAGCGCTGGAGGCACTGCTCGACGGCGCGAATGCTGTCACGATCGATCGTGAGAGTGTGCCCCCCGAAGCCATCGACGCAGCGCTGCGGGCCGGCGTGCCGATCCGCCCGGGCCGGGCTGCGCTCGATGCGGCGAGCGACCGGCTTCATGAAAAGCAGCTGTTTGTCGAGCTCGGCATGCGCGTCCCGGCGTTCGAGGCGGTAGACGACATCGGACAGCTCAGGGAATCGCTGCAACGCGTAGGCTTTCCGGCGATGCTGAAGGCACGCCGAGGTGGGTACGACGGGCGGGGTCAGGCGGTGATCCGACATGAAGAGGACATCGAGCCCGCGTGGCGGATCGTGGGTGTGCCGAGCATCATCGAAGAGCGCGTCGAGCTCCTTTCAGAAGTATCGGCGATCCTGTGCAGAGACGATACGGGGCACGCCGTTCATTATCCGCTCACGAAGAACGTGCACGAGCACGGCATCCTGATCAGATCCGACGCGCCGGCGGATGCACCGGGCGAGACTGCGGCAGAAGCTGCCGAGTGGGCCAACGCGCTCGCCGACCGCCTCTCGTACGTCGGCGTGCTCGCGCTTGAGCTGTTTATCACGCCGAGAGGCCTGCTCGCGAACGAGTTTGCGCCGCGGGTGCACAACTCGGGCCATTGGACGATCGAGGGCGCGGCGGCCAGCCAATTCGAGAACCACGTCCGTGCGGTGTGCGGCTTGCCGATCAAGCCTGCCGAGGCGCGAGCCTACTCGGCGATGCTGAACATCATCGGCGGTTTACCAGAGGCGAGCCCGCCGCACCCAGCTGCACTCACACGCAACGCAGATGCCGCCGAGCCGTCCTGGCACCTGTATGGCAAAGACCCTCGACCAGGTCGGAAGCTCGGTCACGTGACAGTCTCGGGCGATTCGCCTGCAACGGTAGAACAGATCATCGAAACGCTTGCAGGCGAGGTTCGTGCATCAAACCGGTTCGCACAATCGGCGGTATTGCCATCAGAGCAGACACGGCCCTGAAAGCAACTCGCGAGAGTGGTTCGGGGTGGCCTCGGACCGCTCCACGAGTCCGCGAGGAATTCGCCCGATCGGGGTCGCACTGACGAAGATTCCGGCGCAGTCGACGAGACATCCGCCGCTCGGATTGACCCACGATCCGCCCGCACGACAGACGACCCTCGGCTGCAGACCGTGGTTGAGGCGTGGCAGGACCTGCCGGAAGGCGTGCGGGACCGCATCGTGGCGATGGTCAACGCCGGCCGACCGTAAAGCTGGGCAACCCGCTTGCGCAATCCTTACACATTTCAGCCGGTACGTATTTTTAATTGCATTGCGTTGCGCGTTACGCTGTCTCGCAACGCGCGTTACAAGCAGCGGCCAGTCGGGCTGCTGCCGATGCCGCACTGGGGGATATGCCATGAACGCTGCTGCCAGGATCTCTGTCTGCTCGCTGCTGCTCGCTGCGGGGTCGGCCGAAAGCCAGTACATCTGGAACACCATGGTCAGCGGCACCTGGAACAACGGCGCCAATTGGGCAGGCCCGGCGTCGCCCTCGTTCCCCTCGACCCAAGGAGCGACCGCCGAGATCTCGGCCGGCGGGACGTACACCGTCACGGTCGAGAACAACAACTGGGCTGTAAACACCATCACGAAGACCAACCCGAACGCCACGCTGCTGATCGACTCGCGGGCGCTGCAGATCTACGGCAGCATCGTCAACCAGGGCGACACGGTCATCGCCGCCGACCCGGGACGGAGCAGCTTCCTCCGCTTCCGAGGCACCGGTGCACGATCCATCACAGGCACGGGCACGATCCAACTGCTCTCCAACGGAACCAACAACCAGTCCGCCGCGATCGACCGCGGCACCTTTGATGAAGCCGTCGTCACCTTCGGCTCCGGCCAGACAATCACAGGCCAAGGACGGCTGACCGTCCCGTTCGTCAACCAAGGGCTCATCTCGGCGACATCTGGCAGCACGAACACCATCAACACCTCAGACGACACCGCCGTCAACCAGGCCGTCATCAGCGCGACCAGCGGCGGAATCATCCAACTCCGACGTCGCCCTCGACGGCCAGAACACAGGCGTGATCAACATCGATGACGCCTCGCTTGAGTTCAACGGCTCCGTGTTCGCGCAGCGGCTCGCCAATGCGACCGTCAACATCACCAACGGCGGGGTTGCACGGTCCGTCAACGGTAACGCCGACCTTGAGAATGTCGTCTTCAACGGTGATTCCGAGGGCGACACCCGGCGGGGCTTCCGGTTCTTTGGATCGTTCTTTAAAAACAACGGCACCATGACCCTTGGCGGCGACGGCGTCAATTCGTTCGACGCCCTGCGGATCGGCGCGACGCCCTACGCCTTTAGCGGCACCGGCCAGATGATCCTAAATCACCCTGCGATGACCAACCCGGGTGCCGCGCCAACCATCAGCCCAACCCTCGCCGGTGTGGTGCTGACCAACGGCGCCAACCACACCATCCGCGGCAAGTACCGCGTCGCGACCGAGATGATCAACCTCGGCACCATGACCGCCGACAACCCGGGCGAGACCGTCCAGTTCGTGGGCGCGCCGCTCGAGAATCGCGGCACCCTCCGCGCGACCAACAGTGGCATCCTCGAACTTCGGAACGACACCATCCAGTCCGGCGGCGGAGGCATCGACCTCGACGGCGGCTTCTTGGACTTCGGCGGTGTCGGCGGCGGCATCGCCTCGCTCACGGGTGGATCGATCGCCGCGTCGAACGGCGGCAAGCTCCTCATCTAGGCCGCCAACGGCGCTATGAGGGACGTCACCATCGACGCCGACACCGACCTGCTCGGCCAGGTGCTCGTGTCGCTGGGCGGCAACGTCAACAACGGGTCCATGCTCATCCAGTTCGACGGCGGCAACTTCGGCATCCTCCGCTTCGATGGGCCGCAGACCTGGGAGGGCACGGGCGAGATCGTGCTGAATGCCGACGCCGAGAACCTGCTGGGCTACGCCCAGATCGCCCGGCAGAACGTCGACGATCACGTTGTCAACAGTGCCACCCACACCATCCGCGGCACCGGGCTCATCAGCGCCGCGATCGACAACCGCGGGCTGATCACCGCCGATGTCCCCGGCAGAACACTCCAGCTCCAACTCGACAACAAGCGGAACACGGGCACGATCAGCGCCGACGGCGGCACGATCCGAGTCGATAGCACCCAGATCGATCAGACCGACGCCGGCAACGGCGCGGGCCGACTGCAAGCGATCAACGGCGGCACACTGCTCTTCGATCCGGGCGATGTGATCGGCGGCACGATCGATGCCGCCGACGGCTTCGCGATCGCCGACGGCGGACAGTTCGACCGCTTCGAGGACATCAAGCTCTTCGGCGATCTCCAGATCCAGAGCGCCAACCCCGCGATGATCGGCTCGATCACCAACCGCGGCCGCGTGATCGTCAATTCGGATGCGCTCGGTGTGGATGTGCTCGCGGTCACATCGGGCTTCCTGTTTGACGGACCGGGCATCCTGCGGTTCAACGGCGTTTCGTCGCCAAACAATGCGCAGCTCGGCCGAGTGGAGGCGGTCGACACCGCCGTCACCAATGGGCCCATGCACACCTTCGAAGGCCAGGGCCGGCTCGTCGGCGTCGAGCTGATCAACCAGGGCACCATCGCACCGGGGCGCGGCTCGCCCGGCATCGGGGCGATCGAGATGACCGCGTTCGCATCTATCGCGTGCGAGCCGACCAGCCGGATCGAGATCGAGATCGAAGGCCCAGATGCTGGCCAGTTCGACCGCATCGCCAACGCCGGAGGCAACTCCGCGACCTTCCACTGCGACGGCGCGCTCACGCTCGAGAACATCAACGGGTTCCCCGGGCTGCTGCCCGGCGAGTCCGTCGACATCATCTTCGCTCCCCTCGGGGTCACCGGCACCTTCGACTCCGTGAGCTACCCGGGGACAGTGAATTACGAGGTGCAGTACCTCGCCGACCGCGTGCGTGTCGCGTTTCTGTGCAGGGCGGATGTCAATGGCGACACGCTGGTCACGCCCGCGGACTTCACCGCATGGATCCAGGCGTTCAACACCCAGGGACCCGGCTGCGACCAGAACGGCGACGGCTTCTGCACGCCTGCCGACTTCACCGCCTGGGTCCTCAACTTCAACGCCGATTGCTGAGCGAGTGCACGCACACGCTCAGGTGCATCGCCGCTACCCGTTGGTTTCATCACAACAGGGCGGTGCGAGCCGATACGATTTCTCGCAAACCCTCCGAATGGGCAGAGGCGGACTTGAACCGCCGACACCGGCATTTTCAATGCCGTGCTCTACCAACTGAGCTACCTGCCCCGCAATCGCAAGAATAGCCGCTTGGCGCCATCGGTCAATCCGTCTGCGGGGTGTAGCATCGGCCGTGGACAGGACCATTCAACCAAATGAGCCCGCCGAAGACGTCCGCTCTGACCTGGCTGGAGGCGGGCGGGGCCAGCCGATTGTGTCCGTGCGTGACCTGCACGTGCGGTTTGGGGCGAAGCACGAGGTCCGCGCCGTCGACGGCGTGAGCCTCGACGTCGGGCCCGGTGAGACGCTGGGCCTTGTCGGCGAGTCCGGGTCCGGAAAGACAACGGTCGGCCGGGCGACGCTCCGCCTGGTGCCCGCGTATTCGGGCCAGGTCCGCTTCGACGGCCGCGACGTGCTCGCGGCAAGCGGGCGGGACCTGCGAGCGCTCCGCAGCCAGATGCAGATCGTGTTTCAGGACCCGGCCGGCTCGCTCAACCCGCGGATGCGGATCCGCGACATCGTTGCCGAGCCGCTGCGGGTGCACAACACGGTGTCGCGGGATGCCATCCTCGCCGAGGTCGAGAGCCTGCTGGTGCGGTGCGGCATGCCGGCGGCCGCTGCGCACCGGTACCCGCACGAGTTCTCAGGTGGGCAGCGTCAGCGCATCGGCATCGCCAGGGCGCTCGCGGTCCGGCCGCGTTTCATCGTGTGCGACGAGCCGACGAGCGCTCTCGATGTCTCGATCCAGAGCCAGATCATCAACCTGCTCAAGCAGCTCCAGCGCGACCTCGGGCTCAGCTACCTCTTTATCAGCCACGACATGGCGGTCGTCCGCCACATGTGCTCGCGGATCGCGGTGATGACACGCGGCCGGATCGTCGAGACCGGCGAGCGCGACCAGGTGCTCTACGACCCGCAACACGATTACACGAAGCGGCTGCTCTCCGCCGTGCCGCGGATCGAGGCGGCCCTCGCCTGATCGACCGCCGAAGCGAGCCCTCGCCCCCACCACCGCTCTGCCCACGCGCACAGGTTCAGCAGCGGCCAGGCAAGGTGCCAGGTGCGTCCCGGGTCGGCCGTTGCCGCACGCAGCATCGCGGGCTGGAAAAGCGACCAGGATGTTTCCGACCCGCCGACGATCGAAGCGACGCCGCCCATCCACGCGTCGAAGGGCACCGGGAAGCTCGATTTGTCTCGACGCATCACCGCTCGCGGCACGCTCGCGGCAAAGGCCGACCGGAGCGGCAGCTTCGTCCGCGAACGGCCGCCGTCTTGTGCGATATCGCAGAGCCTCGCAAACGGGATCGACGCCGCGCACGCGGCGACCTCGGCGTCCGCGAACGGCGTTCGTCCCTCGACCGATTCGAGCATCGTCGACGTATCGAGCCGGTGCAGCAGTGCTGGCAGGTTCACTCGCCTCTGAAAGCGGAGATGAGCCTCGATCTCGCTCGCGTCGCTGCCGAGTTCATCAACGCCCAGGGAAAACTGAGACTCAAAGAGATCGATCACTCCAGCGTCATCGCCGACCTCCGAGGCGAGCTCGGCCGCGAGCAACGCGGGCTTGAGGTCCGACGGGACCCAGGCATTCGATTCAAGCTCGAACCGCCCGCCAGAAGTCGGCGCGGCGGCTGAAGCGTTCGCCGCTGCCGCTGCCAGCGGCCGGTCGTACCCGGCAAACAACTCGTCGGCGCCCTCACCGCTGAGCGTGACGACATGCCCGTCCGATCGCATTGCGCGGGCGATGAGCCGGATCGCGACCTCGTTCGGAGTCGACAGCGGCAGGCCCGTCCGATCGATTGTGTCGAGCCACTCGCGGGTAAACGTTGGCTCGTCAAGCAGCAGCGTGCGGTGCGTGGTGCCGAGCCGGCTCGCAACAGTCGATGCGAAAGCCGGATCACCCGATTCGGCGTCAGCTCCGGCGCAATACGTGCGAAGCCCCGCAACCCGGCCGGCCGCTTCCAAGGCGATGATGGTGCTGTCCAAGCCGCCGCTGAGCATCGCGCAGAGCGAAACATCCGACCTCAGGTGCGCGACGATACTGCCGGTGACGCATGAGCCGACCTCGTGATCGCTTAAGGTTTGATCAACGACCGCGATCGGTGTCGTGCTCACGGCCGGCTGAGCCGACGGGTCATCGATCGAGAAGGTCAATGCCTGCCCGGGCTCGACGGCACAGACACCTTGAAAGAGCGTTCGGCTTGCCATCGCCGGCCGCAGTGATGAGAGATACAAGCTCACGCCGAGCGGGTCGGGGCGAGGCGACAGCTCGGGGTGCTCGAACAACGCCTGCGGCTCGCTCGCAAAAACCACCCGGCCCGGGAGCCTCGCCCAGTACAGCGGCTTGATGCCGAGCGGATCGCGGGCGAGCGTGAGCGTTCGCCGATGGGTGTCGACCACGGCAACCGCATACATCCCTCGAACCTCCGACCAGCCACCGCCGGACGCGAGCCAACGCAGAAGCGTCTCGGTGTCGCAGGCGGACCGCCAGGTCAGGCCGGCGAGCTTCAGCCTGAGCTCTTGGTCGTTGTAGATCTCCCCGTTGTAGGCGATGACGTGGGAAGCGTCGGGCGTCGCCATGGGCTGGTGACCGGCCGGGCCGGGATCGATCACGGCAAGCCGGCGGTGCGCGAGCGCAGCGCCATCACCGATCCACAGTCCGGCGTCGTCCGGGCCCCGGTGGGTGAGCGCGTCCCGCATCGAGACGAGGGTCCGCTCCGTCGGGAGCGGGGATCCGATGACTCCGGTCAGGCCGCACATGGTCCTCTGACTATCGGCTCACACGCGCATCGCCCGTCATTCGTCGGGCATGACCTCGAAACGCCAAGGAGCCCCACCCGCCTGATCGCCCCCGCCGGGTTCACGCATTCTCACGCCACTCCAGACGTGCCGCCGGCGATCGAGCACCAGCCTGATCTCAACGTGCCGCTCGCTGAGCGATACCAGTTCGACACAACCCGCTGCAACACGCGAGACGCTGCCACGCCCGCCACCGATGTCGCCCTGATAATCCAGGTATCGCCTGCGATGATCCGCGAGGCGAACGCCCTCGAAGCGTCGAACGCCGGGCAGGTCGGGCCGATCAGCGAGCCGGAAGGTCGGGATGCGTGGCGAGCAGGCTTCATCGATCTCGAAGAGCCAGTCGACGTGCGACGAGCGGTCTGGAAGGTTGTGGAGAAGCAGGACCGTTCGCATGGCTCGTCCGGGCCGATCGGATCGCATCCTGCTACACTCGGCCCCTGGCAGCAGGAGGTTCGCCATGAACGTACGCCGTGGAACGGCCCGCAAGATCCTACTCATCGCGGCAGCGATCGCTGCCATGCCTCCTGCCCTCTTGAGCGGCTGCGAGGCGGGTCCCTCCGTGCAGGCGATGCGATCGCAGGGAGACCGGGCCCTCGACGACCGCGACTACGCGGCCGCCGCCGAGTGGTACGAAATGTACGTCAGCCGCCGACCAATCGACCCAGAGGTCCGCTACCGTCTCGGCACGGCCTACCTCGGCCTCAAGAAGCCGATTCGAGCCCGAGAGGAGTTCCTCCAGGGTCTCGAAATGGACAACGATGTCGATCGATACATCGAAGGCATCGCGGCGGCGCTCGTCGAGACCGGGCAGCGCGAGCGGCTCTTCGGCGTGCTCGGGGAGCACGCGCGGAACACGCGGCAGCCCACCGACTACATCCTCTTTGGCAAGTTCGCAGCAATCGTCGGGGATCCTGACACCGCCGAGGAGGCCTTTCTCGAGGCCGCGAAACTCGATAAAGGCCAGACGATCCCGCCGCAGCTCGCCCTTGCGGACTTCTACGGCTCACTTGGCGACACTGACCGCGAGCTGCAGCGTCTGCGCATGGCGCTCTTCCTCGACACGGCGAACGAGGTAGTGAACACGCGGATCCGGAATCTGGGTGAGGTTTCCGGGCCCACATTCGCCCTGATGCCGGCCGAAAGACAGTAGTTTGAAATTCCTTCCAGGCTCCTGTTGAAGCCAGCGGGATCGTTCGTACGATTCATCCGGATGAACGGATGAAACGAGTGACCGAATCCATCCCGATCGCCTCTCAGCTTTCCACGCTGTCGGATGCGCTGCGGCTCCGCCTGCTCTGGCTTCTCGAACGAGAGGAACTCTCGGTCGGAGAAATCGCCAGAGTGGTGCAGATCCCGCAGTCGACGGTGAGCCGGCATCTCAAAACGCTGTCGGACGGCGGCTGGCTGACGCGGCGGTCCGAGGGCACCGCGTCGCTGTATCGTCTTCTGCTCGATGATCTCGACGAGTCGGTTCGGCCGCTTTGGCTCACGGTCCGGGAATCCATCGCGGCGTCGCCGTCACTCGAGCTCGAAGGCGACCTTCGGCGGCTCGGTAGGGTGCTCGATGAGCGGCGTACAGACAGCCGAGCCTTCTTCGGCCGGGTGGCTGACGAGTGGCAGTCGCTCCGGACGTCGCTTTTCGGTGAGAACTTCACGGCCCCCGGACTCCTCGCGTTGCTCGATCCGGCATGGACCGTTGCCGATCTGGGGTGCGGCTCCGGTGACGCCGCGAGGCTCCTCGCACCGCACGTGGCGCGGGTCGTAGGCGTCGACCAGTCGGAGGCGATGCTGGAGACTGCTTCGGCGGTGCTTCGGGCGCATCAGAACGTTGATCTGGTGTGCGGAGACCTCGACGCGATCCCGCTTGGGGACGCCTGCGTCGACGCGGCGGTGCTCTCGCTTGTGCTTCACCACGTCGAGGATCCGAGCGTTGTGATCCGGGAGGCGGCGAGGATCCTGCGATCGACCGCAGGCGGCGGGACGCTGATCGTTATCGACATGCTCGCGCACGGCCGAGACGAGTATCGCCGCACGATGGGCCACGTGCACCTCGGGTTCGACACGGCAGAAGTCCAGCGGCTGCTGGAGAACGCCGATCTGAACCGGGTCCGGGTGCACGAGCTCCCAACCGGAACTGAAACACGCGGGCCGGGGCTCTTTGTCGCCTCGGGCCGGATCTGATGGCGGATTTCTGAGGAGTCTTTCTGAAATCGAGTCTTTCTGAAACCGAGTCTCTTTGACACGTAGACGACGAGATGTATTGCAACACCAGTAGCTGAGAGGAGCTCCAACGTGACCACGATGGCCACCCCCACACTGACCCCCGACACCCATGGCGCGCTCGATTACAAAGTCGCCGACCTGAACCTGGCCGAGTCCGGCCGTCACCTGCTTCGCCTGGCGGAGCACGAGATGCCGGGCCTGATGGCGCTCCGCAAGGAGTACGCCGGCAAGCAGCCTCTGAAGGGCGCCCGCATCGCTGGCTCGCTGCACATGACCGTGCAGACGGCCGTGCTGATCGAGACCCTGACCGAGCTCGGCGCCGAGGTCCGCTGGGCGAGCTGCAACATCTTCTCAACGGATGACGCCGCCGCCGCGGCCGTGGTCGTCGGCCCGAAGGGCACGCCGGACAACCCGCAGGGCGTACCCGTCTTCGCCTGGAAGGGCGAAACGCTCGACGAGTACTGGTGGTGCACCCGCCAGATCCTGAACTGGCAGGGCGAGCCCTGCAACCTGATCCTCGACGACGGCGGCGACGCGACGATGATGGTCCTGAAGGGCTACGAGTACGAGCAGGCCGGCGCGATCCCCGAGCACAACGTCGATACCGATCCGGAAGAGTTCGGCGCATTCCTGAGCCAGCTCCGCGAGCAGGTGAAGGAGCACCCGGGCTGCTGGGCGAAGATTCGAGACGCCATCCGCGGCGTCTCGGAAGAGACGACCACGGGCGTGCACCGCCTTTACCAGTACGCCGAGAGCGGGATTCTGCCCTTCCCCGCGATCAACGTCAACGACTCGGTGACCAAGAGCAAGTTTGACAACGTGTACGGCTGCCGCCACTCGCTGATCGACGGCCTGAACCGCGCCACCGACGTCATGCTCTCGGGCAAGGTTGCGGTCGTCTGCGGCTACGGCGACGTCGGCAAGGGCTGCGTGCAGTCGCTCCGCGGCCAGGGCTGCCGGGTGCTCGTCACCGAGATCGATCCGATCTGCGCACTGCAGGCCGCCATGGAGGGCCTGCAGGTCGTGCGTCTCGAGGATGTCATCGATACCGCCGACATCTTCATCACGACGACTGGCAACAAGGACATCATTACGCTTGAGTCGATGAAGCAGATGAAGGACAAGGCGATCGTCGCGAACATCGGCCACTTCGACAACGAGATCCAGATGGAGAAGCTGGCGCGCGACGGGGACGTCGAGCGCGTGAACATCAAGCCGCAGTACGACGAGTTCGAGTTCAAGAGCATGAACAAGAGCATCCTCGTGCTGGCCGAGGGCCGCCTGATGAACCTCGGCTGCGCCACGGGCCACCCGAGCTTCGTGATGTCGGCAAGCTTCACCAACCAGGTGATCGCCCAGATCGAGCTGCACACCAACAACGACGCCTACGAGAACAAGGTCTACATGCTGCCCAAGCACCTCGATGAGAAGGTCGCGCGGCTGCACCTCGACCAGCTCGGCGTGCGCCTGACCGAGATGAGCCAGGAGCAGGCCGACTACATCGGCGTGCCCGTCAACGGTCCCTACAAGCCCGAGCACTACCGCTACTAATCGCGTCGCTGCTTGAACGACCGCACCCGCCCGGGCCGAGAGGCCCCGGTGGGGCTTCAACCAACCACGGACGGCACCCATGCACATCAGTGATATCTTCGATCGCCGGACGACGAGCTTCAGCTTCGAGTTCTTTCCTCCGAAGGCCGAGTCGTCTTCCGAGACGCTCTTCCGGACGATCGCTGATCTTGAGCCGATGCACCCGTCGTTTGTGAGCGTGACCTACGGCGCGGGCGGGTCGACTCGCCAGCTGACGCAGGATCTGGTTCTTCGGCTGAAGCGTGAGACGAGCCTGGACCCGGTGCCGCACCTGACCTGCGTGTGCCACTCGCGGGGCGAGATCGAGTCGCTGCTCGGGCGTTACTGCGAGGCGGGCATCTCGAACATCCTCGCGTTGCGGGGCGATCCGCCGCACGATCGGCCGGATCATCGCCACGAGGACGACGAGATCAGCTACGCGTCGGACCTCGTGTCACTGATCCGCTCGTTCGGGGATCGGCATCACCCGGATCGTCGCGGGTTCGGGATCGGTGTCGCCGGGTTCCCGGAGGGTCATCCGGCGTGCCCGAACCGCGTGCGGGACATCGATTATCTCAAGGCGAAGGTTGATGCCGGCGCAGATTACATCTGCACGCAGCTGTTTTTCGACAACCGGGACTTCTACGACTTCGTGGAGCGGTGCCGGCTCGCGGGGATCGGCGTGCCGATTATCGCGGGCATTATGCCGGTGACCTCGCACAAGGGCATGCTCCGCATGGCGGATCTCGCGCTCGGGGCTCGCTTCCCCGCCGGCCTTCTGCGTGCGATCGATCGGACCGACTATTCGAATGAGGCGGTCGCCAACGTCGGGACGCACTGGGCCTCGGAGCAGTGCCGCGACCTGCTCGACAACGGCGTCGACGGGATCCACTTCTACACGCTGAATCGCTCGAACGCGACCCGGCGGATCTTCTCATCGCTCGGCGTTGATTGCGCGAGCAGCCTCGATGGCTCGGCCGTGACCCGCGACCTCACGAGCACGAGCGGACCAGCCGCCTGAAGAGGTCTGCTCCGAGGGGCGCGAAGCCGGTGCGCTCCGGGTGCCATTGCACGCCAAGGTAGAATCGCCGACCGCTGTGTCCGACCGCCTCGATCACACCGTCGTGCGCAATGGCGGTGACATGCATCTCGCCGGCGTCGGCGACTGCTTGCCTGTGCTTGCTCCGCACGATGCCGGTCGAAAGCGCCGATGGACCCGTGGGATGCACCTCGTGGTCGGCTTCCCAGTGATCGCCGTGAGACGGGGTGGTGTCGGGCATCCATTGGTCGAGCCGTCCGCCCGCGTGGAGGGCCATCATCTGCATGCCGAGACAGATCCCCAGCACGGGCGTGTCGGGGCTTTGGAGTGCGAGGTGTTCGAGCATTGTCGATTCGGCTCGCTGCCGTTCTTCGTGAACAGGCGTGACTCTGGAATCGGTCGGCGCGCCGAACGGTTCGGTTGTCGGGTCATCGCCCCCGGTGAACACGACGGCGTCGCACAAGGCGAGCAGATCGATCGCCTCCTCAGGCCGCGGGGGGAGCACGATGGGAATCGCCCCAGCGTCGGCGATCGCCCGCGCGTAGCCCGTGGCAGCAACGACCCGCTCGACGCCGTTGACCTCGATGATGTCGGCCGTCACTCCGACAACCGGCCTTCGCTCATGCACTGCAGCCTCCTGGATAGACTCCCGGCGTGCGACCAGTCACCGTCATGATCCTCGCATGCCTCTCGCTTGTGCTGCTCGCAGGGGTGCTCGTCGATCGAGCCGTCCTCACGTCGACCCCGCGAGCCCACGCTGCGCAGCCGCTTGTGCCCGCGAGCCCTTCGGAGATCCTATCGATCTCATCTCGGAGCGGTGATGATGCGGCCGTCAAGCTCGAGCGTCGCGTCTCCGGCTGGGTCGGGTCCGCCGGCACATCGGTGTGGCCTGCAGATATGGATCGCGTCGCGGCCGGCCTGAGGCTTCTTGCCCAGGCGCAGGCCGTGCCCGGCAACGACAACGGTGACGGCGGTGCGGCCTGGATCGCCCCAGAGTCGACCGTCGTGATCACCCACGATTCGGGAACCGTCTCGCTCGGCATCGGGAGCCGGACGATCGCTGGGACCAGGGCTGCCCTGATCGACGGGTCGCCGGCCGCGATACCGGAGTCGATCGCGAGGATGCTCGAGCCAGAATCCCTCGGGCTCTGGCTCGCGGAGGCGGTGCTGCCGGGACTGAGCGGCGACGCGCGGTTTCTCAGGATCGAAACCGAAGGCGGCGCGATCCGCCTGGACCGCGTCGGCCGCGCGTGGGGGCTGCATGAACCGGTGCGGACGCCGGCGGATGCGGAGGCTGTCGCGTCGCTCATCGGCACGCTCGGATCGCTGCGGTTTGTCGAAAGGATCGACGGCGAGGCAAGGTTCGAGCCCGTGATGACGGTCGAGGCCGAGTCGCCGTCGTCACGCTGGGAAGTCGCGATCGGCGAGGAAGGCCTCGCGACTGCTGCTTGGAGTGTCGGCGAGCAATCGCATCGGATCATCGGACGGATCGATGCCACGGCGCTTGAGCAGGCTCCGCTCGATGCACGCGCCTTGATATCGCCGATCGCCCTCGATCTGCCCGCCTCGGATGTCGAGTCGCTTCGGCTTGTCTCTGAAGACTCAACGCTTGACCTGCTGCTTCGTCGGGCAGCGCGGTCGTGGTTGTCCGATGCCGAGTTCGCCGATGCACTTCTTCGGCTGTTGACGATCGAGCGCTGCGACGAGGTAAGCATCGGGCAGACGACGAAGTCAGTGATCCGCGTCGAGATCGAGCGGTTCGGCGGGCTGCCGGTGTCGGCGTTCGGCTTGACACTCGCGACCGAGACCGATGCGTCGGCGCGGATCAGTGTCACCGAGCGGGGCGTCTCCCGTGCCTACGCGGCGGATGACACGACCACGCCGGCGGGGTTCGTCGCAGCCTGGTTACGAGACGCGAGTCGCTGAGGTCGCGCCGATATCGGTGCGGAACTGCTTGCCCCGGAAGGTGATCATCTCGGCGGCCTCGTAGGCCCGCTCGCGAGCGGCTTCGGCGGACGAGCCGGTCGCAACGACGCTGAGCACGCGGCCGCCGGCCGTGACGATCCGTCCTTGTTCGTCGCGTCGCGTCCCGGCATGAAACACGCTGACGCGATCGAGCGATCGAGCGGATTCGATGCCTTCGATCACGTCCCCGCTGCGGGGCGCTTCCGGGTAGCCTTCGGCGGCGAGGACGACGCAGCAGCTTGGATCGGTGTCGAACTCGATGTCGATGTCTGCGAGCGACCCGGTGCACGCTGCGATGATCGCCTCGCCGAGATCACTCTTGAGCCTCGAGAGCACGGCCTGGCATTCCGGGTCGCCGAACCGAACGTTGTACTCGAGCACCTTGGGCCCCGCCGGGGTGAGCATCAGGCCGGCATAGAGCACGCCTCGGAAGTCGATGCCGTCGCGTTTGAGCGCGTCGACGGTGGGCACGAGCACGTCGCGTTCGATCCGTGAGAGATCGTCGTCGGTGATCCGCGTGCTAGGACTGATAGCGCCCATGCCGCCGGTGTTCGGACCGAGATCGGCGTCGAGCAGCCGCTTGTGGTCCTGGGCGGTCTCGAGCACGTAGATCGATCGGCCGTCGACAAGGGCGAGGACAGAAACCTCGGGTCCGGTGAGCATCTCCTCGATGAGTACTGTTTTGCCCGCGTCGCCGAACCGCTCGCCGGAGAGGCAGGTGGTCACGAACTTGGTCGCTTCTTCGAGTGACGTCGGGACGAGCACGCCCTTTCCGGCTGCGAGACCCGATGCCTTCACGACGTGCGGCTCATCGCGGCTTTCGAGGAAGCCGATCGCCGCCTCTGACGACGTGAAGGATCGGCCCTCAGCTGTGGGGATCGAGGCCGAACGCATAAGCTGCTTGGCCCAGACCTTGTCGGACTCGAGCATCGCGCCTCGCTTACGCGGCCCGAAGACCAATCGCGATTCGGAAGCGAGCTCATCGGCGTATCCCTCCGCGAGCGGGGCTTCTGGCCCGATGACGACGAGGCCGATCCGGTGACGGTCGCAGTACTGCTTGAGTCGGTAGATCTCGCCGATCGAGACCGGGACATCCACGTGCTTGCCGATCGAGGCGAGCCCGGGATTGTCGTGGTGCGTGACGTGGATGTCGCCGATGCGCTGCGAGCGAGCAAGGCTCTCGGCGAGCGCGTGCTCGCGTGCGCCGCCGCCGATGATGAGTGTCGGTAGCTTGCTGTGGATCGCTGCTTGGCTCGTCATCCGCCATGCTACCCGCGGGGCCGGGCTTGGTTTGTCTTTGCGCCGCGTTGACCGATCTTGATCTCCGCCCTACTGTCAATCTGATTGCGGGGTAGAGCAGCCTGGTAGCTCGTCGGGCTCATAACCCGGAGGTCGCAGGTTCAAATCCTGCCCCCGCTATTGATTCTGGCATCTGTCAGCGATCGGGCCCCGAAGGGGGCTCGATCTGTTTTTAGTGCCACAACGAGTCGACAGCGACGATGATCGAGATTGGACCGGTGCTTCGCATCCAGGCCAGACACTGCCGGCGGCATGCAGCAGGACGCACACACCGGTTTGCTCCAGTAGACTTTGCTCCGAGCCGTGATGATGACCTGATTCAGACTCATCTGAGCACCTCCGGCCTAGAAGAGGGACTGCCGCGTGACGCATCGCACGACATCCAAAGCGGTGAAACTCACCTGGCACCGCGCTGCTCTGCCGGATGAGCTCCCGGAAGGACGCGTGAAGACCGTGTCCATCGATCAGGGCGACTCGGTCAAGCAGATCTGCCTGACACACCACCAGGGGACCTACGCCGCCCTCGATAACGCGTGCCCTCACCAGGGTGGGCCGCTCGGCGAGGGCTCGATCGAGTGCAACGACGACGGCGAGTGCTACCTCCGTTGCCCCTGGCATGGGTGGGACTTTGATCCGTTGACGGGCAAGTCGCCCGGCGGCTTCGAGGACGGCATCGCCACGTATCCGGTCGAGCGTCGGGAAGACGGCGTGTACGTCGGGCTTGAGCCCGAAGCCGTGCACGTCCGCACCGTGACGGATGTCATGGCCGAGACGATGGTGAACTGGGGCGTGACGCACGTCTTCGGCATGGTCGGGCACTCCAACCTTGGGCTCGCGGATGCGATACGGCGGCGGACGATCGACGGTGAGATGGAGTACATCGGCATACGTCACGAGGGCGCTGCGTCGTTTGCAGCGAGCGCATTTGGGAAGCTCACCGGATCGCCCGCGGCGTGCCTGACGATCGCGGGGCCGGGCGCTACGAACCTGCTCACCGGCTGCTGGGACGCAAAGGTCGACCGCGCCCCATTGATCGCGCTGACGGGACAGGTCGACCAGCAGGTCTTCGGCCCGGGAGCCTTTCAAGAGCTGCCCTTGACGGATGCTTTCAGTGCCGTCGCGGACTTCTCGCACCTGGCGCTTCCGGGATCGGACCACGCGGAATTGATGTCGCTCGCTGCGAAGAGCGCGGTCATCAACCGGAGCGTTTCGCATGTCGTCTTTCCGGATGACGTGCAGACGATCGAAGCCGACGGCGATGCGCTGGCAGGATCGCCGGATGGCCGCGTCTCGTCGGTCGGGATCTCGCCTCCTCGAGAGTCACTGGACGCCGCAGCCGAGCTGCTGGGCCGAGCACAACGCCCGGTCGTGATCGTCGGGCACGGCTGCCGGTTTGAGATGGAAGCGATCGTCTCTTTGGCTGAGGAGCTCCGCTGCCCGGTGCTGACAACGTTTAAGGGCAAGGGTCTCATCGGTGACTGCGGCGCGGTCATCAACGGCGGGCACCCGCTCGGCTGCGGTGTGCTCGGGCGGTCGGGGACGCCGATCGCCAGCTGGTTTATGAACGAGTCCGACCTGCTCGTTGTTTTCGGTGCGTCGTTCAGCAACCACACCGGGATCACGCCCAAGAAGCCGACGATCCAGGTGGATTACGACCGGATGAACCTCGGCAAGTTTCATAGCGTCGATGTTCCGGTGTGGGGTGAACTCGGCGTCACGGCCCGAGAGCTGCTCGAGCGGGTCCGCGGCGGGCATGCCTCGATCGATCATGGGGGCGAGATCGCCGAGAGGTGGCGGATCTGGCGGGAGGAGAAAGCGAGCCGACTGCGAGACGGTTCGGAGTCCGGTGTTTCCTCGATCGCCGTATTTGAAGCGATGAACCGCCTCGTGCCGGACGACGCGATCGTGTGCGTCGACGTTGGAAACAACACCTACTCGTTTGGTCGTTACTTCGAGTCGAGCGGCAAGCAGGCGGTGCTCATGAGCGGGTACCTCGGGTCGATCGGGTTCGGGTACCCGGCGGCGATGGGTGCCTGGGCTGCGACCCGTGCGCACCGATTCTCAGAGAGCCCGCACTGGAAACGTTTCGCAGATCGGCCGGTGGTCGTGGTGACGGGCGACGGCGGCTTCGGGCAGTATCCCTGGGAGGTCACGACCGCGGTCAAGCACGGCATGAACCTCACGCACGTGCTGCTCAACAACAACGAGCTCGGCAAGATTTCGAAGGAGCAGCGTGCAGGCCGCTGGGAAGTCTGGGAGACGTCGCTCGTCAATCCTGATATCGCTCGGTTTGTCGAATCGTGCGGCGGGCTCGGCATCCGAGTCGAGGAACGCGACGGCCTCGACGCAGCAATCGAGAATGGGCTCGCTCATTCTGGACCGGCCACCATCGAGGTCATGACCGATCCCGAGCTGATCTAAAGCACGGGTGCGTCTTCAACTCCGGATCGCATCCGGGGCCTCGATCGAGTACGCTTCCGCCAATGGCGGCACGCCCTTCCGTTCAATGGTGGTTCTCCCACAACTCGATCCATCATGACGGCACACTTCTTCCGCCGACGGCGATTGGACGTATTCCAGAGCACGCCACGGAGGCCGACGTTCGATCCATCGATTTGTCGTGGCAACGCCTCGCAGACCAACGAAATGACGAGGCGGCGGACCTGGTCAGCTGGCAGCGGACGCTGGTTCAGGATCTCGGGTACGACCTCGCGGAGGCTGCCATCGCAAGCACTGGCAAGGGCGAGCCAGGTAGCGGTTTCGCAGAGTGCCGCGGAGTGCCGGTGCTTCTGGTTCCTCGAGGGACGCCGCTCGGAACACTGCCGCATCCGAGCGACCCCAGCGATC
>JBCBNT010000028.1:0-34026 GCA_039821685.1 Planctomycetota bacterium | reverse complement strand
GGTGTAACGCTGGGGCCCGGCCGGGTTGCGTCGAGCACCGGTCTACCCTCGCGCCGTGCAGGAAACGGACGATCATGACCTGGGACCGGACGCGGCGGAACGCGGCGGCCGGCATCGGCGCTACTACGGCTGGCTGCTCGTGCCGGTCGCGTCGCTCATGGTGGTCGGCACGCTCCCGGGCCAGACCGTCGTGGTCTCGCAGTTCAACACGTCGATCAGGGAGTCGCTCGGTCTGACGAACGAGTCGCTCGCCTTCGCGTATCTCATCGGTACGGTCGCGGCCGCCTTGCCGCTGACGCTGGTCGGTCGGCTCTCCGATCGCATCGGTCCGCGGCGGACGTCGGCGCTCGTCGTCGGCGCGCTGCTGCTCGGGATCATGTGGCTCTCGAACGCCCGGGGCGTCGTAGCGTTGACGCTCGGCTTCTTCTTCGTCCGCTTTCTTGGGCAGGGCGCGCTCGGCATGCTTTCGAGCCACGTGCTCGCGTTGTGGTTCGAGCGGCGGCTCGCGACCGTTGAATCGATCAAGCACGGCAGCCTGAGCGCGGCCGGCGCGCTGGTGCCGGCGGTCGTGCTGTGGCTGATCGACGGGCTGGGCTGGCGGCAGGCCTATGCGGTGCTGGGTGTCGCGGTGGCGGCGTCGCTGCTGCCCCTGATCGCGTTTGTGCTGCGGGATCGGCCTGCGGATGTCGGGCAGAGCCTTGCGGATGAGCTGCCGGGGCCGCGGCGAGCAGATCGGCGGGGCGGTGACAATACAAACGACCGAACGCCGGGCTCAGTCGAGACGACCAACAAGGACCAGACGGGCGATCGCGAGGTCGCGTTCACCCTCGGCGAGACGCTCGGGTCAAGGTCGTTCTGGCTCCTGCTCGCGCCCGGCGTGCTGTCGGGCCTTGTGGGCACGGCGATGCTGTTTCACATCCAGCCGATCCTCGCTGCCGGCGGGCTCGGCTCGCCGGAGCGGGCGGGCGCGGCCGCCGTGTCGTGGTGGTCGATCGCGATGTTTATCGGGCTCATGACGGGCGGTCCGACGGCGGACCGGGTCGCGCCGCGCGTCATCCTGCCGATCTCGACCGCGGGCGTGGGGCTGTCTGCGTGGCTGCTCTCGACGGCGGGCGCCCCGATGCACGCCGCAGCGGCGATGGGCGTGTTCGGCATCGCCCAGGGATGGGGGATGGCGGCGGCCGGGCCTGCGATCGCCCGATTCTTCGGCAGGCCCCACCATGGCGCGATCCGGGGCTTCGCGACGACCGCGATGGTCGCGGGCACCGCGGTCGGCCCCTGGCTGCTCACCGCGACGGCGGCCGTGCTGGACATGAACCTGCAGCGGTCGCTGCTCGCGTGCGTGGCGATCTCGGTGCCCGTCGCGATCGGTGCCGGGTTTGCTGTGCGGCCCACGGGCCTCGGATCGGGCCACGCCGAAAGCAGACTCGACGAATCGGAATAAGAAACCCGGGCGAAGCTGTTGGCACGTGACCGGCGATTGTGCCGGGGCGGAGGTTTCCCGTGCAGCACCGAGCAGATCCCGATTCGATCACACGAAGGCTGAGCCGGCGGGCCGAGCGGGCCGCGTCCCTCGCGGCGGACTACGCAACGATCGCGGCGCTGGGCCTGGCGGTCTCGGCGTCATCTGCTGCCGGGCAGAATGGGACGAGCGACAAAGCGATGGCGGAGGATCGACCGATGGCGGCGACCGAGCCGGGAGAACGCGTCCTCGGCGAGCAGCTCGACGCGATGAAGAACAGCTTCGCCCAGCGAGCGCCACAGGAGACGATCGACCTCTTCGAGCAGGGCATCAGAGACGTCGAGGCGATCGGCGTGCTCGACACCGCCAAGAAAGTTGGCGACAGAGCCCCCGGCTTCGAGCTGCCGAACGCGATGGGCGACTCGGTATCGCTCGATGCCGTGCTGGCAGAGGGCTCCGCCGTCGTGACCTTCTACCGCGGCTCGTGGTGCCCCTACTGCAACATCCAGCTCCGCTCGTACCAGGAGCACCTCGATACGTTTGCCGACCTCGGTGCGCAGCTGATCGCGATCAGCCCCGAAACGCCCGACGTAACGGCTGACAGCGAAGAGGCCGCGGGGTACGAGTTTCACGTGCTCAGCGATCCTGGGAACGAGGCGGCCGACGCTTTCGGCATCCGCTACCGCCTGCCCGACGAACTGATCAGCGCGTTCGAGGGCCGGCTCAACCTGGCAGAACGCAACGGCGACGGGTCGTGGACCCTTCCACTCGGAGCGACGTATGTCATCAACCCGCAGGGAGAGATCATCTACGCGTTTCTCGACGCGGACTACAGAACCCGAGCCGAGCCGGCGGACATCATCGCCGCCCTCCGCTCGGCCGACCGGCCGGGATGACCGGCTTCTGGATATTGCCCCTCACCTGCCCGGCGGATAACCGCCGGGCGACCCGAGACCGGCGCCGTGATGCGGCGTCGGTCTTGTTTTTGGGCCGCGGTCGCGGCGGAGTCCGCGTGTTCATATCCTGAGCGACCATGGCGTCGATCACCCTGAGCGAGATCTGGAAGTCGTACGACGAGACATCGCACGCGGTCCGCGGGGTGTCCCTCGAGATCGCCGACGGGGAGTTTCTGGTGCTGGTCGGGCCTTCGGGCTGCGGCAAGTCGACGACGCTCCGGATGATCGCGGGTCTCGAAGACGCGACGCGGGGCTCGGTGCGGATCGCCGATCGCGACGTGACCCGCGAGCACCCGCGGGATCGGGACATCGCCATGGTCTTCCAGAACTACGCGCTCTACCCGCACATGAATGTCTACCGCAATATGTCGTTTGCCCTGAAGATGCGGAAGGTCGCCCGAGCGGAGATCGACCGGCGTGTCCGGCACGCGGCCGACCTGCTCGGGCTCAACGACCTGCTGCAGAAGAAGCCGCGTCAGCTTTCCGGCGGTCAGCGGCAGCGCGTCGCGCTCGGGCGGGCGATCGTCCGAGAGCCGAAGGCGTTCCTGTTTGATGAGCCGCTTTCAAACCTTGATGCCGCGCTTCGCACCTCGACGCGGGCGGAGCTCAAGTCGCTGCACGAGCGGCTGCGGACGACGACGGTCTACGTCACGCACGACCAGGAAGAAGCCCTCACGCTGGGCGACCGCGTCGCCGTCATGCGCGGCGGCACGATCCAGCAGTGCGGCTCGCCGTTCGACGTGTTCAACCTGCCGGTCAACCGCTTCGTCGCTGGCTTCATCGGCACGCCCAAGATGAATTTCATCGATGGGACCATCGAGCGCCAGGGCGACGCCGCGACCTTTCTCGAACCCGGCGACGGCGGCGCTCGGCTCAAGCTCAGCAGCCAGCTCTCGAAGTCGGAACGCATCCGATCCGGGCAGCGTGTCACGATCGGCATCAGGCCTCAGGCGCTTTCGGAAGCAGGCGCGAGCGGCTCGCCGGCGGAGGGCCAGACGCTCACGATCACGCCGTCGCTCGTCGAGCCCCTCGGCGATCAGATGGACGTGCACGGCGTCACGCCCGCGGGCAGCCGGATCGTCGCGAGGATCCGCGCGCACGACGGCGTGCCCGTCGGCTCGCCCACGACGCTCTCGGTGGAGACCGATCGCCTGTTGCTCTTTGAGAGCGACTCAGACGGCCGCAACCTCGGGCTGCCGGTGGATGACTCATGACGATCCGCACGAAGCTCTTCCTGACGCTGCTGCTTTTCTCGATGGTGCCTCTGCTCGTTGTAGCGCTCGTCGGGCGGGGCAACTGGTCGGCGGTGCGGTCGGACCTCGCGTCGTCGACCAGCGACCGCATCACGACGATCGCGAGCGAGACGCGGCGGCACCTTGTCGAGAAGCACGCGGCGCTGCTCGAGCGAAATAGCGCGCTGATCAGGCTCGATGTCGAGGCGAGCGCCGAGGCGCTCAGCCAGCTCGACCGCGTCGGGCCCGGGGCGGTCTGGAGCGATCGGCAGCTCTTCACGGCCGAAGACTTCGACGATCCGTCTCGCGGACCGACGGACCTGATCGTCGATCCGATGGCGGTGCGCATCGAGGCCGACGGGACCGAGACTCCCCTGCTGATCTCGCTCGAGCACCCGGCCTTCGTCATCCCGGAGGGCAGCACGCTCGATTCGCTGCGAACAGAGGCGGAAACGCTCCGCGCTCTGGTCCCGACGTTCCGGTCGCTCCGCGACGACGACGAGCGCCTGGTGAGCCCGGTGACGCAGTACGTCGCGCTCGAGGACAGCGGGCTGCACATGTCCTGGCCCGGCAAGGGCGGCTACCCGGATGACTTCGAGCCGCAGCTCCGCCCGTGGTACCAGGCGGGCGCGACCTCGCTCACCTCCACCACATGGACCCCGCCGGTGGTCGATGCGCCGACCGGCCAGATCAGGCTGACCTGCTCCGCGCCGGTCTACCGCGACGATGGCTCGCTGCTCGGGGTCGTCGCGGCCGACGTGCGCATGATCGACGTGCTCGAAGACCTCGCGCTGCCCGAGTCGTTCGAGGACGTATCGCAGGCGATGATCATCCAGCTCTCGCCGGGCCGGCCCGGCCAGCCCCCGATCCCCGAGATCCTGGTCTCGTCGGGCTACAGCGAGGAACGCGGCAAGTCGTGGGCATCGGCGATCGAGCTCAAGCGGTTCGAGGCCGACGCGCCGGACAGCAACGCGACGCTCGGCGCAGCGATGATGGAACAGGAGGCGGGCTCGATCGACCTGGACATCGAGGGCAGCCCGTGGGTCTGGACCTGGCAGCGGCTCAGCGCCGGGTCGACGTACGTGCTGATCGGCATCAGCCATGCGGCGGCGGACGCGGCGGCGACCGAAGTCGTCAGCCGGATCAACGGCGGCATCGGCAGCACGCTCCGGCAGGGCCTTGCCGTCATCGGTGTGGTCATCATCGGCGTTGTGATCGTTGGGCTCTGGGGGGCTCGGTCGATCTCGCAGCCCGTGCAGACGCTCGCTCTGACGGCGCAGGCGATCGCGGACGGCAACCTCGATGCGAGGGCCATCGTCAGCACGGGCGACGAGCTGCAGTCGCTCGCCGACAGCTTCAACAGCATGGTCCCCAAGCTCGAGGAGCGGGCCCGGGTGCTCGAATCGCTCGGGATCGCTCGCGAGGTGCAGCAGCAGCTCCTGCCCAAGAAAGCCCCCCACGTGCCGGGGCTCGATATCGCGGCGCTGTGCGTGTACAGCGACGAGACCGGCGGCGACTACTTCGATTTCTTCCCCGTCAACTGCCAGGGGAACGAGCGGCAGGCGGTCGTGTTGGGCGACGTGACGGGCCACGGCATCGGAGCGGCGCTCCTCATGACCACCGCGAGAGCCCTCATCCACGCGACGGCATCTGACACCGATGACATCCCCCGCGTGCTCAACGCCGTGAACGCCAAGCTCACCGACGATTCCCAGAGCGGCCGATTCATGACTCTGTTCTACCTGCTGCTCACCCCGGGGTCGAGGCGGGCCGACTGGGTCAGCGCGGGCCACGACGCGGCGATCGTGCTCGACCTCGCATCGGGGGGCTTCTCCGAGCTGGCGGGGCACGACATCCCGCTGGGCATCGACGGCGGCTGGTCGTACACCAGCGAGGCCGGCGAGCTGCCGGACCGGTTCATCGCCGTGATCGGGACCGACGGCATCTGGGAGACGCGCGAGCCGGGCGGCGAGATGTTCGGCAAAGACCGCCTCCGCGACGTGATGCTCGCCGAGCGCGACGGATCGGCGGACGACATCGCGCAGCGCATTCTCCATGAAGTGGTGCGATTCCGCGGCGACGGGCCGCAGGCCGACGACATCACGCTCATCGTCCTGCGATCTGACGAAGCCTGATCGCGGCCTGTTTCCGCGCGCCGATTCCCCGGTAGCGGTGAGGGACCGGTAACACACGATGCCCTAGAGTCGCTCGCGCACCGGAGAGCGCAGCGAGCGGGCCAAGAAGGTCTCAAGACGGACCGATCTCTTTGGTCACGCCCGCGGGCGGCCAGTACTCACCACGGAGCAACGGTCATGGCAGGTTCAGGCGCCTCATTCGATACGGCCAAAGACGGCACCAAGCGTGTCCCCAGCGAGCTCTTGCTGCACGGCTTCCAGCGTTTCGCGATGAACTCGTGGGCGGGCGGCGTGCTGCTCATCCTCGCGACAGTCGCTGCGCTCGTCTGGGCCAACTTCGGCAGCTACGAGTGGTACGACTACATCTTCAACAAGATGCCGCTGAAGTTCAGCTTCGGCGACTGGTACCTCCCGCACATCTACAGCTGGGGCCTGTTTATCAACGACGCGCTCATGGCGCTCTTCTTCCTGTTCGTCGGCCTCGAGATCAAGCGCGAGATCGTTATGGGCGAGCTGCGGAGCTTGAAGAAGGCCTCGCTGCCGATCGCGGCGGCGCTCGGCGGCATGGCCGTGCCCGCGGCAATCTACGTCGCTATCAACGCGTCGATGACCGCGACCAACGCGGAGGGCGAGGTCGTCTCGACGATGAACGGCTGGGGCGTGCCCATGGCGACCGACATCGCCTTCGCCCTTGGCATCCTGATGCTGCTCGGCAAGCGGGCCCCGCTGAGCCTGAAGGTCTTCCTCACGAGCCTCGCGATCGTCGATGACCTCGGGGCGCTGGCCGTGATCGCCCTGTTCTACACGGAAGAGCTCAAGACGAACTTCCTCTGGCTGTCGGCCGGCGCGGTCGCGTTCCTGTTTGTGCTCAACCTGCTCCGCTTCAGGCACCCGCTGTTCTACATCGTGCCGGGCATCGCGCTCTGGGTGTTCGTGCTCGAGAGCGGCGTGCACGCGACGATCGCGGGCGTGCTGCTCGCCGCGACGATCCCCGCGTCCGCACGCGTCGACTCCAAGCGTTTCATTACCGCGACACGGGACGCGGTGGACTACTTCGAAGACGAAGGCAAACACGGCGCGACCCCCGAGCAGAGCTCGGCCCAGCGGGCCGCGGGCTACGCGATCAGGGAAAACGTGCAGCAGGTCATCCCGCCGCTGCACCGCATGGAGCACGCGCTCGCCGGCTGGTGCGCGTTCTTTATCATCCCGGTCTTCGCCCTCGCCAACGCCGGCCTGCTCATCCAGGGCGACCTCGCCAAGATGGCGACCGACCCGGTGACCATGGGCGTCTTCTTCGGGCTCTCGATCGGCAAGCCCATCGGGGTTGTGCTGTTCTGCGTCGTTGCGGTCAAGATCGGCGTCGCGTCGCTCCCGCTCGGCGTCTCGTGGCGGCACATCACCGGCGCGGGCTGCCTCTCGGGCATCGGCTTCACCATGGCGCTCTTCATCGCCAACCTCGCGTTCAAGAACGACACGCTCCACCTCGATGCGTCGAAGATCGGCATCCTCTCGGCGTCATTGATCTCGACCATCGCCGGCGTCAGCATCCTGCTCACGTGCAAACCCGAGCAGGACAACTCGAACACCGACACCGACGACGCCTCCGACACCGGATCAGATGCCGGTTCCGGATCGGGCTCGAGTCCCGACGGCGGCATTCGCCAGGTGCCCGTCGGCGGGCCGAACGAGCCCATCAGCGCCGCGGGATGAGATACGGCCGGCGGCGAGCCGGTCGCCCGATCGCCCGGTCGTCACGCCGCCCTCGCACGTTTCGCTTCGCGGATCTGGTAAGGGTCTGTACACTTGCACTATGTACGCAGCTCTCTGTCGACTGATACTCCTGGTCATCGCGGGTACGTCGTGCGCGCAGCGCGTCGATGTGCCGTTTGAGATCGAGCAGCAGACATCGATCGGCGAATCGGTCTTTCTCGTCGGGTCGCTGCCCGAGCTCGGCGCGGGCGACGTCACACGCGCCGTCAGGCTCGAGCCGAGCGGCTACCCCGCGTGGCGTGGCTCGATCAGCCTGCCGGCAAACACTGACTACACCTACCGGGCAATCGTCCGCCGAAACGCGGCGGGCCTGGGCGACGACCCGACCAACGCCATGCCCGTATCGACCGAGGCCGCCGCGACCACACCGAGCGGCAGCGGCGCGGCCCCTGCGATCGGCGTCTACGCGCGGCTGCATTTCGCCTCGCCGGTGCTGCACTGGCGGCAGGAGGGCAGCGGCGGCGGCTTCCAAACGCTCCGCATGATCCCGGTCGCCGTGGGCCGCGAGCCGGGGGAGCTGCTCTGGTACGCGCCGCCCGTGGGCACGCCGGGGGCCGACACCGAGTGGTTCATCCGCGACCTGCCCGCCGGCGCGAGCTCGGGCCCCAAAACGCCCGTCTTCGGCAACTTCGAAACGTCGCTCACCGCCGCCTTCATCCAAGATCATGAGGTGTACACCTACGTGCCATCGAACGATCCCGCCCGGCCCCGCCGCGACTACAACGCGTCGACGCCCCCATCGCTCTTCAGCCCGAGCATCGGCGAGACCAGGCGGTACCGCGTCTTCCTGCCGCGTGGCTACGACGAGCACCCGCAGCGGCGCTACCCGGTGCTCTACATGCACGACGGGCAGAACGTCTTCGAGGCCGGCGCGTTCGGGTCGTGGAACAGCGACTTCGACCTGGAAGTCGAGACCGCCGCGGGCCGAGCCCGCGAGATCATCGTCGTCGCGGTCGATCACACCGACCGCTTCCGCGACTACATCCCCGGATACGGCTCAACGGACTACGGCGACTTCCTGCAGAACGAACTCAAGCCCGTCATCGACGCTCAGTACCGCACCCTGCCATCGCGCGAGCACACGGGCGTGGCCGGCAGCTCGCTGGGCGGGTTGATCTCTTTCTCGCTCGGGTGGGATCGGCCGAGCTTCGCGTCGCGGATCGGCGCGTTCAGCGGCTCGTGGCAGGTCGTGTCGTTCGCAAGCCGCGCCAGGACTGAACCCAAGCGCGACGCCCGCTTCTACATCGACTCGGGGGATAGCGGCCCGTCCAACGACAACCATGACCGGACCTACGCCCTCCGCGACGCGATGATGGCCCGCGCGATCGATCCCTACGTGCTCGAGGGTGATCTGCGGCACCGGGTCGGCTACGACCAGCAGCACAACGAGGCCGCGTGGGACGCCCGGTTCCCCGACATGCTCGGGTTCCTCTTTCCCGCCAGCGAGGCGGATGCATCCCAGCTCGCAGCGCTGCCCGGCCCCACGTGCCTCGCGGCACTCCGGAGCGATGTCAACGGCGACGGCAACGCGACCCCCGCCGATTTCACCGCGTGGGTGATCGCGTTTAACTCGCGCGACCCGGCCGCGGACCAGAACGGCGACGGCCTGATCGCGCCGGCCGACTTCACATCGTGGGTCCTGAACTACAACAGCGTCTGCCGACCCTGAGCGTCAGCGTTCGTCCGCGACCGGCTGACGCCGGCGCCGGGGCGGGTGGATCGCGCTCGACACGCCATCGAGCGCGCCGAGCCTGATCGGACCGTCAACGATCCGCTGGAACGACCGCTCGGCGTTCGCCTTGCTGAACTCGGTGCCGATGAACCCCCGGCCGAGCGCGTGCGCGACGACGCCCGTCGTGCCCGACCCCAGAAACGGATCGAGCACCAGATCGCCCTCGTTGCTCGTCGCGCGGAGCACTCGCTCAAGGTACACCTCTGGGAGCTGGTTGTCGTGCTCGAGGCGGCGCTCCTTGTTGTTGCCCTGGATGCGGCCCCAGAACTTGCCGTACCAGACATCCATGGGCAGGCGTTGGCCGGGCGGGAAGCCGTCGCGCTTATCCATCGTGCGAGGATCGGCGTAGACCGTCGCCCGGTCTGATGCTTCGAGCACCGCCTGGCTGTTCCATCGCCGGTTCGACGGGTCCTTCGCGAAGTACAGCGCGTGCACCTTGCTGTTGATGAACCGGCTCGTGGTGTTCTGCCCGAAGCGGTAGTGCCACACGCACCAGTTGATCATGTGCAGCCCGCGGCGCTTGAGGTGCATCACGATCTCGGCCGCGGTGTCGTCGGGGATGTTGACCCAGATCGCGCCGTGATCGCGCAGCCCGCCGATGCACAGATCGAGCCAGTCGTACGTGAAGTCGAGGTAGTCGTTGCGGGGCATGCTGTCGTGCCACTCGTCGTACGCCCGCGCCCAGTTGAAGGGCGGATCGGCGAAGACCAGGTCGACCTCGCCCCGCTTGACCTGCGGGATGCGCGTCAGGGTGTCGCGGCAGTCGCCCACGTAGACGCGCACCGCGTCGGCCTTCGCGGGCCGCTTGTCTTCGGCTGCGCGCAGGCGCCGCCCGAGCTGAAAGTCAGGCTTGATCGATTCCGCCACGCCTACTCGTCCCCGCCGATCATGCCCGACTGCCGGTACTTCTCGCGGTACTTCTCGGCGAGCGCCGTCTGCTTGTTGCCGAGGTCGATCTGCCGGCCGTCGATGAACGCGAGGATCGTCTCGGAGACGTGCTCGAGTGGGTGGCCGTCGGTCACGATCAGCGTCGCGGCCTTGCCGCCATCCAGCGAGCCGATCTCGCCGTCCACCTCGAGGATCTCGGCGGTCGAGAGCGTGAGCGAGCGGACGCCGGCTTCGATCGGCAGCCCAAACGCCACCGCCTTCGCCGCGTTGTATGGCAGGTTCCGCTCGTGACCGGTGCGGTCGCTCGAGGCCAGGCACCACCGCACGCCAAGATCGTTCAGCCGCTTGGGAAGGGTGTACGCCCCGTCGTGCGGCGAGTCGTCGCGCGTGGGGAACCGCTGCGTGCCGGACAGGATCACGGGCACGTCGTGCCGGAGAAGCAGCTCCGCGCACAGATCCGCGTGCGCACCGCCCACGATCACGGGCCGCATGCCCAGCCCCACCGCCCACACGACCGCCGCGTTGATCTGATCGACATCATTCGCGTTGATAAACACAGGCCGCGCTGGCGCCGAGCCGTCCGATCCCGGCAGGCTGATGAGCATCGACCGCAGCCGAACGTCGGTCCGCGTCTGGTCGCCGTCGCGGTAGCTGATCGCCTGCTGGAAGAAGGTATCGATGCTCTCGAGCCGATCGGCGATGCGCTCCATCTGCGCAGCGTCGGGTTCGTCGGCCCACCAGTCCTGGCTCGGCCGCATGCTGGGCCAGTTGACGATCACGCCCGCATCGTCGAGGAGCGCCATGTCTTCGAACGTCCAGCCGTCGGTCCGCATGACCGAGGCGGTGCCGGGCACCGCGCCGTCCGTCGGGAACGCTCCGTACGTCAGGATGCCGTTTGACCGCGTGACAGGGATGATCGTTGAATCGGGGTTGGTCGCGGTCGCGGCCTTGGCTTCGGGCGTGAACTCGCCGACCTCGTTGAAGTCGCGCGTCTGACGCACCGCCTGCACCTCGGTGAGCCCGAGCTCGGTCACCGGCGCGATCAGCCCGGGCCAGACGTGCATGCCCTCGGCGTCGATGATCCGCGTCGTCGCCGGGAAGACCCGGTCGCCCGCACCGACCTCGACGATGTCGCCGCCCTCGAAGAAGATGAACCCGCGATCGATCGTCTCCAACGACACAGGATGGATCGAAGCGTTGATGATCGCCACCGGCATCTCCTGCGGGCCGGCCTTCAGGCCCAGGTCCTGCGAGAGCCCGCCGCCGGCAGCCGCAAGAACCGCGAACGTGCAGATGATGTGCTTCATTGGATCACTCCCATGTGCGCCATGCCGCAGCCGCAATCGCCCGGCCGCATGGGCTCGCCGAGGTCCTTGCCTTCGAGCCAGAGCCGCCTGTGGTGCGCGCGGAGGTTGTCAAGCAGGATCCGCTGCGCGAGACGCCGCTCGGGCCGCTCCGGCTCGTCTGAACGAGTGCCGGCCTCGCCTTCCGAAGCCTCGATATCTGAAGCATCGCCATCATCGCCCGGCTTCTCGATCAGCTTGGCGATGAGCCGCGCCCGCTCGCTCGCGATCCGCTCGCGGTGCGCCTCGTCAATCGATTCCGACCAGTACTCCCGTCCATCGATAATCGTGTGCAGGCACCGGCTCAGGCTCGAAAGCGGGTCGCCCGACCATACCGCGAGGTCCGCGTCCTTGCCGACCTCGATGGACCCGACGCGGTCGCCGATGCCCAGCTGCACCGCGGGGTTGATCGTGACCACCGCCAACGCGTCGGCGGGCGGGATCTCGAGCCCCAGGTCCTTGCCGTACTTGATCATTTTCGTCGCCTCGGTGTTAAGGCGACGCACGAGGTTGTCCGAATCGCTGTTGAAGCTCACCCGCGTGCCGGTCTCCCACAGGATCGGCCCCGCGTAGGGGATCGCGTCCTGCACCTCGACCTTGTACGCCCACCAGTCGCTGAACAGGCTCCCGCCGAGCGAGTGCGCCTTGACCGCCTCGGCGACCTTGTACGTCTCGAGCCCGTGCTGGTAGCTGCCGATCGTGAAGCCGAAGTCACGCGCGATGTTCGCGAGCATCACGATCTCGTCCTGGCGGTAGCTGTGGCAGTGCACGAGCCGATCGCCCGCGAGGATCTCCGCGAGTGCATCCAGCTCGTAGTCACGCCGCGGCAGCTCGCCGATCTCGGGCAGCTCTCCGCCTTCGGCGAGCATGCCCTCGGCAATCTTGGTAAACGATGCTGCGAGCGTCTCGGGGATCGCGTAGCCCAGATTGCCGAACTCATCCGAGTTCATCGTCGCGTGCCACGCCAGCGCGTAGTCGCGGGCAGCGTTAAACCGGTCACGCATCAGCGCATCCACGCCCATACGCGTCTTGGGGTAGCGCGATGTGTAGCGGTCGCCCCAGTTCACCTGCACGACGTTCTCGCCGAGGGCAAATTTGATGCCGGGCGTCGCGCCGAGCATGTGCGTATCGCGCGGATGGCGCACACCCCAGCGGACTTTCTGTATCAGGTTCTGCCCGCCGATCGGGTTCGCCGAGCCGTGCAGCGTGTTGACCGTCGTCACGCCGGCCGCGAGCTGGCGGTACCAGTTGATGTGGTCAGGATCGTTCGTGTCGGCCATGCGCACTTCCGCGGTCACGGCCTGACCGGCTTCGTTGGTCCCGAAGGTCCAGGTGCCCGTATGGCTGTGCGCATCGACGAGCCCGGGCGTGATGTGCCGCCCTTCGAGGCTCACCACGTCGAAGCCAGCGGGGATCGGCAGGTCGCCGTCGGGCATCGGACCGACCTCGGTGATCCGGCCGCCGTCGATGACGACGTACCCGTTCTCGATGATGCCCGCGGGCCCGCTGGTCCAGACCGTCGCGTTCATGAGCACCAGCGACCGCTGCTCGGGCAGCTCGCTCACGGCATAGGGCCCGAACGGGTACCCCGGATGACTGCCGATCTCGGGCGACTCGGCGTCTTCCGCCTCGTCGGCGCCCTGGACTTCATCGCCGGATTCGTCGCCGGCTTCGTTGTCATCGTCGGCATCGTGTATCGCGTCGACACACACCGCGTGCCAGGCGAAGGAGCCCCCGCCCGGCTCGATCGCCGAACCGAAGATCCGCTCCGAGCCGTCGGCATCGGTCGAGAGGGTGCCGCTCACGACGTACGAGCCCGAGCCGTCGTCCTCGTCGTCGATCAGGAAGCTGATGGAGGTGTCGCCGATCTCGACGCCGCGTGCGTCGCTCGTCGCGGGCTCATCGTCCTGCCAGTCTTCGGTGAGCGTGACCTCGCCGTCGTCGACCTCGAACTGCATCTCGAAGGTCGGGGCGTCGTCGGGCCCGACGCGCATCGCCCACGCGCCGTCGAACGCCGAGTCGTCATCGTCATTGATCTCGTGCCGCACGCCCTCGATCCACACGTCGCGGATCTCGGCCTCGTCGGCCTCGCTCGGATCAAACAGCGGCTCGCTCGACACGACCAGGTTTGCGGGCCGGCCCATCTCGATCCGGCCGAGCCGATCGTCGACGCCCATGAGCGCCGCGGGCACGGTCGTGAGCATCGCGAGCGCATCCTCGGGGCTCAGCCCGTGCTCGATCGCAGCGATCAGGTTCTCGTGGAATTCGCCGCGGTCTCGGCTCTTGCTGCTCGTGAGCGCCGCGGTGATGCCCGCTTCCGCGACGCGGCCGGCCGTGGCGGGCGACTGCTCCCAAAGCATCAACGTCTCGAGCTCCATGCTCGCCGCCTTGCCCACGCTCGTCACGTCGGGCTTCCGCGGGTATCGCAGGGGCAGGATCATGGGCCGGCCCGTCTCGGCGATCGCGTCGAGCCGGCGGATCTCGGTGCCGGAGCCCACGATGATCATCCGGTCGATGCCGTCGAACGCCGCGTCGGCCTGCAGCACCTCCTGCTCGTGATCCGTCTCGAAGACGAACCGGTCGGTGTCCATGATCGAATCGAGCGCGTTCGGCGCGACGGCCGAGCCCGTGTCGCGTGCGGCCTGCTGCCAGCCCAGATCGCTCAGCACCTGGCGGATCAGCGCGTGAGCCCCCATCTGGCTCGTGGGGTACGCGAGGTCACCACCCCAGCCGCTCGTCACGAATTCGATCGTGTTAAACGCCCGCACGCGGTAGACCGTCGGCCGATCGCTCGCGGGGTTTTCGGGCACATCGGCGGTTGAGACCACCGCGCCATGTCCCCGGAAGATGCCGCCATCCGGAGCGATCGCCGCGGCGACAAAGCCCAGCGCCCGGAGCGACTCCCGATCGCCCTCGGTGAGCCCCGGGCCCGCGAGCACGTCTCGCTCGGGCGTGACGTTGTGGCTCCAGTGCCGACCAGGCCGGTGCTCGTCGAGCTCCTGGCCCTCGACTTCGAACCAGGGCTCGATGAAGCCGGCGTAGACGTGGTCGTCGTCGTCGAGCTGCCAGACGCGGAAGCCCGAGGGATCGATCGCGACCATCCGCGAGTCGGCGATGATCGCGGCGATCGCGCCGTCTTCGATGCGGATTACGGGGATCTGCTCGGCGGGGATGACCTCGCCCGGCGCGAGGTGCACGGTGCCGCCGATGATCAGGTGCCGACCCGGGTCGGTGACCCTGGGCCCGTTCTGCGGCTCGGTGAGCGGGCCGGAGCCCGTGGGCTGGGCCGACGCCGAGGCGACAGCACACCACGCGGCCGCGATCGCGGCGATTCGTCCGAAGTATCGCATGCAGGGAACTCCACACCAGGCCCGCGCGAGGCCGCGAGACGTAGCCTAGCACGCGGGACGTGCCCCGCGCAACCCTCTAGCATGCCCCCCGCCGAACAGCGTTTGCGGCGCAACCGACACGACCCCCCTCACGGAGCAGCACCATGGCCGCCGACACCGGACCGATCGCAGGGAACGCCGTCATCGGCCAGTCGGGCGGGCCGACCGCCGTGATCAACGCCAGCCTCGTCGGCGCCGTCCGCGGGCTGCGCAACATCGGGCCGGTCGGCACCATCTTTGGAATGCGTCACGGCGTCCGAGGCCTCACCCAGGACAACCTCGCCGATCTGACGGAGACCGACGACCAGACGCTCGACCAGCTGCTCCGGACACCCTCTGCAGCGCTCGGCTCCACACGTGATAAGCCCGACGCCGATTACTGCGCCCGCATCCTCGAGGCGTGCCAGCGGCACGAGATCCGCTACTTCTTCTACATCGGCGGCAACGACAGCTCGGACACCTGCCGCATCGTCAACGAGCTCTCCAACGAGGCGGACTACGAGCTCCGCTGCTTCCACATCCCCAAGACCGTCGACAACGACCTGATGACCAACGATCACACGCCGGGCTTCCCGAGCGCCGCCCGCTTCGTCGCCAAGGCGCACATGGCAGACAGCCGGGACAACGCGTCGATCCCCGGCATCAAGATCAACATCATCATGGGTCGGCACGCGGGCTTCCTGACCGCCGCGAGCGCGCTCGCCCGCGCCGACTCGGACGACGGCCCCCACCTCGTCTACGTCCCAGAGGTCGATTTCGATCTTGAGCGGTTCGTCGACGACGCCGCGAAGGTCTACGACCGCCTCGGCCGGTGCCAGATCGCGGTCAGCGAGGGCATCCAGGACAAGGACGGCCAGTCGATCGGCGCGATGCTGATCCAGGGTGAGACCGACGCGCACGGCAACGTGCAGCTCTCGGGCTCCGGCGCGCTGGGCGATCAGCTCGCCAACGTGCTCAAGACACGCCTGAAGCCCGCCGGCGGCAAGGCGCCGCGCGTCCGCGCCGACACGCTGGGCTACCTGCAGCGCTGCTACCCCGACGCCTCACCGATCGACATCAGCGAGGCACAGGGCGCAGGCCAGTACGCCGCCGAACTCGCCAGCAAGGGCGACCTCGACGGGTCGGTCTCGATCGTTCGGCTGAACGACGAGCCGTACGAAGCCGGCTTCCGCCGGGTCGAGCTGTCGGACGTTGCCGCGAAGACCAAGCACATGCCGGGGGAGTTCCTCAAGGGCTCGAACGACGTGAGCGAGGACTTCCTCGACTACTGCCGACCGCTCGTCGGCGACCTGCCGACGTTCGCGAGGCTCTGAGCCGGTCATCCTGCCGCGTGAACGAAACGGCCTACTTGCGTCGCGTGTAATCGATCCGGAAGCCGGGCATCTCGCCCTCGGGCGTGACGTAGGTCCTGACCATCGACATGCTGTCGGCGTCCGCCATCGACACGATGTCTTTCGTCGCGAGCGTCTGGCCGGTCATCGGATCGGTCTCTTCGCCCATCATGGTCATGACGCCGTCGGCGTCGCTTGAGCCGGTGAAGTAGTTGAGCTGGTTCGCTGTCGAGTCGTACCAGATCGACTGGTGCTCGCCCGCGATCGCGCTATAGCCCATGAGCGAGACGCCCGTGAAAGGCTCGCCCATCATCTCGCCCTGCCAGCTGCCCTTCAAGAACCGGCCGCCCATGATGAGCTCGTTGGTCATCACACCCCGCGACTCCCAGCCCCCGCCGCCGGGCAGGTCGGCGGAGATCACGCCGTCCCACACGCCGACCATGGATGCGAACCGTTCGTGATGCTCGGTCAGCGCGTTGGCCTGCGCCATGGCCGCCATCATCTGAGCCGGATCCATGTCTTCCATCTCGGGCTGCCGCTCGCTCGCGCCCACGGCCGCGCCGATGCCGAACGCGGCCGCCGCAGCAAGACCGATCATCGCCCCGATGCGCTTCGTGTGAGTCCCGCAACTGGTCGTCGTGCCGTGCATATCGATCCCTTCATTTCATCGCTCGGATGCTCCGCGCGGAGCCGATCCACCTCGGCCGCCCGCGTCCGGAAGCATACCAGACGAGCAGAATGCGCCGGCCCCGAGAGACGGACAGAACGGCCGGCTACACGATCGGCACGCGATCGGTGATCTCGAGCCCGAATGCTTCGAGCTGCGGGTAATCGGCGGCCGAGTTTGACAGCAGCCGCAGCCGCCGCAGGCCGAGCGCCCGCAGGATCTGGCTCCCCGTTCCATACTCCACGGTTGCCGGCGACACGCTCTGCCGAGGCGTGTCCTCTTCGCTCGCGCCGAACGGCACCGAGAGCCGCTGCGAGAGCGTGCTGTCCGCCCAGCTGGGCCTTAAGTACACCACCGCGCCACGCCCGGCTTCTTGGATCATCCGCATCGACCCGCGGAGGTCGTCGCTCGTCGACCGCGCTCCGCCGGAGCTTGCGCCCGCGCCGAAGATATCGCCCAACAGATCACGCCGGTGCACCCGCACGAGCGTCGGCTCGCCCGTCTCGATCGGCGTGCCGTCGGCGTCGAGCCGGCCGACGTCGCCGACCGTGAGCGCAAGGTGAGGCAGATGATCGACCACCGACCGGAACGCCACCAGGTTGAACACGCCCTCGGGCGTCTCGATCGTCTGGCCCTGCACCGGATCAACGCGCTCGACGAGCGATTGCCGCGCGAGCCGGTGCTCGATGAGCTGCCTCACCGAGCACATCTTCAGCCCGTGCTCGTTGCAGAGCGCGACCAGATCGGGCACGCGGGCCATCTCGCCGTCGTCGCGCATGATCTCGATGATGACCGCCGCCGGCGTGAGCCCGGCGAGTTTGCACAGGTCGATCGAGCCCTCGGTCTGCCCAATGCGCACCAGCACGCCGCCGTCGCGCGCGCGGAGCGGGTTGATGTGCCCGGGTCTCAGGAAGTCGCGCGCGCTGCTCTCGGGATCGATCGCGCGGAGGATCGTCGCCGCACGGTCTTTCGCCGACACGCCCGTCGTCACGCCGAACCGCGGCTCGGCATCGATCGAGACCGTGAAGGGCGTGCCGCGGACGGTCGTGTTCACCGCGCTCTGGCCGTGCAGATCGAGCCGGTCGCAGTCGGCCTCGGTCAGGCTCAGGCACATGTACCCCCGCGCGACGCTCAGCATGAACGTGATCGCCTCGGGCGTGACGAACTCCGCCGGCAGCACGAGATCCCCCTCGTTCTCCCGGTCCTCGTCGTCGGTCAGCACAACCATGCGGCCCGCCCGGAGCTCGTCCAGGATCTCATCGATCGGCGCGAACGCCCCGTCCGCATGCTGCGGATCCGCTTCGGAGGCCGAGGAACCGGAGGGTGCGCGCTGGGATGGGTTCACGGTCATGGCGGAGTGTAGAGGCGTCTGCAACGCTTGCCGAGACGTATCATCGCTCATGACGCCATCGCCCATGAACGCTCCGCTCCCGTCCCGGTCGCTGCTGGCCGACGCGTTCCGCAACGCCTTCGCGCTTTCGATCCTCGTGCTGGTGTCGCTGCCGGCCGCATCGCAGGAGACGGCCGCCGAGCCAGCCCTGCCTGCTGAGCCAGCAGAACAGATCGAGCCAGCTGAGCCGAGCGAGCGGATCCCCGCCCGGTTGTGGGAAGAGGGCGATCCCGGTGCCGCCGGCTCGAATGATCTCGTCACGGTCCCCGGGCTCTACCGGGCCTGGCTCGAGCTCCCGAGCGGGCACGAGCTGGGCTTCAACCTTGAGATCGATTTCCGCCGCGACGCGCAGCGCCGCCCGATCTACCCGATCGCGGTCATCAACGGCATCGACGCCTCGCCCGCCGTGCTCGAGCCGCAGGGCCCCGAGGGCGAAGCGCGGACGGGCCTGGTCATCGGCTTCGCCGACACCGATGCGCGGATCGAGGCCGAGATCCAGCAGGGCGGCCAGATGATCTCGGGCGAGATGATCTACTCGCGCGATGCCAACGGCGAGCCCGTCGAGTACCGCTTGCCGTTCCGCGCGGCCTACGGCGACTTCCGCCGGTACGACACCCCCGAGCCCGAAGGCCCCGAAGACCCGCCCACGCTCGCGACCGACTGGCGCGTCACGTTCGAGTCCAGGCAGGGGCCGGCCGCGATGTCCGTCCGCCTGCTGCCCGACGGCCGGCACGTCCAGGGAACCATCAGCACGCCCACCGGCGACGACGGCGTGCTCGTCGGCACCTTCTACGACGGCCGGCTCAGGCTGAGCCGATTCACCGGTGCCTCCGGCTTGCTCTACGACGCCACGCTCCAGCCCGACGGGTCGCTCGCCGGCACCTTCCACTCGCTCGGGCACCACACGGAGACGTTCACCGCGAGCCCGGCCCGCGACGCCGTGCTCCCCGACCTGTTTACCCAGACGCGATGGCTCGAAGGCGTCACGCCGGCGGATCTCGCGTTCCGCGATACCGCGGGCTCGATGACACGCCTCGGCGAGCTCGCGCCGGGGCCCGCGCTGCTCTACGTCTTCGGCACGTGGTGCCACAACTGCTCCGACGCGACACGCTACCTCAACGAGCTGCACGAGCGTCACGCCGATGCGCTGCCGATCGTCGGCATCGCCTTCGAGAGCCCCGCCGACTTTGAGACCCAAGCTGCGAAGGTGCGTTCCTACGCACAAGCCAAAGGCGTGCGCTTCCCGATGCTTATCGCGGGCGAGCGGGACAAGTCGGCCGCGACCGAGACGCTCGGCGCACTCGACCGGGTGCGGGCGTATCCGACGTTCGTTTTCATCGACCGCGAGGGCGAGCCGGTCGCCGTGCACCAGGGGTTCATCGGCCCAGCCGACCCGGGGCGGCACGCGGCGCTCCGAGCGGGGTTCGATCGCCGCATCAACGCGATCCTCGGCGGGGGCTGATCGGCATGTCGCGATACGACGAGTTCCAGGCGTTCCGCGAGAGGCTCAACGAGCGCATCATGGGCGCGGGCACCGAAGGCCGCCCGGGCGGAACGCTCGTGACGAAGCGCTTTTTCAGCCTCGATAGCAAGGCCTACGAGCCCGGATCACTCGATGCGAAAACGAAAGAGCTGCTCGGGCTCGTCGCTTCGCTCGTGCTCCGGTGCGACGACTGCGTGGCGTACCACGTCGATCGGTGCGTCGCCGAGGGCGCGACCGACGAGGAGCTCTGGGAGACCTTTGATATTGGGCTGATCGTCGGCGGCTCGATCGTGATCCCCCACCTCCGCCGGGCGGTCGATTTCCTCGACGAGCTCCGCGAGCGAGGCTGATGGGCGGCCGAAACGGCGCAGGGCGAGGCACGACACCGTGACCGTGAGCGACACCCAACCGGGCCCGTCGGGAGCCTCGGCCGAGCACCGCCGAGCCGCGGTGCACGTCGCCTCCGTGCTCCGAGACGCCGGCAAGACCGCTTATTTCGCCGGAGGCTGCGTCCGCGACGAGCTCCTCGGGCTCGCCCCGACGGACTACGACGTCGCGACCGACGCCACGCCCGATGTCGTCCAGTCGCTCTTCCGCTCGACAGCGCACGTCGGCGTCAGCTTCGGCGTGGTCATCGTGCGGCTGTCCAGGGCCGACCGGATCGGGCTCAGCGCCCCGCGGCAGGTCGAGGTCGCGACCTTTCGCGCCGACGGCGACTATGCCGACCGGCGACGCCCCGACTCGGTCCGATTCGCCACCGAGACCGAAGACGCGAAGCGTCGCGACTTCACCATCAACGCGCTCTTCCTCGACCCGATCGCGCCCGCCGACGGCGAGGCGATCGGCGGGCACGTGATCGACCACGTGGGCGGCGTCGGCGACCTGCACGCCGGGATCGTCCGCGCCGTGGGCGCACCCGCGGACCGCCTCGCCGAGGACCACCTGCGGGCGCTGCGCGCGGCGCGATTCGCCGCCCGGCTCGGGTTTTCGATCGAGCCCGAGACCGCGGAGGCGATCCGTGCCCACGCATCGGAGCTGGCGGGCGTGAGCACCGAGCGGATCGGCGAAGAAGTCCGGCGGATGCTCGCGCACCCATCCCGCGCGTCTGCCCTCGCGCTCTTGCGGTCGCTCGGCCTCGAAGCATCCGCGGTGGGGCCACCCACGTCAGACGGGCTCGCTCGGGTCGGCTCGCTGCCGCCGGACGCCGACGTGCCGACATCGCTCGCTGCATGGGCGGTCGACCGGGGCGATCTCGGCGCACCGTTCCGGACAAGGCTCTGCCTGTCCAACGAGCACACCGCCGGCTTCCAGGCGACGATCACCACGCTCGAACGGCTCAGGCACGATTGGCCGAGCCTCGGCACCGCGGGCCGCAAACGCATCGCCGCCTCCGGCACCTTCGCCGGTGCCTTGGCCGTGCTCGCCGGCGAGAGCGCACCCGCCGCGGATCGGATCCGGAGCGATGCCGCCGATCTCGCGGGCCAGCCCGGCGGGCTCGCCCCCGAGCCGCTCCTGACCGGCGCCGATTTGATCGAGGCGGGCTTCACGCCGGGGCCGGCGTTCGGGCTCGCGATCGACAGGGCCTACGACGCCCAACTCGAGGGGCGGGCCGGATCCGTCGAGGCCTGCCTGGAAATCGCGAGCCGGATTTTGGAATCGGTGCCGCCGGGGAACCGTTCATCTGGTGGCGCGTCAGAGAAGCGGTGACCGGGTGGATCGGGTACACGGCCCGCATGTTCGGTACCTAATTGGTATCTACGCCGTACAGTATATACGCCGCACAGGCGGCTGAGAGTCGTCACGAGTCGGGCCGCGTTGAGATCGGCCAGCAAGGAGCACGCAGCATGCCCGCGAGACGTTCGAGACTGTCCCCGATCGGAGGCCTGAGCCGGTGCGCCGCCGCAGCGGTGCTCGCGGCTGCGGTCGCTTCTTCAGCAGCCGCCGAGCCCACGCACGAGATCCTGCTCACCAACGGCAACACCGTCAAGGTCGAGATCCTCGAAGAGAACGGGGCCACCGTGCGGGTAAACCTCTACGCCGGCCCGCTCGCCGCGGAGCGCACCTTCGCCCGCAGCGAGATCATCACCATCACCGAGATCTCGGCGGACAGCACCGATACCGCCGCATCGGTCGATGCCGACGCGACGCCCGATACACGCCGCGGCACCGACGACAACGATCGACCGGCCGACGCGGTGCCCGTGTACGCCTTCGAGCTCGACGGCGAGCTCGGGTGGGACATCACCTACACGCCGATCAAAGATCGGATGACGCTCGCCCGTGAGGCCGGCGCCGAGTACGTCATCATCAAGCTCGACAACGACCGCCGGGCGTTCCGCGGCGTCGACGAGGAACTGATCGACGATATCGGCACCTTCGGCGATATCTTCGCTGCTCGCGACATCGTGCCCGCGCTGACGAGCGAGGTCATCGCCGACTGGGACGAACAGCCCACGATCGTGATCTGGGTCGAGCGGGCGCTCGAGGGCGTGGCCTTCCTGCCCATGCTGAAAAAGGACATCTACTTCACGTCCGACGGCCGGATGGGCGGCATCGGCAACCTCGATGATCTCTACGGCAGCACGGGCGACGAGGTCGTCCGCGACAAGCTCGAATCGGCCAACCGGGCCGTCATGGAGGGCTTCGCGATCGAGGGCGGGCACGACCCGGTCATCTCCCGGGCGATGGCGATGAAGTCCGTCGCGCTGTGGTACCGCATCGAGAACGGCGAGCCCGTCTTCATGGAGAAGTTCGACAACGCCCCGCCGCTGGGCGGAGGCTGGCAGCGGCTGACCGACACCGGCGAGGACGAGTTCCAGGACACCGACGTCGACATCGTCCGCCTGCAGGGCAACGACACGCTCAGCCTCGACGCGGACACCGCCTTCAAGATCGGCTTCAGCAAGGGCACCGCCGACTCGCTCGACGACCTGCTCTTCGAGCTCGGCATCGAGGACCGGGCGTACATCCTGAACGACAAGGACGACGACGGGTTCGCCGACGATGCCGAGCGCGTCGGGCAAGTCTGGGGCCGGGGTCTGACCAGCGCCCTTCGCACGCTGCAGAACATGGAGCGCGACATCGCGGGCATCCGCGTGCCTGACACAGCCGACGGCGAACGCCGCCAGGCGATCGTCGAGTCGCGCACGATCCGCATCCTTCAGCGGTGCGTTCAGCTCGCCACGAAGTACGCCGAGGTCTTCGATCCGAACGAGGCGTACCGCGTCAACCTGGAGCTCCGCATCCAGCAGATCGAGAACGAGCAGCGGCGGCGACGCATCGGCGGCGGCGGCTGAATATCCGCATGATCGGACGCAAGAAAGAAGCAAGCAGGCAAACGACCCCGCAACCGGGCCAGACCGAACACGGAACAACAACCATGAACATTGCACGCATCATCGGCTTCATCCAAAGGCTCCTCGCCGCTGTCGCGCTGGCGTTGGGCGTGACCCTCGCAGTGCCTGCCACGGCCGGCGCTCCGGCCGCAGCGGTGACCGCCGCCGCGCTCGACGGCGACGACGTCATCAAAACGACCGACGGCAGGACGCTCCGCGGCACGATCGTCCGCGAGGTCAACGGCTACATCTGGATCGACCTCGGCGTGGGCGACCCGCTCATGATCCGGCCCGATGAGATCAAAGAAGTCGAGCGCGACGCCGAGGCCGAGGTCACGAGCGACCCGGTGCTGACGTCCAGCAACGACGAGCCCGCCTGGGAGCGCCGCGAAGGCGTGACGCGGGCCGCGGTCATCACCGTCGAGGGCACCGTCGGAGTGCAGATGTCCTCCAAGCCGCTCAGGGATGCGATCCCTGTTCTGAAGGAAGACGGCGTCGATCTCGTCGTCGTCAAGGTCAACTCGGGCGGCGGCATGATCATCGAGATCCAGAAGATCTCGGATGTCTTCCACGAGCTGTACAAGGACGACTTCCAGATGGTCGTGTGGGTCGAGAGCGCGATCTCCGCCGCGGCGATGAGCACCATCGCCATCGAAGAGCTCTACTTCATGCCGCGTGCCAACTTCGGCGCGTGCACCGGCTGGTTCGGTGCGCTCACCGCCGTCGAGGGCCGAGGCCTCGAGCAGGTGCTCTACATGATGGAGAAGATCTCAGCCCGCGGCAACAAAGACTACCGCATCATGCGGGCGATGCAGATCAACGAAGAGCTCTCCTACGACATCACCCCCGACGGCGAGCGCCTGTTCTACCTCTCAAACGAGGGCGACCACATGCTCAACGACGGCGAGCAGGTGCTCACGCTCAACGCCCAGACCGCCGAGCACGCCGGCTTCAGCCAGGGCACCGCGGGCACGCTGGAGGAACTCACCGCCCTGCTCGAGAAGAGCGTCGGCGAGATCGAGTGGGTCGGGGAGAAGGTCGCGGGCGAGCCCTTCCCGGTCTCCGAGGCCGAGAAGATGCAGCGGAAGTGGCGTGAGGACGTGACTTTCCAGGAGCAGCGCTTCGGCGAGATCTACTCCAAGTATGAGATGGAGATCGGCAACGCCGCGTCCGTGCCGGTCGAGAACCGGGGCGGGTTCATCCGCCAAGCGGGCCGCTACCTCCAGATCATCCGCAAGATGACGGAGGACAACCCCAACTTCGCCCTGATACGCGGCATCACCGAAGAGTGGTTCATCGAGCAGGAGCGACGCCTCCGCGAGCTCCGACGCTAAGGGCGACCGCCGAGACACGGCGGACACGACATGCACCACGAGCGGCCGGGCACCATCGCCCGGCCGTTTTTTCGTGCGCGTAGCATCACCCGCTACACAGGAGACCGAACCGTGCCGACGATGCTGACCGACTTCATCCCCGCCGATTTCGACGCGGGCAACCTCGACGCCCTGACCGCGAAGCTCAATGAGCTGCTCGAACGCGACGTGGCGACCGCCGACGAGTTCGAGGCGTGGCTCGTTCACCGCTCAGAGCTCGACGCAGCCTTCAGCGAGTCGGCCGCGCTGCTCTACATCGCCATGACATGCAATACCGACGACGAGCGCGCCGCCAAGGCCTACGCCGATTTCATTGAGACCGTGCCGCCCGCGGTCAAACCGATCGTCTTCGAGCTCGACCGCAAGCAGAAATCGCTGCACGAATCGACGGGGCTGTCGTCCGGGCGGTACGAGGTCATGGCGCGCGACACCATCACCGACGTCGAGCTGTTCCGCGAGGAGAACATCCCGCTGGAGACCGAGCTCGCCAAGCTCGACCAGCGGTTCGACACGATCAGCGGCGCGATGACCGTGGAGTTTGAGGGAGAAGAGAAGACCCTGCCGCAGATGGGCACGTACCAGGAATCGACCGACCGCGCGGTGCGGGAGGCCGCGTGGCGCGCCGTGAGCGAGCGCAGGCTGCAAGACCGCGAGCCGATCAACGACATCTACGACCAGATGATCAAGCTCCGGCACGACGCCGCGACCAACGCCGGCTTCGAGAGCTTCACCGGCTACGCCTTCAAGTCGAAGCACCGATTCGATTACACGCCCGAGCACTGCTTCGCGTTCCACGACGCCTGCGAGCAGATCGTCGCGCCCTTCGCTCGCAGGCTCGACGAGCAGCGTAGGTCGGCGCTCGGCGTCGATACGCTTAGGCCCTGGGATCTCGCGGTCGATGTCAAGGGACGCCCCCCGCTCAGGCCCTTCGAAGGCGGCGCCGACCTGGTCGCCAAGACGAACGCGGCCTTCGAATCGCTCGATCCGCGGCTCGCGTCCATGCTCCGCGAGCTGGGCGACGGCTCGGGCCGCGTGACGGCCGACAACGCCGAGAGCCCCCCGCTGCTCGACCTCGACAGCCGAAAGGGCAAGGCCCCCGGCGGCTACCAGTACATGCGCGACCGCAGCCGCGTGCCCTTCATCTTCATGAACGCCGCGGGCCTGCACCGCGACGTCGAAACCATGGTCCACGAGGCCGGCCACGCCTTCCACAGCATGGTCTGCGTCGACGAGCCGCTGCTGCACTACCGGTCCAGCCCGATCGAGTTCGCCGAGGTCGCGAGCATGTCGATGGAACTCATGACCATGCCCCACTGGGGCGCGGAGGGAAGCTTCTACGCCGGCGATGAGGCCGCCCACGCACGAGCCATGCGGCAGCAGCTCGAGGGCAGCATCGTTCTGCTCGGCTGGATCGCAACGATCGACGCCTTCCAGCACCGGGTCTACGCCAACCCGACGCACACCCGCGACCAGCGCACCGAGCACTGGCTCAGCCTCGACGGCCGCTTCGGCCGGCGCGTCGACTGGTCGGGCCTCGATGAAGCCCGGGCCAACGCCTGGCAGCGGCAGGGCCACCTGTTCGGCGCGCCGTTCTACTACATCGAGTACGGCATCGCCCAGCTCGGCTCGCTCCAGCTCTGGCTCCGCTCGCTCGAAGAAGGCCCGGCTGTCGCGATCGACGCGTATCTCTCCGCGCTCAAGCTCGGCGGCAGCCGGCCCCTGCCTGAGCTGTTCAAGGCAGCGGGTCTTGAGTTCGACTTCGGGCCGGAAACGGTGGGACGGCTCGCGGAGCGGGTCGAGGCGGAGCTGGAGAAGCTGCCGGAGTAATCGAATGCTGCATGCCGCACGGCTGATCGCCTTTGTTGTGCTTCTCGCGCCCTCGCTGCCCTCCGCCGCGGAGCCGAGCGAAGAGAGCCTTTCGAGCGTGCACCTGCTCATGGAGCGGGTTGTCGAAGTGATGACATGGGATCTGCTCGAGCCCGGGATTGATCCCGAGGTGCTACCGCTCTCATCAGACAGTGCCGCACAGACCTGGCCCGCGGCTGCAAAGCTGCTGGATGACAACGAGGCTCAGCTTGACAATTTCTGCGCTTACCTGTCAGCAGACCGGAGCAGCATCCATCAGGCGCATGCCCGTCGAGTCGCGCGGGTCTTCCGCGCCGACATCGCTCGCGCGATCGAGCTCGGCGATACCGAGCGGGCCGCACGACGCCTCGCCGGCATGCTCGACGCCGCTCGTCACCTCATGCGACCAGATCGGCTGCTCATCGACCGAATCATCGGTTACAGCATCCTGCAAATGGTCTTCGAAACCATCGATGAGACCGGAACAGAACAATACGATGACGACACCGTGCGCCCGACGCTCGACCGGCTCTCGCATGCCGAGCTCGGCTGGCTCACGATGTCTGCGCACCAGCAGCGTATCGGAGAAGAGAAAGAAAAGCTCGCTTCGCTCTTCGCGGCCTTCGAGGTCGATGCGCGAGACTCGCTTCAAACGCCGAACGTATTACCCGCCGCGTTCGAAGGCACGTGGACCGGCGACCTGACTGTCTATCACGGTGAGGACCGGGTCTACCCGCGCGTAAGACTTTCCATCGAGCGCGCCCCTGAGAATCCGAAGCTCGTCACCGTCGAGTACATCGCTGCCAATCAGGGAAGCGACTGGTTCGAACGATCGCATCCGGGCGTTGCGACAAGGTGGAGCGACGGCACTCCTGAAGTCGAACACCGAGATGTCTTCCAACGCGAGGACCGCGCGAGCGATATCTGGGTACGCGTCGTGGAACGCGACACGGACGACGGCACCCGGCTCGAACCCGTGCACAACGCTCATCTCACGCTCTTCGCAGGGAGACGCCTCGAACTCGTCGACCTCACACCCATGGGGCTGAGCTCGTCGGGCTGGATCATGTCAATCCAGCTCACCGACGACGGCACGATGGACTTCGAGATGCGGACCCTCGAGGCCCGAGAAATCACCGCGATGCCCGCGGCCAAAGGGCTCTGGGCCGGCCGTCTCCAGCGATCCGACTAAACCAGCATCCCCTCCCCCACCTCGCGTGCCGTCGCCTCGTCCGTCAGCCTTGCCGCGATCGCCAGACCAAACGCGACGGCCGTCGCCGGGCCTTTGCTGGTGATCAGCATGCCGTCGTCGACGACGTCCGCGTCCACTGCTGTTGCGCTCGGCGGGAAGCTCTCGGTCGTGCCCGGGTAGTCCGTGGCCTGTTTGCCGTCGAGCAGGCCCAGGGGCCCGAGCACCACGGCCGGCGCTGCGCAGATCGCGCAGAGCAGCTTGCCCGCGTCGGCATGACCCCGGATGAGCCGGACCGCTTCGTCGGACGCCGCGATCGACGCCGCGCCGCCGTTGCCCCCCGGCACGACGACCGCGTCGAACATCACCCCTCGCAGCGCTCCCACGAGCCGGTCCGCGCGCATCGGTAGGCCCCGGCTGCCCGTGGGCTGCAACCCGTCGACGCCCGCGACCGTCACGGCCACGCCCGCCCGCGCGAGTACGTCCGCCGGCGCCATCGCCTCGATCTCTTCGCTGCCCTCGGCCAGCAGCACAACAGCGCTCGGTGGGTCGTTCGTCATGATCCTCTAGTATCGAGCATGAATCCCCCAAAGCCAAGCGCACCCGCGACACCCTTCTCCAATCAGCCGGACGAGAGCCAATCCGCTGAGACCCAGCCCCTTGCCGATCACTCGATGCACATGAGCCGCGAGGCTTTCCTCCGCGAGGGCCGCCGCATGCTCGAACTCGTCGCCGACTACCTTGAGCAAGGCGACGCCCGGCCGGTCATGCCCGACACCAAGCCCGGCGACGTCGCGGCGATGCTGCCCGACGCGATCGATGAGCACCCCGCCGCCGACGCCTGGCCGGGCATCTTCGACGACATCGACCGCGCGGTGATGCCCCACACCATGCACTGGCAGTCGCCGGCGTTCTTCGGCTATTTCCCGTGCAACACCTCCGGGCCGGCGGTCCTGGGCGAGCTGCTCGCCGCGGGCATGGGCGTGCAGGGCATGCTCTGGCAGACCGCGCCCGCCGCGAACGAGATCGAGCGCGTCCTGCTCGACCAGATGGCCCGCGCGATGCGCCTGCCCGAGCGATTCCTCTCCGACACGCCCAACGGCGGCGGGTGCATCCAGCCGACCGCGAGCGACTCAACGCTCGTCGGCCTGGTCGCCGCCCGCGCGCGCGTCCTCGAACGGACCGACGCCGACCCGTCGTCGCTCACCGTCTACGCCTCGGCCCAGTCGCACAGCTCGGTGACCAAAGCCGCCATGATCGCTGGCCTTGCCCGCGGGCCGGACGATCTCGCACGCGTCCGGCTCATCGGTACCGACGACACGCACCGCCTCGACCCGGCCGCCCTCGCCGAAGCGATCGCACGCGACCTCGACGCCGGGCTTACGCCGGCCTTCGTCTGCGCGACCATGGGCACCACGGGCGTCACCGCGGTCGACCAGATCGACGAGGTCGCGCGCGTCATGGCTCAGAGCGGGATCGTCGACCGCGGAGCGTGGCTCCACGTCGATGCCGCCCACGCCGGCGTGCTGCTGCTCTGCGACGAGTTCAGATGGATGGCAGCCGGCCTCGACCACGCCGACAGCCTCTGCATCAACCCGCACAAGTGGCTCCTGACCACCTTCGACTGCGACCTGTTCTGGACCGCCGACCGCCGCACGCTCACGCGCAGCCTTGCCATCACGCCCGAGTACCTCCGCAACGACGCGACCGAAGCAGGGGCCGAGACCGGCGCCGTCTTCGACTACCGGGACTGGGGCGTGCCCCTCGGGCGACGCTTCCGGGCCGCCAAGCTCTGGTTCGTGCTCAGGCACTACGGGCTCGCGAATCTCCGCGCGTATCTGCTCGAGCACGTCCGCCTCGCGCGGGTCTTCGAATCGCTCGTTGCGGGCGACGAACGCTTCGAAATACTCGCACCGCGCACCATGAACCTCGTGTGCTTCGCGCTCCGCGCGGGCGACGCGCCGACCCGCGAGCTCATGGCAAGCGTCAACAGCACGGGCCGGGCTTTCCTCACGCACACAACCGTCCCAACGTCGACCGGCGACCGCTACGTCATCCGCATGGCGATCGGTGCCGTCGCGACGCGCGAGGAGCACGTCAGAGACACCTGGTCGCTCATCTCACGCCTCGCACCGAACGGCTAACCTGATCGGATGCAACGCCGACCGGGGTCACAACGAAGCAAGCACGACCGAGTCATGACCTCGGCCGCGGCCGCCCTGCTCGGCGCTGCCGCGACGATCGGTGTCGGCTGCGGCTCAACCCCGCGTGCAAGCGGGCCCCTGCCGGTCGCCTCGGGCGCAGGCACGGTCGATATCCCGGCAGGCCGGCTCTCCCTCGGGATCGATGCCGCGCGAGAGACGCTTGTCGATATCGGATTCACGCTCAACCGCGTCGATGCGGCGGCGGGCGTCATCACGACCGAACCGCTCACCGCGCGGGGTCTCATGGCGCCCTGGGAGCGGCAGCAGACATCGCTCGCGGCGGAGGCAGGCGACGCGCTCCATCCCCAGACCCGCACCGCCCGGATCGAATTCCTCTCGCCCGCCGCCGCGACATCGCTCGGCTCGAACACCTCGGCCACGCAGATCGACCCGATGCCCGGACGCACGACCATCGACGCGAGCACGCCGGTGGTCGCGATCGTGACCGTGCTCGTCGAGCGGCACTACCGCCCAGGGTTCAGGCCGCAGGTGGTCGACGTGGTCAGGTCGTCCCGCGCGTTCGACCCGTCGTCCGCCGAGGGACGCATCTTCAGCGTCGCCGTCGAGCGCGACGCTCCGCTCGAAGCCCGCATCGCGGACGAGATCGCAGATCGGATCGTTCGATCAGCACGTTCGGCCGATGCCCGCTCCGCGCGGTAAACCTCAGCCCGCTTCCGAGTCGAGCCGCATCGGGTTCGCGACGCCCGGCGTCGGCTTGGGCTCGATCGCGCCGCCGCTCTCGGCGGGCCGCGGCGCGGGCTTTGCCTCGACCGATGCCGCGAGCATGGTGATCGGCCCGGCGTCCACGCCGCGCTCGATGCCGTGCCCGAGCGCCCTGGCGATCAACTCGCCCCGGCTCGAAGCCCCGAGCTTCCGGTGCAGGCTCTTCACGTGATCATGCACCGTGTGCGGGCTCCGACCGAGATCGTCCGCGATCTGGCGCACGCTCTTGCCGAGCGACAGGTGCTCGAGCACCAGCTGCTCGCGCTCGGTCAGCCACCGCGTCGATTCGGCGCGCTCGCTGCCGAGCGCCTGCAGCGTCCGACGCCGGAGCCCGGGCAGCACCGCCGCCAGACCCTGCGAGGCACCCTCAGCAGGCAGCCCCGCCGGCGCGACCGACGCCACCTGCACGATCATCATCCGGCCCTCGGCTCCTTCAGAGCACAGCGGCACCAGACCGACGATCGGAGCCGACGTTTCCAGATTCGACCACAGCTCACTCAGGTCACCCTCTGCGACCGCTTCGCCGCCGGGCAACGCCGCGAGCGGGCCCGCGATCATCCGCGTGCGATCCTCGGCCGTGAGACGGAGCCCCAGCGCACGCAAGCGGGCCGCACGGACCCGCAAAGCACCGACCCGGCCGTCTTCCCCACGGGTGCCGATCTCGTCGCGGGCCAGCGGCCTGGCGCGGCCGTCAGGCGACATCGGCTGACGCACCGCAACGCCAGAAGCCTCCTGCTGAAGCAGCTCGCCGCTCTCGCCCACCGTGCCGATCGTCACGACCGCTACCGCAGGCTCGATCAGGCGGGCCACCGCGCCCGCAGCCCGATCGCACCAGTCGAGCGTCGGCACCGCCGGAAGCCCGAACACGGCCTCAACAGACCGGGCGACACCGCCCAATACGACTTCCATGCTGCTTCCCTGCTGAGCGTCCATGCCGTTCCCCGTCGAAAGTCCGTTCCGACGGTTCCGAGCCGAGCCACCTGCCCAGCTACCGGACCGTCCGAGTGTACCGGAGGTCGGGATTTCCTCCGACCGACTTGCGTCCGAGCGTGCCGCTTTCCCCCCGATTCCGGCAAAGGTCGGATGAAGATCTGACCCGACACCCCGATTCAGGGGGTACCCCCGCGGTCGCCATCACCGCCTACGGTCCGCCGTGAGCACCCCGCCGGCCTCCACCAACCCGAACGGCCCCAGCCGCCCGAGCCGCACCAACCACCCCACGTCCGCCCAGCATCAAGCTCAGCACTGCGGTCAGCACCGCACTGGGGGCACGATCCTCGTCGTCGGAGCAGGGCCCACGGGCCTGGGAGCAGGCTACAGGCTCCGCGAGCTGGGCTATGCCGACTACAGCATCGTCGAAGCATCCGATTCGGTGGGCGGCCTCGCACGCTCATTGACCGACGAAGCCGGCTTCACCTGGGATATCGGCGGGCATGTTCTGTTCAGCCACTACGACACCTACGACCGGATCTTCGACGAGCTCGTCGGCGATGACTACACGCTCAACAACCGCGAGAGCTGGGTTCGTCTTGCTGACGCCTGGGTGCCGTACCCGTTCCAGAACAATCTCAGATATCTGCCGGAGCCCATCGCCGACGAGTGCCTGCGAGGCCTGATCGAGGCGCAGTCGACGGGCGAGCCGCCTTCGACCGCCCCCCACTTCGGCGCGTTCATCGACCGCGTCTTCGGCGCTGGCATCGCCGACCGGTTCATGAACCCGTACAACTTTAAGGTGTGGGCCTACGAGCCCGGGAAGCTGAACACCGCCTGGATCGGCGAGCGGGTCGCCGTCATCGACTGGAAGCGGGCGCTGACCAACGTGGTCACGGGCCGAGACGATTTCGGCTGGGGGCCCAACAACCGGTTCAAGTACCCGCTCGGCGGCACGGGCGACTTCTACCGCCGATTCGAGCCGCTGCTCGCGGACCACCTGCGCCTCGGCACCCGCCTCGTGTCGATCGACACAGACGCGAAGCGTGCCACGTTCGAGGACCGGGCCGGGCAGCGCACGACAGAGAGCTACGAATCGCTAATCAGCACGATCCCGGTCGATCGGCTCGTGACTGAGATCATCGACGCCGCACCCGAAGGCGTGCGCGAGGCCGCGGGCAGGCTCCTGCACTCGGGGGGCTACATGGTCGGCATCGGCATCGAGCGCCCCTGCCCGAGCACCCGGAGCTGGATGTACTTCCCAGAAGGCGACTGCCCCTTCTACCGAGTGACCTACCTCAGCAACTACTCGCCCCGCATGACGCCGGATCCCGATCGCTTCTACTCGCTGCTCTGCGAGACCAGCTTCAGCCCCGACAAGCCCGAGGACGAATCGACCATCATCGAGCGCACGATCGCGGGCCTCGAGAGCACGGGCCTGCTCGAGCCGGGCGAGCGGGACGACATCGTCTCAACCTGGCTTCACAAGGTCGAGTACAGCTACCCGACGCCGAGCGTCGAGCGCGACGAGATCCTGTCGGTCGTCATCCCGTGGCTCGAATCGGTGGGCATCTACAGCCGCGGCCGCTTCGGGCTCTGGAAATATGAGGTGTCGAACACCGACCACTCGGTGATGCAGGGCGTCGAGGCCGTCGACCGGCTCGTGCTCGGCGCAGAAGAGCGGACAACCGGGCTCGTCTACCGGGTGACCGACGACGGCCGCCGCGCCGCCGACCACGAGCGGCCGGGCACCGCCGGATCGGGCGAGAAACGACTGAAACCCCAGCCGAGCGCAGGCCCGCGCCCCGTCGCCGACACGGGCGATGCCCCCGAGGCCTCGCTCTCAGAAGAAGAACTCGGCGTCACCGACCGCCGGTGACCTCTAAAGATCGCCAGAGATCGGCAGAGATCGCCGGGAAAGGCGCTCGCCAATCAGGCGATGCGTGCTCGAGCGGTCACCCCCCGGCCGGGCCGATGGGGATCAGGCCCGTGTCCTCAGCCTGCTCTTTCTCGATCTGCTGCCGGAGCCGCTCGCGGAGCTGGGCGCGCTGCATGGCCTCCATCTCTTCGATCGCCGCTTCCATCTCCGGCGTCTGGAGGATGCGGTCGCGCAGGCGGGCGATGCCGTCCCGCGGGCTGCCCTGCTGCGCCAAGATCAGCGCGACGAGGATGTCGTGGTTCGCGTAGAGCGTCCAGTACGAGTCGTTCTGCCATCGGGCGGGCCCCGCGAGCACAAGCGTGGCCGCCTCGTCGGGCCGGCCGTTGTTGATCGCCTGAAACGCCGCGTTGTACGCGAGCTGGCCGAGCCGCATCCAGAACATGAAGAACTCGGGCCGGGTCGGGAACCGGTCCTCGATACGCACGGCGAGATCGAGCACGGCCCCGGCGAAGAGCGGCGCGTCGGGGTCGCCCGTGCTGAGCTTGAGCTCCGCCGCCTCAAGGCAACGCTGAAAGGTGAACTCGCTCGCGAGGAAGCCCTTGTGGAGCTCGTCCGCGGTCGCGAGCCGGCCCGCGGCCGGGGCGGCGGCTGCGATCCGGTCGATCTTGACCGCCGCATCATCGCACCCGGGCGCGACGATCGCGAGCCATCCGAGCACTACCCAACCGACCCAATGGCACCTTCGCATGGGCATTTCTATGGATCGGCGG
>JBCBNT010000027.1:0-36368 GCA_039821685.1 Planctomycetota bacterium | reverse complement strand
TTTCACCCCGCTCATCGCGGTACTTGTCATCATTCAGTCACCTTACTGATGCGCTATCGGTCGTCAGGGAGTACTTAGCCTTGGAGGGTGGACCCCCCACGTTCAACCCGGGTTTCACGAGCCCGAGCCTACTTGAAGGCTGTAACGGCCGGCTACAGGATTTTCACCTTCTACGATGCTGCATTCCAGCAGCTTCACCTGGCCTTGATCCGCTTTCGCTCGCCGCTACTTACGGAGTCGCTGTTGCTTTCCTTTCCTCCGGGTACTTAGATGTTTCAGTTCCCCGGGTTCGCTCGTTGTGCCTATGCATTCAGCACAACGTGACCCATACGGGCCGGGTTGCCCCATTCGGAAATCCAGAGATCCCAGCCTGTTTACCGGCTCCCTCTGGCTTATCGCAGGTTACCACGTCCTTCATCGCCTCCTGACGCCAAGACATCCGCCGTGTGCCCGTACTCGCTTGATCACACCAACCCGACGCCGCAACATCCGGCCGCCAGCTCTCGCTGACGACCAAACGCCACAACCCCGGCCGGGTGCGCCAATGCTCGCCGTTTGCACTCGAGCGAACGCGGCCCATCCGATGGCAATCCCCACTAGCAGGATCGCAGGCCGCACTCGGCTTCTACCTAACTCTACTTTGCTTTCGCAGCGATCCCGCACCCCATGACACCCAGACCAAGCCCGAAGGCCCGAAATGGCTGATCACGGCCGCAGAATCGCTGCCGTTCGTATGCACTTGCCACAGAACGTGACGACGCCTCGAATCATCGATTGATCGTCGGCCGACCCCCACCAGGGCCCGCCAGGTGCCTCAGGATTTCTCCATCGGCGAAGGCGATAGTAGGCTCCAACATCAAACGGTCAAGCTCGGCGATCCGTGACGAAGAAGAAAAAAGAGCACCCGCCGGCAAGACCATGCTGACCACCGACTTACCCGCCGCCGCCACCCGGCGGAAAGTCCCGGTCGCCGCCCCGGTCCCGGTCGCCGCGTCCGCCATCCGGTCCGAAACGATCGTCGTTCGCCCGCCGGCCGCCCGCCTCTCCGGGCACCGAAGGCACCTGAGCCTCGCCTGAGCGGGCAGACGCCACGATCCGGAGGTACTGCGGGTCCGCACGCTCCACATCCGGAGACCGCCTCGAAACCCGCCCGTCCGCCCGACGGATGACCGCATCAAACGCAGCCCGCACCTGGCCTCCAAGCCCGGTATCGCTCGAAAACGGCGATACGACGACATCGAGCAGCCACGCATCAGCTGCCACGGCAAGGCTCTCCGGCAGCAGCACGATGTCTTCGGGCTGCTCCGCCTCCTCGGCGGGCCTCCAAGCCTGCTCTCCCGCCGGCCGCTCGGTATCCCAGACCTGCAACCCCTCGGGAAGGTCGACCTCGCCGACGAACCGATCGCCCGGCTCCAGCGAGACAGACACCCGGCGCCAGAAGCCGTAGTGGAAGCGGAACAGCTCGCCACGAGCCGTCGGCCGTGCGCGCCCGAGCAGGCCCGCCCCGGCGTTCGCCGACTCCACGAAGAAGTACTCGCTCCAGCCGGCGTCGACCGGCTCGCTCCAGCCACTCCACGACGAGCGAACGTAGGGCACCGAAGCCCGGTCGCGCAGGTCCTCGGCAAGCGACGCCGCCCGGCCGAACAGCGGGTTCGCCATCACAAGCCGAACCCGATACCGGTACACGCCGCCGTCGTCGAGCCGGATGTCGTGGATCCAGCTCACGATGCCGCCATTGGCCTCGCGGCGATCTGAAAGCCACGACTCCAGATCAAACCCCTGCTCGCCGACGCCGCCGCCGGCTTCGGTCCACCCCAGCGCTTCCAATCGCTCGATGACCGATGCCTCGTCAGCTTCCAGCCGCTCGATCAGCTGCTCGATACGACGCCGGCCTGCGTCCTGCTGGTCATCGTTGCCCCCGCCGGCGTCCTGACGGCCGCCGCCCTCTCGCCCGCCCGAATCCCGCCCGCCGCCGGGCCGCCCGGAATCTCCGCCGGTCTGACCGACCCGACCCAGCGCCTCGCGACGCTCTTCGATGCGGTTGCGGACACCCGCGAGCTCCCGCTCGAGCCGGCGGATCTCGTCCTCACCCCGCTCGGCGTCGGCGAAGCTCGGCACCGCGCTCGGCGGACGCCAGGGCTCACCCTCCAGAATCCCGTAGAACCCAGGCCGGAGCACCGCATCGGCCCGTCGGCCGGCGGACGTCGCACGCTCGTCCAGAAGCGACCAGTTGCCCGGCGCGGGCGACAGAGGCACCGCCTCGTCAAACCCGGGCAGCCGACCCACGGCCTCGGCAGCGGACCATGACCCATCGACCTGCAGCTGCTGACGCTCGGCTTCAACCGCCAGAATAGACCGCTTCGCTCGCCACCAATCAGTAGGCAACGGCTGAATCTCGCCCGCTGCGCCGTCCGGATCCGACCGGAACGCCGCCTCGATCGCCTCGTCGTCGATCGAAAGCTCGACCGAAACCCACGCCGTATCGAACGGCTGCGCCGCCGGCAGCACCGCCGACAACCCCTCGCGCTCCTCGACCTCGTACGGGTCGAGCGTCGCCCGATACGCCACCGCCAGCGGCGCCTGGGGCGTCGGCGGCTCAAAGATCGCGAAGCGCGTCGAAAGCGTCACGTCAGAGCCGCTCAGCGTGCTCAGACCATCCGGAGCCGATCCGAAAGGCTCGAGAGCCGCAACAGGCGTCACGGGCGAGGCAAGCCGCTCCCGGTACGCCGCTTCGAGGTCGGCCGTCGCCTCGAACTCCGGCAGCGCCGGGTCCTCGTTCTGCATCTGCCGGATGGCCTCCTGCGCCCGCTGCGCAGCGGGCTGAAAGGCGTTGCCCAGCGTCTGCTCACGCCCGCCCACGTCCACCGTGTTCGACGTAAACACAAACTGCAGCACCAGCACGCCGATGCACACCAGCAGCATCAGGCCGACGAACAGCTTCTCGAAGTGTGCTTCGATCCAGGACACGCCCTTGAGCTTCATGTTCCGATTCCTCAGTGCTCGCCCGGGCCGTGCCCGGCTTTCCGAAGCTTCAGCCTTCCTCGTCCCCACCCGTCGCGATACCGAGCTGCGCCTTGATCGTGTCGGGCATTAGCGGTGCCGTCCAATCCCGCAGGTGCAGCACCTCAACCCGGACATCCGCCCGTACGACTGCGTCAGACCCCGCGTAGAACCCTGCCTCCAGCTCCGACCACGGGTCGGCCTCGGCAAGATCCACGTCGATGACCGTCATGAAGTTGCTCGAAGCCAACGCATCGAGCAATGCCGGCAGCTTCGCAGACGAAACGATCAGCGACAGCTGAGCCGTCCGCACGTCGTACAGGCCGCTCTGGCCCGGCGCTCGGCCGGTGATCGTCGCCGCGCCCCCCGCGCCGGCAGAAGCCTGCGGCTGACGAGACTGCCGGCCGAAATCCCGACCGCCGCTGTCGCCCGCTCCCGCGCCCGACCCGCCGGCCGAAACTCCAAACGCCGGCGCATCGATCTCCAAAGAAATCAGACGCTTGACAGCGCCCGACACAACGTTCCCACCCACGCCCGACTCATCGAGCCGGCTGTTCGCCCCGACCAGACCGCGGAGCACGTCCTCGATCAGCCAGTAGTCGTTTTGCCACGCGAAGCACAGCTCCAGCGGCGGCGGCGACGACGGGGCCACCCGAGGCACCGACAAAGGCAGCACCTCGAGCGAGCCGTACAACGCCGTCCCGTCGGCGTGCGTCCGATACCGACCGATGCGAACATCGAGCATCTCCGAATCGATCTGCTGACGCTGCTCGGGCGTGAGCGTCTGCTCGCCCTGGTCGCCGGTGATCTCGGCGACCTTGCGCTCCCGCCGCGCCGAGATCAACGAGCCGAGCCCTTCCGCGTCCACGGCCGGACGGATCCGGAGCGACTCAAAGAGCGCCCTGTACGCCGACTCGGGCGTGTCCGCCGCCACCATCCGCCTCGCCATCTTGTTCCGAAGCAGCTGGCTCTGCCCAGACGGCGCCGGAAAGAGCCCATCAACGAGCGCCCCCCGCCCGCGGCGGTTGAACTCGATCGCCGCGGCCTTCACCGCCGCGACCTGCTCGAGACGGCGGGCCTGCTCGGCGCGGAACACCTCCGTCAGCTGAGCGTTCGGAGGGCCGCTCACCGTCACCGGCTCCTGATCCGGCGAGATGGGCGTCAGCTCGTACGTCACCTCAGCGTTCTGAACATCGCGAAGCAGACGCTGCGCCTCCGACTGCCGACCCTCACGCAGCGACGCGTTCATCCCGTTCGAGAAGTACCACGCGACCGGCGGCGGCCCGACCGCCAGCACCGCCAAGATCACGATGACGACATTCGACTTCAGCCAACCGAGCACAGACTTCATTCGCCGCTCTCCATACCGTCGTCCGACGAACCGTCCCCGCTCTGCCGCGCCTCGGGCGGCACCAGCGCCAAGCGGTACCGCACCTGATACAGCGCCCCAGCCGGACCATCGTCCGCGTCGGGCCTCGGGATTGCGGGAAGCCCGCCGTCACCCCCGCGGAACGCCGGCTGCCCGCCGACGCCCCCGCCCGCGCGATCGCCGCCCCGATCAAAGCCACGATCACTACCGCGATCAGATGTCCGACCGCCCATCCCGGCACCGGGCTGCACGCCGCCGCTGCCGTCATCGTCGAACCCGCTCTCGCCACGCGGCCGACCGCGGAAGCCCCGGCCCGTCGATTCCGATGACGCATCCAGGCTCCGGTAATCCAGCTCCCGCTGCGCCACGATCACGTACGGCACGTCCGTTCGATCGCCGTTGTCGCTCAGCCAGCCGCCGACCGACTCGATCAAAAAGTCCGCCGGCCGCGCCTCACGCACACGCACATCAAGCGTCACATCGATCTTCGATGCCTCCGGGTACGGATCCGGCTGGGAGTCCGACGCGGAGAAACGCCCTCGATCCTGCCGGCCGCGCGAGCCGCCACCCGCATCACCGCCACCGGCCGGCACGAAGTCCGTGCGGAACGAGACCATCTCCACCGCCCGATCGACCGAAGCGACGCCGTTCGTGGTCGCAAGCAGATCGGCCAGATCCGCGACCACATGGCCGTACACCTCGCGGCCGTTGGGAAGCTGCAGCAACTCCTGCACCGCCGGGTCGGCCTGGGTCCCGCCGAGCACGCCTGCTTCCTCCGCCTCGGACCGGAGCGTCGAAGCGCTGCGCACCGCGGTGTTGATCACGTCGGGCGCGCTGCTGCCCTGGATCTCAGAGTTGTCGATCGCCCAGCGGATAAACATCGCCGCCGAAGCCGCGAGACCAAGCCCAGCCGCGACCCCGAACCACTTCGTCTTCTTCTGCCACACGCCCTCGCGGACCATCGAGATCGGCATCAGGTTCGCGTCGATTGTCTGCATGCCCAGGCCCTGCAGCGCCAGCCCGTACGCCACCGGCATCTCGACGCTCACCGCGCCGAACTCGCCCGCGCGCGGACCATCCAGAGACAGACGCTTGAACTCGTCCATCCGGTACACGTCCATCTGCAGCTGCTGCTTCAAGAAACGCCGCAGGCCCGGCAGGCGGAACGTCGAACCAACACCGATCACCCGCTTCAGCTCGCCGTCCGGATGCAGGCTCTTGTGGTACCCGATCGACCGCTGCGTCTCCTGAGCGAGATCGGCGAACACGCCCTTCATCGCCTGGAACACGTGCCGGCTGTGCTTGCTCCGCTCCGCCTCACGCTTGAGCCGCTCCGCCTTCGGGTACGACAGGTTGAACTTCTCAACAAGCGCCTCGGTAAAGTGATGCCCGCCGATCGGGAACGTCCGGATCCAGACCCGACCCTTGTCCGCCACGATCAGGTCGGTCGAGTTCGTCCCGACATCCATGATCACCGTGCCCGGCGTGTCCTCGGTGAACTGCAGGTCGTACGCCATCGCGTTGTACGTCGCGACCGGGCCCACCGTCACCGTGTCCGGGTTCAGACCCACGTCCCGCAGCAGCCGCAGCTCGCGGTCGATCCGCTGCTTCGTGATCGCGAAGATCCCGACCTCCACCTCGGGCGAGTCCGGGCTCACGAACGTCTGGTAGTCCCACTCCACCTCGTCGAGATCGAACGGGATCTGCTGCCCCGCCTCAAACTTCACAACGCCCGCCACCTGCTTGGGCTCCACCGGCGGCAGCTTCGCGAACCGCGCAAACGATTGGCTCCCCGGCACGCTCACCGCGATCGGCGCGCCGGTCAGGTCGTACTGCGACGCCAGCTGCCCCACCGCCACCCGCACCGCGTCATCCGGATCGATGTCCGGAGCCGAGAGCGGCTTCTTGTGCGGAATCACGATGAAGTCGAGAACCTCGACCTCTCCCGAAGCGTTCGCCCCGAGCTTCAACGCCTTGATCGCGCCCGAACCCAGTTCGATGCCCCAGCACACGCTGTCAGAAGCCATGCCCGCCGTCCTTCCTTACACTGCCGATCCGGCTGCGCCGCCGCCGTGCAGGCACGACGCCCAGTCATCCGCGTGCCCGCGGGACCCACGGCAAGCCGCCCCACCGAGACGGCCTCTCCCCGCGGCCCGGCCCGGCCCGCCCCGGATGCACGCCGGTCGGCGATCGTACCGCAGCGGCCAACCCCTGTCAGCCCCCCTCAGCCCCGAGACGCCAGCCTCAATCTCCGAGTGCCACGCCATACGCCTTCAGACTCCGCCGGGTTGCCAGCGGTTCGTACCGCCCGCGAGTCAACACCGCCGGCCCGACCACTCCACAGCACCCCGCGACGACTCAATCGCCGCCACTCTCCTCGGGCAGCACCCTGTCGGCAGCGACAGCGCCAACGACAGCAACACCCGACCCAACAAAGACCATCCACCCGAGCTGCTCCGGCACGCGGAACGTGATCCACCCCGGCGGGCCGCCGTACGCCACAACGTGATACCCCGCGAAGCACATCGCAAGACCAGCCGCCGATTCCGTCGCCCGGCTCACCCCGCCGACGATCGGCCACACGCGGCGCCCACCCCGCCTCGCCAGGCTCAGCAGCACCACGCCACCGATAAACAAGGCAACGCCAAACCCGGTCGCAACCGCTTCGGCGCCGCTCATCAGCTGCGAAGCCCCGTCAGCACCACACATCCAGGCCAACCAAGCCCTGCACGACCTCGCATCAGGGCAGCACCATTGCAGGAGCGGTGATAAACGCCGCACCCTGGGCGTCCATGACCGCGCCCAGGTTGTAAAGCTTGGGCGAATCGCTCCGAGCAAGCATCGAGGCCGCCGCGATCGCACCCGTCGAGCTCCACCGGCTCGCGTTCTGCTGCCACGCGATCGACGACACCAGATCCTCCGGCTTGCCCTGCACGACATGATTCAGGAGCTGGCTGTCCTGCTCAAGCACCTTCCGGCGGTTCTGGTCTGCCTCCGGCGTGTCGCCGGCGAGCTGCACCTGGTCCCCGTAGCTAGGCCCCACGTGGCTCAGCTCCGCCGAACCGATAATCAGCGTCGGCCCCTCGAGGCCCTCGATCGACCGAAGCACAGCATCGACAAAGGGTTGGAACGCAACGCCCTGCCCGTCGTAGCTCTCGCCGTCCTTCACGCTCGGGTCGTGCACCAACGCGGCAAACACCGGCGGGCTCACGCCGTCGGTCCCAAACACCTGCTGGATCCAGCCGCACTGCAGCTCGACCGAGTGCTCCCGCTCGTGGTCGTACCGGTGCTCGAAGAGCTTCTCCGACAGCTCGGGCCCGAGTTCTGCCTTGATCCGCTCAGCCATCTCCGAGTCAAAGGGGCTCTCGCCGATCGGCGTCCGGAACCCCTTGTCGCACCCGACGACGCCCGTGCCGTTGCCGAAGTGGTTCGTGCCCAAGATCAGGATCCGCTTCGGCGGGTCGACGACCCGCATCCGCCCGTACAGCACGGCATATGCCCGGTGGCCGTTCGCGTACGGCAGGCTCGGCGCGATGATCCCGCTCGGGAGCGAGTCGAAGCTCGGGTCCTCCGCGTCGCCCACCGCTTCGTTCATCCAGGTATCGAGCTGCTCCGCGAGCTTCGCCCCGCCCTGCTCGGCCTTCTCCTCGTCTGTCGCCGAGCGGCCCTCCGACTTCTGGATCGCTGCCTCGACGAGCATGTCCGCAAATGCCGCTGTCTGCGCCGGCGGCAGCATGTCGGACGAGTCGTAGTCCGCCTTCATCTTCTCCCACATCGAGTCGAACCCCGGGCCCTCGATCAGCCCCGCATCGTCGAGCTGAGCAACGAATGGCTCGAGCATCTGCCGCTGCAGACCCTTTCCGACCGTCGTCACGATGTCGTCGAGCCCGTTCTCACCATTCAAAAGCGGCAGCACCGCCTGCATCGCCGGCTGAGTAAACACCACCTTGGCAGAGATCTGCCTCGCGTCAGCGAGACCCAGCAGGTGGACCTGCTGCCCGTCGGGGCCCTGCGCCGGGGCCATGAAGCCCCTGATAGGACGAAGTTTGGGTCGTTGCTGGTGCGCCGCCTCCGGATCAAAGGGCGGCGGCGGGCTCGAAGGCGGCGGGGTCGTTTCACTCATAAGACGCGACTGTAGCCAAGGCCCCGGCGAACGCCTAGAGTCGCTGCCCTCGAAACGGACGCTGGTGGGCGTTTCGTTCGATGCATCACACGACACGCCCTGCGAGGAATCTGCGATGTCCGCGACCACTGCCTACGCGCCCGGCACCAAGCTGATCTGCACCATCACCAAGCTGCCCAATAACAAGGCCGCCCGCGACACCATCGCGAGGCTGATGCGTCAGGACCCCGCGAACGCGAAGGCCCTGAAGCGGTCGCAGAAAGCGCGCGAAGGCAAGAACAACTTCTACATCCGCGGCAACCGCATCTGGGGCGCCCGCGCCAAGTGCGGCAAGATCGTCCGCGTCACCGAAGACGCCAGCTGGTCGATGACATTCGCCCCCCAGATCGGCGGCGACCTCGCCAGCGTGAGCCAGTACCTCGACGTCAAGGCGAGCTAACCAGCTCGCTCCCGCGGCCTAGCACTCCGCTGTGCGCACCGAGATATTCACGGCGAGCCCGCCCAGGCTCGTTTCTTTGTAGTTCTCGTTCATCTGCTGCGCAGTCTCCCACATCGTCGCAACGACGTCGTCGAAGCTGATCCGCGCGTGCGACGGGTCGGAGTTGATCGACAGCACCGCCGCCGAGATCGCCTTGAGCGCGCCCATCGCGTTGCGCTCGATGCACGGCACCTGCACGAGCCCACCCACCGGATCGCACGTCATGCCGAGATGATGCTCCATCGCGATCTCCGCCGCCATGAGCACGTGCTCGGGCGTGCCGCCCATGAGCTCGGTCAGCCCGCCCGCAGCCATCGCCGACGACACGCCGATCTCCGCCTGGCACCCGCCCATCGCTGCGCTGATCGTCGCGTTCTGCTTGAAAAGCGCGCCGATCTGGCCCGACACGAGGATGAACCGCATCACGTCGTCGCGGGTCATGGGCTCTTCGCCGAACGCCGCGCGGTACATCATCACCGCGGGGATCACGCCGGCCGCGCCGTTGGTCGGTGCCGTGACCACCCGGCCGAGCGCAGCGTTCTCTTCGTTGACCGCGAGCGCGAAGCACGAGACCAAGCGCAGCATCGTTTCAAACGGAAGCGTCAGCCCGCGCAGCGTCTTGATCAGCGATTCGTCGCACTCTTGCGGGTACTCCGGCACGAGCTCGTGGATCAGGTCCGGAGCGCGGCGCTGCACATCGAGCCCGCCCGGCAGCACGCCCCGCGTGCGGCAGCCGCGACGGATGCACCGACGCATCACCTGCCACAGCTCGTGCGACTGCTCGCGGATCTGCTCATCGGTCCACCAGCACAGCTCGTTGGCGAACACGACGCCGCTGATCGGCTCGCCCGACTCCCGGCAGTGCTTGAGCAGGTCGCTGCCGAAGCGGACCGGGTGCGTCGGCATCTGCCGCTGGCCGATGGTGTCGTCGAGCTCATCGGGCGACGCAACGAACCCGCCGCCCACGCTGAAATACGTGCGGGTTAGCTCCCGCCCGTCGGCGAGCAGCGCGAAGCAGCGGATCGCGTTCGCGTGGCCCGGGTGCCGCTCGCCCTTCAGAAACGCGACGTCCGCGACCGGGTCGAAGAGCACGGGCTGGCCGGCAAACGTCGCCTCGTTCGTCGCGACGAGCCTCGCCAGCATCGGTTCGATCTCATCCACCGGCACCGTCTCGGGCTGGGCGCCGAGCATCGCCAGGCACACCGCCTTGTCCGTCGCGTGACCCAGGCCCGTGAGCGCGAGCGAGCCGAGCAGCTCAAACCGCACCCGCGCGATCGCTACGCCCGGAGCCTGATCCAGCACCCGCTGCTCGAACCGCTGCACGATCCGCCAAGGACCGAGCGTGTGGCTGCTCGAGGGGCCAACGCCGATCTTGAACATGTCGAAGACGCTGACGGTGGGCATGCCCGATTGTATACAGGATCGCTCCCCCCCATGCGAGCCGTCCGCGTGAGCGGGCGGACGATGACGCTCCCCCTCCGCCCGCTCACGCAGGCGGCTCGCCAAACGTCGAGTTCTCTACTCGCCCTCGAGCTTCACCGCGACGGAGTTGATGCAGTACCGCAGCCCGGTCGGCGGTGGGCCGTCGGGGAACACGTGCCCCAAGTGGCTCCCGCAGTTCCGGCAGGTCACCTCGGTCCGCACCATGCCGTGGCTCGTGTCCTCGATCTCGTCGACCGAGGGCTTGCCTTCCGAGTCTCGCTTGGCGGCCGAGTAGCTGGGCCAGCCGCAGCCCGAGTGAAACTTTTCACCGGAGTCAAAGAGCGGGTGGCCGCACGCGGCGCAGCGGTAGACGCCCGGGTCCGTTGTATCGGTGTACTTCCCCGTGAACGCCCGCTCGGTGCCCTGCCGGCGGAGCACGCGGTACTGCTCGGGCGTGAGCCGGGCCTTCCATTCGTCCTCGGTGAGCCCGAGCTTGTTTCGTGGGTCAGTCATTCGGCGTCTCTCGTTTGCGTGGCCAATGATTACGTTGTGGCTGCGTTCGAGCCCCATCCAGATCCCGATGCCGTGATCCGCACCGCGGCGGGTCTCGTTGAAGAGATCCTCGCCGCGGAGCGCGCCGAGCCTGTGAAGCCCACGCCCGACCCGGCGTCTGCCGTCCGAGACCTTGGGCTGGCGATCCCGACCGTGGGCCTGGGCGATCGGGCAGCGATCGATGCGCTCCGCCGCGTGATGCTCGCCACGCCCACGACGGCTGGCCCTGCGTTCTTCAATCAGCTCTTCGGCGGCCGTGAGCCAGTGGCAACCGTCGCCGAGATCGCCAAGGCCGTCGTCAACAGCTCGATGTACACCTACAAGGCTGCGGGCGTGCAGGTGCTCCTCGAGCAGCAGCTGATCGATCACATGCTCGCGTTCGCCGGCTGGGAAGGTGGTGACGGCCTCTTCACCCCCGGCGGCTCGATGAGCAACATGGCAGCCATGATCATCGGACGAAACGAGATGATCGAGGGCGCACGCGAGCGAGGGCTGACCGACGCGCACGCCGGCCCGCTCGGCGTGTACGTCTCCGAAGAATCGCACTATTCGGTGCGCAAGAGCGCCGGCATGATCGGGCTCGGCCGCGACTCGGTCCGCTTCATCGACGCCGACGCACGCGGAAAGCTGATCCCCGCAAAGCTCAATGAAGCGATCGAGCGCGATCTCGCCGAGGGCATCCGGCCCGTCATGATCATCGCCACCAGCGGCACGACCGTCATGGGCGCGTTTGACCCCATCGGCCCGCTGGCGGATATCTCCGAACGGCACGGGCTCTGGCTCCACGTCGACGGCGCGTTCGGCGGCACGGCGCTGCTCTCGCCCGAGCACCGCCACCTGATGTCGGGCCTCGACCGCGCGGATTCGTTCACCTGGGACGCGCACAAGATGATGGGCGTGCCGCTGGTCAGCAGCGTCTGCCTCACACGCGAGCCGGGCCTGACAACCAAGCACTTCGACGAGTCGGCCAGCTACCTCTTTCAGCAGGACAGCGACGACCTGAACCCCGGCACGCGGTCGATCCAGTGCGGCAGGCCCAACGAAGCGATCAAGCTCTGGGCGCTCTGGCAATCGCTGGGCGACGAGGGCTACGCGGCACGGACCAACCGGCAGATGCAGCTCGCGGCCTATGCCGCCGACCTCGTGCGATCGAGCGACGACATGGTGCTCTCGGTCGAGCCCGAGTGGGTCACGATCTGCTTCGAGGTGCGCGGCAAGCCCTCCGATGCCATCTGCGAAGCGCTCGACGAGCAGCAGCTGGCCAAGCTCGGCTTCGGCATCGTCAAGGGCCGGCGGGTCATCCGGCTCGTGACCGTCAACCCGCACGTGACCGAGGCCGACCTCGATCGCCTGTTCGAAACCATCCGCCGCGTAGCGGCGCCGATGCCCGAAGCGGACAACGCGGTGCTGGAGGGGGCCATGGGAAACGGGCAGTAGGCAACGAGAAGAGACGATCACTGCGGTTCCCGAATTCCGTGGCGTCGCCAGGTGAACGCGTTGCCCGCTGCCGATTGCCTGCTGCCTAAATTCCTCCGTGGGCGACCCCAAGCACACCCCGGCGATGAAGCAGTATTTCCGCTTCAAAGAGCAGCACCCCGACTGCGTGCTGCTCTTCCGCATGGGCGACTTCTACGAGCTGTTCTTCGAAGACGCCGAGACGGTCGCCGGGCCGCTGGGCCTCACGCTCACGCAGCGGACAGGCGGCGTGCCACTCGCGGGCGTGCCCCACCACCAGCTCGATACCTATCTCCGCCGGCTCGTCGCGCTCGGGTACCGTGTCGCAATCGCCGAGCAGATCCAGGACCCCAAGGACGCCAAGGGCGTCGTCGATCGCGCGGTGACGCAGGTGGTCACTCCCGGCACGCTCGTCGACGACGGCCTGCTCGACGGCGCCGCTGTGAGCCGGCTCGCAGCGGTGCACTTCACCGAGCCTGGCGACGCGTCGCCCGCTTCGGTCGCGGCCGTGGATGCGAGCACGGGCGAGCTCGTGCTGTTCGATGCGGCGTCGCCCGAATCGCTGATCGATGAGCTCGCGAGCCGCCGCGTGGGCGAGGTGCTCTACGCCGAGACCGCCACGGGCGAGGCGCCGCCGCGGATCGCGCGCGTGCTCGAGGCCCTTGGCGTTGCGGGCACGGGCCGCCCCGCGTGGCACTTCCGCCGGGACGAGTCGCTCGAATCGGTGCGCACGCAGTTCGGTGTCTCGACGCTCGAAGGCTTCGGGCTCGCCGACGGCGACCCGGGCGTGCACGCCGCGGGCGCCGCGATCCGGTACCTGCGCGAAACGAAAGCGGTCGATGATGAAGCGGCGAACGGCCGCCCCGGCGCCTTTGCCGCTGCCACGCTCGCCCACCTGCGGCCGCCGCGCCGGGAGCTGGCGGGGGGACGCTGCATCGTGGACGCGGTCAGCCTGCGGTCGCTCGAGGTCGAGCAGACGATCCGCGAAGGCAGCGCGAAGGGCTCCTTGCTCGGCCTCTTCCTGACAGCGCCGGGCTCGGGCGGCTGCCGCACAGCGATGGGCAAGCGTCTCGTGCGAGAGTGGCTCTGCAGGCCTTCGGGGGAGATCGAGGTTATCGAGTCGCGGCACGCGCGGGTCGCGGCGCTCGCGAGCGATCGACGCTTCGCCCGCGAGCTGGGAGACCTGCTCTCGCCCGTGCAGGACATCGCGCGGATCGCCGGGCGCGTCGCGCTCGGGCGATGCTCGCCGCGAGACATCGTCGGGATCGGCGGCTCGCTCGGCCGTGTCCGAGAGATCGCGAGCCTGCTGGAGGGCGCCGAAGCCTTCGCCCCGCAGCGCGGCGTGCTCGTCTCACTCAGCGAGCGCCTTCAGCCGATCGCTGAGCGGATCGCGGCCGAGTGCGTCGATGGTCCGCCCGCGAATCTGCGCGACGGCGGGGTGTTCCGCGACGGCATCGACGCCGAGCTCGACGAGGCCCGCACGCTGCAATCCGACGCCTCGGCATGGCTCGCCGAGTACCAGGGGCGGATCGCCGCCGAGCTCGAGCTCCCGGGGATCAAGGTCAGCTACAACAAGGTTTTCGGCTACTACGCCGAGCTTTCAGCGGCGCAGGCACGCGATGCGAAAGACCGGCTCGACGCCGCCGGCCTTACGCGGAAGCAGACGCTGAAGAACGCGGAGCGGTTCATCACGCCCGAGCTCAAGTCGTTCGAAGAGCGGGTCCTGCGGGCCGAGGGCCGAGCGCTTGAGCGGGAGCGCGAGCTCTTCGCCGGACTCGTTGCGGAAGTATCGGCCGAGCTTGGAAACCTGCTCGTGCTTGCCGATGCCGTCGCCGAGCTCGACGGCGTGCTCGCCTTCGCCGACCGCGCGATCAAACACGGCTGGTCCCGGCCCGCCATGACAGAAACCGCCGAGCTCTCGATCGAAGACGGGCGGCACCCCGTGCTCGAAGAGTCGCTCGGCTCTGCATTCGTTCCGAACGGTGTCTCGCTCGGGACGCAGCAGACGGACGCGACGCTCGCGCTCATCACAGGCCCGAACATGGCGGGAAAGAGCACATTCATCCGCCAGGTCGCCCTGATAACGCTCCTTGCCCACGCGGGTTCGTTTGTGCCCGCGGCATCGGCGACTATCGGTGTCTGCGACCGCATCTTCACGCGGGTCGGCGCCGACGACGCCCTCCATCGGGGTCAGTCGACCTTCATGGTCGAGATGATCGAAACGGCAAACATTCTGAACTATGCCACGCCGCGTTCGCTGGTGATCCTCGATGAGATCGGGCGCGGTACATCAACGCTTGACGGCCTGAGCCTCGCATGGGCGATCGTCGAGAGTCTTGCCGGCACGCCCGACCAGCGCGGCCCTCGCACTCTCTTTGCCACCCATTACCACGAGCTCACCGATCTTGAAGAGCAGCAGGCGATCCCGGTCGCCAACCTGCATGTTGCCGTGCGGGAATGGACGCCCGCCGGGGGCGAGACCGAGATCGTGTTTTTGCACACCGTCAAGCCCGGCAGGAGCGACCAGAGCTACGGCGTCCAAGTCGCCCGCCTCGCCGGGGTGCCCGGACGCGTCACGCAGCGAGCGAAAGAAGTGCTCGACTCGCTGGCTGTCCATCGCGGACCGATCGGGGGCGGAAAGGGCACGAGCCCTGCTCAGCCCGTGTCGCAGCTGCCGCTCTTCACCGAGATGCTCCCGCACCCTGCAGTGGATCGCATCCGAGAAGTCGATATCGACGCGTGCTCACCGCTCGCGGCGTTTGAGCTTCTCCTCGAGCTGCGGGAACTCATCGACGCAGGTGATCAGTGACAGGGTGCTGAATGACAAGGATGATCGGTGACAGGGACGATCAGCCGGCCGGAAGCGCGTCCCGCTCAGAATCATGCTGATGAATGAGACACATCGGTCGGATCATCGCCCATCGGCCTCGTACGCTGCATCTCGCAGCAGCTCTGCCCCGAGGTCCGGTACCAGGGCCAGCGGCGTCCAAAGGAGATACAGATGCCTCTCGACCACTACGTAACGCTCGGCCGAAGCGGCCTCCGTGTGAGCCCGTTCTGCCTCGGCACGATGACCTTCGGTGAGGAATGGGGCTGGGGCTCGACGCCCGAGGACTCGATCGCGATCATCGACGCCTACCGCGACGCGGGCGGCAACTTCATCGACACCGCCAACATCTACACCAAGGGCCACAGCGAGGTCATTATCGGCGACCACCTGGCCAAGACGCCCGGCCTGCGCGACCGCATGGTCGTCGCGACCAAGTTCCTCGGCAACATGTTCCCGGGCGATCCGAACGGCGGCGGAGCCCACCGCAAGTCGATGATGGCGGCGTGCGAGGAATCGCTCCGCCGGCTCAAGACCGACTACATCGATCTGTACTGGATGCACTTCTGGGATCCGAACACGCCGATCGACGAGACGGTGCGCGCGATGGACGACCTCGTGCGTCAGGGCAAGGTCCGCTACTTCGGGATCAGCGACACCCCCGCGTGGAAGTGCGTGCAGGCGCAGTGCGAGGCGATCTTCAAGAACCAGTCGCCCGCGATCGCGCTGCAGATCGAGTACTCGCTCATCGAGCGCACGCCGGAGAGCGATCTGCTGCCGATGGCGGAGGAGATGGGCATGGGCGTCACGCCCTGGAGCCCGCTCAAGGGCGGCATCCTGACCGGCAAGTACACGCGCGACAAGCTGGAGCAGGACGAGGGCCGCGGCGCCGCCTGGACACGCGAGGTCGACGAGCGGGCGTTTACGATTATCGATGCGCTCGTCGAGGTCGCGGACGACGCGGGATGCACGCCCGCGCAGGCCGCGCTCAGGTGGGCCCAGGACGGCACCGCCGTGACGAGCACCATCATCGGCGCACGCACGCTCAGCCAGCTGAACGACAACATCGCCGCCCTCGACGTCACGCTGACCGACGCACACCGCACGAAGCTCAACGATGCCAGCGCGTTCGAGATGCCGTTCCCGCAGAAGTTCCTCCAGAACATCCCCACCGTCGTGCAGGGCGGCACCACGGTCAACGGCGAGGCCCGCGACCCCTGGCCCATGGCGCCGAAGAGCGACGACGAACGCTGGTGATGGGCTACCGAGCGGGCCGAGCCCGATCAGCGGGAATACGGGCCGGGGTTGACGCGTACGCTCACGCATGCTGAGCACCGATCTGCTGCGTACGAAATTCGATGCCGGCCTGCCGTACGCGGGCTATGTCGCCACGGGATCGCCCGCGAACCAGCGTGCGTGGGCCGACTTTGCGAAGGGCGTCGAGCTGACCGAGCGGCACGCCGCGACGATCGGCGGCTTCGTGCGCACGCTCAACGTCATCGTGTCGAGCGGCACGTGGTGCGGCGACTGCGTGCAGCAGGTGCCGATGATCGACGCGATCGCCCAGGCTGCCGAGGGCCGGATCGACGCCCGGTACCTCGATCGCGACGAGCACGCCGACCTCGCGGAGCTCGTCAAGGTCTGTGGTGGGCTCCGCGTGCCGATGGTGCTGATCCTCAATGAGGAGTTCGACCTGCTCGCGCTCGAGGGCGACCGAACCCTCGCCCGGTACCGGGCGATGGCGGCCAAGCAGCTCGGCGCGAGCTGCCCGCTGCCGGGCGCACCGGTCCCGGCAGTGGAGGTCGCGGCGACGCTCGCCGACTGGGTCGACGCCTTCGAGCGGGCCCACCTGATGGCGCGGCTGAGCACAAAGCTCCGCCAGAAGCACGGCGATTAGGCGGAGCCGGCCCGAAAATCCAAACAGTTTACTAACAATTGCGGCAGCTCTGGCGAGGCCGAGCCGGTTGAGCGTGCGCGTGGACGGCGTCTTGCCACAATTGTCTTGACACAACCACCTGTTCCGGCCATGCTTACGCTTGCCGGAATTGAGACGCCGGCATCATCGTGGCGTGACCCCGTTCGTGGGCCGCTGTGATACGACAAGACACGGGGCCCGGGTCGCAGCCCGGTCCTCCGAGCCACGGGGGCTGCTGCAATGTGCAGCGGTCTGAGAGAGACGAGGGTCCGGGCATCGCGTCCGAGGCCGAGAAGAGAGAGACAGGAGACAGATATGAAGACGCTTTTGGTCGTCGCCGTTGCTGGCGGCACGTTCTCGGCGAACGCGGACGTCCTCCGCGGTGAGCTGAACCCGCTCAACCTGCGGTTCGAGGCCGCTTCGGCGAACCTGAGCCCGAACACCGCCGCCCGCACCACGGACGGCTACTTCCTGGCCCCCGGCATCGGCAGCGCGGCCTCTGGCTTCGGCCTCGCCGGCTCCAACATCGTTGACTCCACGTTCGACGGCGCCGCAGAGGCCATCGGCACGTCGATCAACGGCGGCATCCTCGCCGGCTTCGACGGAACGCTCTCGGGCGACGTGTCGGCGATCGGCAACTCCGTCATCCAGATCAGCGTCTTCGACAACGACAACGCTGACCTGCAGCCCGCGGGCGTGACGCTCGGCGGCGTACCCGCGGACCAGAGCGGCCTGTTCCTCGGCGCGAACGCCGGCGGCAACCCGCTCGACTTCAGCAACCCCGCGTTCGTCAACGAAGCGCTCTACTTCGGCCTCGACGCCGCGGGCGTCCCGGTCTTCGTCATCGACGTGACCGCCACGCTGAACAACTTCAACCTCAACCCGGACGGGTCGTGGGACGGTTCGCTCGGCATCGTGCTGAACGCCCCCTCGGTCGGTCTCGGTGTGGTTGAGACCGGCTTCCAGTTCGATATCGATATCGTTCCCGCGCCGAGCACGGCTGCCCTGCTCGGCCTGGGTGGCCTCGCCGCCGCCCGCCGTCGCCGCTAATCGACGGCAACCACTGTTTCTGATTTCAGTTTGATTGATGTCCTGCGATGGCAGCCCCGCCGGTGGTCGGCGGGGCTGTTTTTTAGCTGATCCTCAGCGGCCTGCCGCCCTTGGCCTGTCTCGCGGCGTTGAGCGCAGCGAGGGCCGCCGGCTCGCGGGCAATGAGCTTGGTGAGCTGGCTGGTTGAGCAGCCGAGCCGGAGGCCCGCTCGGCGGAGGTCGAGCCCGCCGGCATAGACCACGTCGAGCGCCTCGGCGAGCATCGCCGGCCCGTCGCGGTGGCGGTCGCTGAGCGAGATCCGCCCCGATTTCACGCGGCTGCGCCACATGTCCGATCCGATCTCTCCGATCGGCACGGGCGATCGGCACGCGACAGCCAGCGCGCTACGCAACCGGCGCACCGCTGATCGCTTGTTGACCTCCGGGCTCCGCCGCTCGCCTGCTTGGCCGGAAATGCCGGTCTCGTCATGCGTGACGGTGACGTGCGTTTCGACCTTGTTTCGGTGCTGGCCGCCCGGCCCGGTGCCGCGGTTGCGCGAGAGCGTGCAGACGGCGAGCAGCGCTTCGTCCTCGAGCGAAGCGGGGTGCGGCGAGGGCACGAAGATCGGCGAGATGAGCTCTCGGCCGGTCAGCATGCCGCGGTCGGCGTCGCGCGGAGGGACAGATCGTCGGCCGGCCGGTCTTGGAGCAGCCTCGCGCCGAGGCCGGCGATCATGGCGGCGTTATCGACGCAGTACCGCATGTCGGGCAGGATCACGCGGAGCCCTCGGCCCTCGCCCAGGCCGTGCAGCTCGCGCCGGAGCCTGCTGTTCGCGCTGACACCTCCGCCGACGATCAACGAACGCGGCGCCCGCCCCTGCCACTGGTCCAGCGCCCGACCGAGCTTGAGGACCACCGCCCGGCACGCGGCCCGCTGGAACGACGCCGCCAGGTCACGCGTGCGGTGTTCTGACAGCTCGTCCGCGCGGCGCTCGTACTGCCCCGAGCGATCGGGCACGCCTCGCACGGCATAGAGCAGCGCTGTCTTGAGGCCGCTAAAGCTGAAATCGATCGACTCTTTCCCGAGCCGGCTCACGGGCAGGTCCGCGCCGCGGTCGTCGGCGTCGGGATGCGACGCGAGCGCATCGATGCGCGGGCCGCCGGGATGCGGAAGGCCCAGGATCGACGCGGCCTTGTCGTACGCCTCGCCCACCGCGTCGTCGATCGTCGCGCCGAGCCGGGTGAGGCTCACCGCCGACTCGGCCCGGTAGATCGATGTGTGCCCGCCGCTGACGACCAGGCCGAGCGCCGGGAAGAGGTCGGCCTCGGGCGCGTCATCGTCGAGAAGCCCTGCCCAGAGGTGCGCGTGCACATGATCGACGCCGATGAGCGGCGTGCCGAGCGACCAGGCCAGCGCCTTCGCCGCGGACACGCCCACGAGCAGCGCACCGATCAGCCCCGGGCGGTGGCCCACGGCGAGCGCGTCGAGGTCACGGATCGTCACGCCGGCGTCGTCGACGGCTTGTCGAACGATGCCGGTGATCCGCTCGGCGTGGGCGCGGCTCGCGAGCTCGGGCACGACGCCGCCGTACTCCGCGTGGATCTCGTGCTGGCTCGCGACGACGGACGATCGCACCCGCCGGCCGTCTTCCACAACCGCGGCCGCGGTCTCGTCGCAGCTGCTCTCGATCCCAAGCACGAGCATGCTGCATCGTACGCCTTCCTACCATTCCCACCGCGCAACTGGCTTGGAAGCGGGCACAGAGGCGGGCACGGAGGATGGTTTGGGCGAACGCGAAGAGCTGAAGATCGAATCGGAACGGGCGGTGCTCGCGGCGGTGCGTTTGCCCGGCGATACCTACGACGAGCGTGATCCGTTCGGCGAGATGGCAAGCCTCGCGGAGCAGGCCGGCGCGGTCGTCGTTGGCACGCTGGAGCAGCACCGGCAGAAACCCGAGGCGGGCACGTACATCGGATCGGGCAAGCTCGAAGAGCTGAAATCGCTCTGCGAGATGGTCGACGCGTCGACCGTGATCTTCGACCACGAGCTGAGCCCGAAACAGATCGCGTCGATCGAGAAGCACGTCGAGCGCAAGGTGCTCGATCGGAGCGAGGTGATCCTCGACATCTTCGCGAGCCGGGCGACGACGCACGAGGCGAAGCTGCAGGTGGAGATCGCCCAGCTGGAGTACACCTACCCCAGGCTGCGCGCGATGTGGACGCACCTCGAGCGGATCGTGGGCGGCTCGCCCGGGGGCGTCGGCACGCGGGGGCCGGGCGAGCAGCAGCTCGAGATCGACCGCCGGCTCGTGCAGCGGCGCAAGTCGATGCTGCAGCGCGAGCTGCGGGAGATCCAGGCGCGGAAACGCCGCAGCGTGCTCGACCGGAACCTCGAGAATCTGACCGTCGGCCTCGTGGGCTACACGAACGCCGGCAAGAGCACGCTCTTCAACACGCTCACGGCGGGCGGCGCCTACGCCGACGACCGGGTCTTCGCCACGCTCATGACGCGGACCCGCGAGTGGGACCTCGGCGGGGGCACGTCGGCGATGCTGAGCGACACCGTGGGCTTCGTCCGCGAGCTGCCGCACAACCTCGTCGCGTCGTTCCGCGCGACGCTCGAGGAAGCGACCCACGCCGACGTGCTGCTCGTGGTGCTCGACGTAAGCGACCCGTCCGCCGATCTGCAGTACCGCGAGGTCATGCGGACGCTCGACGAGCTGTTCGCCGAGGTGCGCGAGGCCGAGGACCGCGAGGCGCGGCGGGGCGCCGGCGGTCATGCCCGCGCGTTCGTCGAGCCCGATCGCGTCGTGCTGCTCAACAAAATCGATCGGCTGCGCGACAACCGCGAGCTGCTCGTCTGGCAGCGCCGCCTGCCCGACGCTCTGGCGATCTCGTCGCTCGGAGGCGAGGGCAGCGGCCTCGACGCGCTCACCGACAAGATCAGAACCGCGGTGCTCGGCGAGGCCCGGGAAGTCACGCTGCTCGTGCCGATGCGGGAAGCGAAATCTATCAGCACGCTCGAAAACCGGGCGGAAGTACTCGAACGGGACTACCCGGACGGACGCGACGCTCGGCTCCGTGTCCGGATCGGTAAGCGCCTGCTCCGCCAGCTGCGGGCCGGCACGCCGGGCATCCGGGTCGTGGGCGAGACACACGAGGGCGGCCCGGACCTCGGATGGCAGCCCCCGCCTTCGCTCAACGGCCGCTGACGCTTCGGCGACGAGACGCAGATTCGGGTCAACAAAAAAACCCAGCGCTCGGCACCGTGCCGAACGCCAGGTCTCGTGGGGGTCGTGATGATGAGCATCGCTGCTCGCCTGACGATCCGCAGCACGATCGACGGGGTTCCGGTGCGTTCGATAATTCTGGCAGGTGCGGCCTGTCCCGATGTCGCATCAAGCCTGAGGCGAAATGCCTCAAGCATCAAGACAAACGCAAGATCAGGACGCCGGCGCGATGCCGAGGCGATCGATGACCAACTGCAGATCTGCCCAGACCTTGCCGCGGTTTTCCGCGGTGTACGAGCGGAGCAAGAAGGCTGGGTGGTAGGTGGGCATGACGGGGATGATCGTGCCGTCATCGAGCGGGAGATCGTGGAACCTCGCGCGGAGGCTCGCCATCGAGCCGGTCGCGCCGAGCAGGCACTTCGTCGCCGGCAGCCCGAGCGCGACGATCGCGCCGGGGCGGACGATCCCGATCTGCTGCATCAGGTAGGGCCTGCTCGCGGCGATCTCATCGGGCGTCGGCGTCGCGTTGTTGGGCGGCCTGACCTTCAGGACATTCGCGATGTACACGGTCTCTCGCGAGAGGCCCATCGCGGCGATCATCTTGTTGAGCAGCTGCCCGGCGCGGCCGACGAATGGGACGCCCTGCTGGTCCTCATCGGCTCCCGGCGCTTCGCCGACGAACATGAGCTGCGCGTCCGGGTCGCCGTCGTCAAAGACGATGTTTGTGAACGAGTCGATGAACGGCGCGTGCGGGGCGTCCGACTCGTATCTCGCGCGAAGCTCCGAGAGTTGTGCGCGCTTATCGCCGCCCGATTCGGCTGCGGTGTCCATCGACGGCATACCGGCGTGCGCCGCGAACCGGGCACTCACGGGGACAACGTCCGCGCCGAGCATGGCGGCGGTTTCCGCGTGCTGACGGACGAGCCTGCGGGCGTCGTCGGCGTTGAAGTCCACGGGTGCTTACTCGTCCGCGGGCGTGTCGGCGGATCCGTCGGGCGACTCGTCTGCGGGGGGCGTCAGGGTATCGACGGCTTCCTGCAGCTCGTCGGTCGCGGCGTCGACCGCTTGGCCCGCTTCGTCCGCGAGCTCGCCGGCCTGCTGCTCAAGATTTTCAACGATGCCGTCACGCGGTGCCCGCTCGCCCGACGAGACGATCGTCGGCTCGTTGCTCGACCCGAGCTTCTGGACGTCGCCGCCGGTCGCGGTGATGACGACACCGACGATCGCGCCGAGCACAAAGCCGACGACCAGCCCCGGCACAAAGGCTTTCACGAAGGAGTTGGAGGCCTGTTCATCGCTCATGACGGTTGTTCCTTGGCTGGGGGTTCGCTGCGGTGAGTCGCATCGTATCGGGTCGCACCCCGCCGCGGAGGGCCCTCGATCCTGGCCGCGGGTCGGCCGAGCTTCCGCATCTGGCAGACCCATTCGCCGTACTCGAGCGTCGCCGCGATCATGGCACGCCGGCTCGGGCTGCCCCGGCCGAAGGCCGTCTCGTGCCGCCAGTGCCAGTATCGGCCGCGGAGGCGGAAACGCGTCTCCCAGAGCACGCCGAACAGCCCTCGGGCTCCGCGGACAAGACGTAGGAGCCGTGCGGGGCTCATCGCTCGCTGCCCGCACCGATCTCGGCCGCGAACCAGCGGCAGGTGTGATCGAGGCCTTGCTCCAGCGACACGATCGGCTCGTAGCCGAGGAGCGTGCGGGCGCGGTCGATCGAGGCGAGGCTGTTGCGGACGTCGCCCGTGCGGGCATCCCGCAGCGAAGGGGGCGGCGCATCCGGGGCGAGCCGCTCGGCCATCAGATCGGCGAGCTCGAGGACGGTGCACCCGGTGCTCGTGCCGATGTTGATCGGCTGGCCGGCAAGCTCGGACTCTGTTGTCGCCGCGAGGCACGAGGCGTAGACGGCATTCGCGACGTACGTGAAGTCGCGGCGCTGCTGGCCGTCGCCGAAAATCTGAACGGGCTTGGCTTCGAGCAGCCGCTTGGCGAACGCGGCGACGACCGCGGCATATGCCGAGTCGGCGCGCTGACGGGGCCCGAAGATGTTGAAGAACCGGAGGCAGGCCGTGCTGAGCCCGAAGGCCTGCGACCACGCGCGGCAGAGCTCCTCGGCCGCGAGCTTGCTGGCGGCATAGGGGCTGCGCGGTCGCGCGGGCATCGACTCTTCGCACGGCAGCGTGTCCGGGTCGCCGTAGGCCGAGCTCGATGCAGCCAGCACGACGCGCGAGACGCCGTGACGCCTCGCCGCTTCGAGCACCCGCAGCGTGCCCGTTGTGTTCACCGCGACCGCTCGCTCGGGCTCCTCGAGCGACCTCGGCACCGACCCCATCGCCGCGAGGTGCACGATCACGTCGGCCTGCGCGGTCGCCTCATCGATCGCTCGCTCGTCGAGGATCGAGCCGTACACGAACCGCAGCCGATCGGGGTGCAGCGCGATGTCGTCCGACAGCGTGTCGAGGGAGGCATTCGAGAGATCGTCGATGACGCTCACCGAGGCGCCCGCGGCGATAAGCGTTGAGGTCAGGTGCGCGCCGATGAACCCGGCGCCGCCCGTGACGCACACCGATCGGCCGCCCATGAGCGAGCAGATCTTCTCAAATGATTCTGACGGGAAGTGCACCGGAGGTCATCGTACGCCGGCCGACGACAAAGAAAGAGCCCCGGACGGCTGCCCAGGGCTCGGTGAGTTGCTCCGTGTTGTCGGCCGGCCGAGTAATCAGTCCGCTTATGGGCAGCCGGCGTTGTAGTTCAGGATGAAGGGGCTGAAGTCCGCCGGGCCGCAGAGGCCGTCGCCGTTCTGATCGCAGCCGGGGCCGTTGCTGTTGAAGGCAACAATCCACGCGGTGAAGTCCGCCGGGGTGACAAGCCCGTCGCCGTTGACGTCCGCGAGGCAGGGCTCGGCGAGCGGCTCGACGGTGAGCGTCGCCCCGCTGCTCACGACCGTGTTGCACGCGTTGGTCACGGCGACCGTGTACGTGCCGGCATCGCTGAGCTCGACGCTCGGGATCGACAGGCTGCTCGATGTCTCGCCGGGCAGCGGGGTGCCGTTCAGACGCCACTGGAACGACAGGCCCGGGCCCGACGCCGACACGGAGAACGAAGCCGAATCGCCCTCGGTCACGGCGAGGCCGCTCGGCTGGCTGGTGATCTCGGCGAGGTCCGTCACGGTCACGCCTGTGAAGATGCTCTCGGCCGTGCCGAACGGCCCGTCGACGCGGCAGAAGTACAGGCCGGCATCCGACGGCTGGATGTTCGTAAAGGTCAGCGTGTCCGTGGTCTCGCCGGGCAGCGGCTGGAGCGTCAGGGCGTTGAACCACTGGAAGAGCAGCGGCCCATCGCCCGTGGCGGTGACGAACATCGACGGGCTGGTGCCTTCGCACGCCGCGATCGCGACGGGCTGCGTCGTGATGAGCGGCGGCTCGCCCTCGACCCGGTCGTAGCCGATCAGGTCGAACATGTTCAGGTCTGCCTCGGTGTAATAGTCCCGTCCGAGGAAGGTGCAGCCCGGCCCGAACGATGGATCCATGATGCCGATCTGGTTGGGGAAGCTGCCGCAGCCGCCCTGCTCCCGGAAATGGCTCGCCTGCGAGGGGCTGCCGTCTGACATGCGGTATTCAGCCTCGATGATGTCGCTGTTGGCGTTGTCGTTGAGGTTGTTGAAATCGACCGTCCGCGGGGTGGTCTGGAACTCGCTGAACGTGTCGGGGTCGTAGTCGAAGTTCCCGTCGGTCCGCTGGAAGCGGAAGATGTCGAGCGCCTCGATGTCGTTGTTGCGGAAGTCGACGCCCGAGACGAAGCCCATCGCGTGGCCGACCTCGTGGATCATCACATCATTGAAGCTGAACGCGCCGCCGGAGATGCCGTTCGACGGATCGAAGTCGAAGTTGAAGTTCGTGCTGATGGTGATGTTGGCATCGGTCCCGCCGAGCGAGCCGATGGTCGCCTTGAAATTCGCGTCGGTGAAGAAGACGCGGTTCTCGTTGGTGACGTTGTCATTGCTCGCGTTGTAGCGGACGGGGATCGTGCTGCCGGCGGGCAGGAACGCCAACAGATCATCATCCGCATCGGCGCCGTTCTGAAGCCCGGCCCGGGCGTTGGCCCAGGTGTTGTTGACGAAGCCCGAGCCGGTCGCACCGAGCACGCCCGGGTTCAGTCCTTGGAAGGACACCGACACAACAACGCTCGACGAGTCGAAGAACTGGCTCTCGATGACCTGCTCGACCTCGGCGAGGGCCGCGAGGGCGCCTGCCGGTGGGTTGCCGGACACGTTAAAGACGACGTTCAGCCCACCCCGCCCGTCGGACGTATTCACGACCGCCGAAGGCGCCTGCCCTTCAGAAGCCGCCGCCTCAACGCTGACGTGGTTCTGGACGGCGAAGGCGAGGTCCGCGTTGGTGAGGCCCGCGGTATCGCTCCCGCAGAAGTACCGCCAACGAGTCTCAGCAGGGAGCGATACGGTTTCACCCGTCGCGTAAAGCGTGGCGACGGCGTCTCGCTCCTGAAGCGTGAGCACGGGCCTTGCCTGGGCTTGGACGCCGCACGCGGTGCCGACCGTCCCGATCAGACACGCAAGAACAACCTTCTTCATCTGCTGACTCCCAGCTCGATCACGACGCGCGGCGCTGCTCCGCGACGACGACACCGGCTTGCTCGTTCATACCAATCACGCGCGACGGCGTGGATTAAAGACGCATTCGATGCCCCCGATACGCGGGTTTCTCGCAACGGTTGGCATTGTCCCAAGATGGCGGCAAAGTCGTGGGGATGCAACCCAAACAGAGCCGATACGAAGGTTCTCGGATCAGCACCCCGCGTTGAAATTCGAGACCCACGAGGTGAAATCTTGCGGCGTGCAGAGACCATCCCCGTTTTGGTCGCATGCCGGCGATCCCGTGTTGAACGCCAGGATCCAGGATGTGAAGTCCGCCGGCGTGAGACCGCCGTCGCCGTTCACATCGGCGAGGCAGACGTCGACGCGGACGATGTCCCACCCGATCGCATCAAACGCGTCGAAGTCGGCACGCGAAAAATACTCCGGAAAGCCGGTTTCAAGGGCCGTGATCGCCGGCTCCATCACACCGATCCGCTGCAGCGACGCATCACCGAAGTTCGTCTCACGGAAGTGGCTCGCCTGAAAGTCCGAGGCATTCGACGCGAGATGCTCCCGGATGAGGAAATCGAGCACGTGCTGCTCCTCGGCCGAGAAGCCGCCGAGGAAGACCGCTCGCGGCGTCGATGTAAACCCTGCCGCATCGGAGGGGTTCTCCGGACCGATCTCGGCGAACCGAAAGAGATCGAGCGTCGAAACATTCTCAACCCCGAACTCCGCGACGTTGATAAAGCCGAGCGAATGGCCGACCTCGTGGATCAAGATATCAACGAGGCTGAAATCGGCAAATTGACCGCCCGGCGCGGCGGCGCCGTTGCCGATGCCGTCGCTCACGTCACCATCCGCTTCACTCGCGATGAAAAGCTGACCGTCGACGCCCTCGACGGCGAGCCCGAGCGCCTTCGCGTTGGCGGTCGTCAGCAGCACCTCGGACTCCTGCGACACCTGGCCGCCGAAGTCGAATCGTGCGGGCAGCGAGCCCTCCGGCAGGAGCGTCTGAAGCGTGTCGTCCCCGTCGGCGTCGGCGATCAGCAGGTCTCGCACCTCCGTGTACGGAAGCGAAACAATCTGCGGCGAGGCCCCCCCGAAGTTCGACGCGGCAAAGTTCGCATCAAGCGTCACCGTGATCGGATCGTCGATACGGGTCGCGTAGTAGTCAGCGGCGACCTGCATCGCGTTGATCGCGTCGGGCGTGACATCACCGAAGGCGTTAAAGACGACGGTCAGCCCGCTCCCTCGCGAAGCAGCGCCAAGCGGAGACCGCCGTGATTCAACCACCGCCTCAGGCTCTCCCCGGCCTGCGATCAAGCGATCGAGTTCGTCGGGCGTGAGCAGGCCGACATCCCACCCGCCGCGAATGGGACCCGGCAGGTCCTCGATCGCCTGGAGGCACAAGGGCTTGAAGAGCTGCCCCTTCGCCGGCAGCACCTGTCCGCGTGCCCCGGTTCCGGACACCACCAGCAACGCGGCCAACGCGATACCAGACGCATAGCTTTGCATCAGGAGCTCCTCCGAAATCGGTGCAGCGTCAAGCCGACCCGTGATGCCCAGTGCGAGAACACGCACCAGAGAGAACGAGCCGGCCGATACGCCGCTTGGAGCCTTTGGTTTCAGCCCGTGACTACTCGCCGCAGCCCGCGTTGAAGTTCAGGATCCACGACGTGAAGTCCTGCGGCGTGCAGAGGCCGTCGCCGTTCTGATCGCACGCACCGGACCGCGCGTTGAACGCCAGGATCCACGACGTGAAGTCAGCCGGCGTCAGGTTCCCGTCGCCGTTCACGTCCGCGGGGCACGCCGCCGGAACGCGGAGCGTCCCGTCGATCAGGAGCGTCGACGTATCGAAGCCCACGCCCGCGAGAGTCGAGTCGAACTCGATCGAAGAGAACGAGCCCTGCACCGAGTCGAAGCCGAGCACCTCGAACGAGTCGCCCGGCTGCGGCACAAAGCCGCCGAACGACTCGATACGCAGCGTACCCGCCGCATTGAGCGTGCCGGCAACGTCGAGCTGGTCGAACCCGCTGCCCACCGACGTGCCGCCGAGGCGGACCGTGGTCGTCGCAGCCGAGCCGAGAGAGAGCTGGCCGTCGAAGCCGATGCGATTCGTGCCGCCGGAGCGCCCGGTGACGCCGTCGCGGATAAATACTGTGCCCGCGGTGCCCGGACCACCCGGCCCCTCGATGCCGTTGCCCTGCAACCGGCCGAGCAGCGAGTAGGACGAATCGCTGCTCACCACCACGGTGCCGTCGTTGGTCAGGTTCCCGACCTGATTGAACTGCGAACCGCCGGACACGGTCACCAGACCTTCAACGCCGTTGCTGATCCGCCCGTCGAGGATGGCGTTGGCGAAGACCACATCGAGGTTCCCGCGGTTGTCGAGGTCTTCGACGTCGAAACGTGCGGCGCCTCGGAGGATCCACTGCCCGAGGTTCACCGTGTCGTCCGGGATCTCGAGCGACGCGAAGCCGGCCGTGAAGGGTGTGCCGGTGATCTCGACGGTGCCCTTGTTGCGGATCGACGGGAACCCGCCGGTGATATCGCCGATCTCGGCGCCGAGCGACTCGACAAAGATCGTTCCTTCGTTGATGATCGGATCCGAAGGATTCAGCGTGGCGCTATCGATGCGGATGGTCGAATCATCATCGATCAGGAACCGCGCATCTGATGAGAGCGTCGAGCCGGGCCGGACCTCGACGTCGGCGTTCTCCAGCTCCAGACCGGCGACGGAAAGCCGGGCACCCTCGGGCAAGAACACCGAGCCGTCGTTCCGAATACGGGCCGGATCGAAGGTCGGTACCGAATCGAATTCCCAGTTCGCCGCGTCGAGCAGGCTGTCCGATGCGGAGCCGTCCCACCGCTCGTAGGTGTCAAAGTTCAGCTCGAGACCGCTGGCACCAACGAAGTTCTCGCCGAAAAAGTCCGCATCGCGGATCGAGGCACGCGTGTTGAAATCCGCGATGTCTGCCAGCGCGAAGCCGGTCTGGGTATCGATCTCGAGGAAGTAGCTGAGCGTTCTTGGCTCGAACGGCTCGATCTGTACATCGTGCACCACCTCGACGAAGCCAGGAGGGCTGACACTGATCGAGGTCGGCGTCACGCTTCCGGAAGGCCCGCCGAACGTGAAGCCGATCGCGGGGTCGCCAACCGAGGTGCTCGTATCATCGGTGACGATCCAGCGGTCGAAGGTATCGACCACGAGATCACCCGAGGACGTGCCCTGTGTTGTTGTGGAGGCGTCGCTGCCGTAGTTGTGGTCGACCTCCACGTTAAACATCGTCGGCACTTCTGAGTTGTTCGCCAGCTTGATGTCGAGACGCACGATCGCGCGATCGGGCCGGAAGGCAAGCGTATAGCTAGCAAACTGGCTTGTACCGACGGTGTTCGTGAACGTCTTGAGTTCGCCAAGGTCAAAGAACGAAGTCGCCGCAAGCTGCACACCGTTGACACGAACGTTGAAGACGCTATCGAACGCATCCGACTGAGCGCCGATCTGGCCTTCAGAGATCCCCGCAGCGCCCGAGGACGAAATCCCGAAGAACGTGAACGACTGGCCAAAGTCAGTCCCGCTGAACGTGTCCTGACCGGTTGCAGAACCAGCTGCCAGAACGAGCGCAAGAACACCGCCGAAAGACTGAAACTGCTGCATTGGGGCTCTCCTCCGCGGCAAGAAAAAACTGCCGGCTTGCGGCAGTTTAGGGGGGCGTCAAGTTGTGTACAACACTTGAGTACCTATTCGGAAGGCTTCCACCCGCTCGCGAATTCGCCCAGCGCCTTCTCCAGCTTGGCGACCAGGTCGTCGTCCAGAGCCTTCTTCTGCTCAAGCTCATCGCGCACCGGCTTGCCGACGCCCTGGAAGTACTTGTGCATGTCCGCCTCGAACGCGGGAACGTGCTCGACCTCGACCTTGTCGAGGAAGCCCTTGGTGCCCGCGTAGATCGAGATGATCTGATCGGTGACCTCGAACGGCACGTACTGCTTCTGCTTCAGCAGCTCGACCATGCGGGCGCCGCGATCGAGCTGGGCCTGGGCCGCGGCCTCGAGCTCGGTGCCGAGCTGGGCGAACGCCTCAAGCTCGCGGAACGCGGCAAGGTCAAGACGCAGCGAGCCGGCGATCTTCTTCATCGCCTTCACCTGGGCGTTGCCGCCCACGCGGCTCACCGAGATGCCCACGTTCACCGCGGGCCGCACGCCCGAGAAGAACAGCTCGGGCTCGAGGTAGATCTGGCCGTCGGTGATCGAGATCACGTTGGTCGGGATGTACGCCGACACGTCGCCTTCCTGCGTCTCGATGACGGGCAGCGCGGTCAGCGAGCCGCCGCCGTTCTCGTCGCTGAGCTTGGTCGCCCGCTCGAGCAGGCGGCTGTGCAGGTAGAACACGTCGCCCGGGTAGGCCTCGCGGCCCGGCGGGCGGCGGAGCAGGAGCGACAGCTGGCGGTACGCCACGGCCTGCTTGCTGAGATCGTCATACACGAGCAGCGCGTGCTTGGGCATCGGCTTGCCGTCGGCCAGCGTCTTGCCCGACTCTTTGCCCGACCACATGAAGTACTCGCCCATCGCGCAGCCCGAGTAAGGAGCCACGTACTGCATCGGGGCCGGGTCGGAGCTCGCAGCGTTGACCACGATCGTGTAGTCCATCGCGCCGTTCTGCTTCAGCGTCTCGACGACGCCGGCCACGGTCGACTCCTTCTGACCCACCGCGACGTAGATGCAGACCACGGCCTCGTCCGTGCCCCAGTACTGCTTCTGATTAATGATCGTGTCGACCGCCACCGCGGTCTTGCCCGTCTTCCGGTCGCCGATGATCAGCTCACGCTGGCCTCTGCCGATCGGGATCATCGCGTCGATCGCCTTCACGCCGGTCTGCAGCGGCTCGGTCACCGGCTGCCGTTCGGCGATGCCCGGCGCGATGATGTCGACCTTGCGGGTCTGGTCGTTGTTGATCGCGGCCCCGCCGTCGAGCGGGCGGCCCAGCGGGTCGACGACCCGGCCCAGCAGCTGCTCACCGACGGGTACCTCGAGCAGGCGGCTCGTGCTCTTGACGACATCGCCTTCTTTCACCGCGAGGTAATCGCCGTAAATGACCGCGCCGACCGTGTCGGTTTCCAGGTTCATCACCTGGCCCATGACCGCGCCTTCGCCGGTCTCAAACTCGACCAGCTCGCCAGCCATCGCCTTGGACAGGCCGTAGACGCGGGCGATGCCGTCGCCGACTTCGACCACACGCCCGACCTCGGAGACCTCGAGGTCCGCCGAGTACTGCTCGATTTCCTGCTTGATGATGCTGGCGATCTCGTCGGTCTTGATCTTCACGAGTCGGGCTCCGTTTGGGTGTTAGGAGTGCCCCTGGCCCCGACGCCACCGACGACAGGATCAGAGGGACAGAAAGGTAGGACCGATGCCGGCCCGAAGCGACCGGCAGGACACCCCCAACTTCAGGGCCCCAAGCCCGCGCACCGCCAGGGTCGGCCCCGCGTCTGCACCGCCGGGCCAGCCAGGCCCAAAGCCCACGGCAGCCACCGCCGATGCGACTGCTACTAGCCGCTACCGGCAGCGGACCAAAGAGAGCGAGAGATCCAGCACACCGCACGCACAACCACACCCGGCCCCGAAGGCGGCCGGCAGCCTGTACGCCCGATCTGGGGCGGTCTGGCCGCCGTCAAGCCTCACAAGGCAGCGTCGCACCACGCGCCGCGTTCCCAACCCCAGATCGGCACGCTGACCCGATCGGAGCTCGGCAACGCCGAAACTGCTGCGCGGTCATCGCCAGCCGTTTCCACACGCTCGATCGCCGTGCTCGCCCTCGGAGCCGCGATGGGCAGCTTCGTGACCGTCGCGTTCTTTGCCATGGCGATGGGCGTTTCCGGGCGCGGTCCGGACCGAGCCGCAGACCGAGCAACAGACCGCGGCCTGCACGCCGCGGCAGAGGCCCAACCCGCGTCGGGCGGCTCCGCATCGCGGCCCGAACTCTCCCAAGCCGCAACCGCAGGCTCGGCAGCCAACGCCGCGCCGAGCGATAACCAGGGCAAGCAGATCGCCATCGCAACGCTCATCGCCAGCGTCCACGAGATCGATCGGTCGAAGGTCGTCTTCTACGCCGAGCCCGGGCGATCGGGCAACGCCCTGCAGCAGTTTGCCGAGGTCTTCGGCGAAGCGATCAGCACGGGCCGGAGCCCGAGGCCCATCCGCGCCCCGCTCCGCCAGCCCAAGGGAGGCGTCTGAGAGCCATGGGCCCAAACGATCACACACACGGAAGCCGACCGGTCCGTGTGCTCTACGTCGACGACTTCGAGCCGGAGCGCGTCCTGCTCGCGCACCGCGTCGCCGGCTCCCACATCCAGCTCACGACGGCGCCGGACATCGACAGCGCGATCGATGCACTGCACGCCGACCGTTACGACCTGGTCGTCACCGATCTGCACCTGGGCGAGGGCAGGTCCGGCATCGACCTGATCGACGCCTGCAAGGGCGGGGGGCTCCACGCGGGCCCGGTTGCCGTGCTCACCGGCGAGTCCGATGTCGTCCGGCTCCAGCCGCTGATCGATTCCGGAGCCGCGGCGGTTCTCACCAAGCCGATCGATGCGGGCGCGTTCCCCTCGATCGTCGAGCAGCTCATCGGAGTGGAAACCGCCTCACAACCCGACGTGCCCTCGGCGTCGGTCTTGATCGAAGCCCTGCCGATCGCGGCCCGTGCGCTCGAGATCTCGATCCAGCGAGGCGACGCCGCGACCGCGACCCGTGTGCTGCGGGACCTGGCAAGCTCGGCGGGCAGCTTCGGGTTCACTTCGATCGCGAGGCTCGCCGAACAGGCCGTCGGCTGCTGGCAGCACGGCCAGACCGACGCCGCCTGCGATGCATCGCTCGGCGTGATCGGCGCGATCGACGCGGCGCTGGCTTTCCACGCCCGGGCAGCCTGACCGAGCCGATCCACGAACGACCCACTCGGCTACGCTTGGGCCGTTGCCCTCGTAGCTCAGCTGGATAGAGCGGCGGTTTCCTAAACCGCAGGTCGCAGGTTCGAGCCCTGCCGGGGGTGCTTGCTCATCGGCCGTGCGGGCACTGGCTCTATCGGACGGCCGGGCACGCCGGATAACGCGACGTCAGGGTCCGAGAGCCGTCGGCCGGCGACGTTTTCCTTGAACGATCCGCCCAGCCGTGTCATGCTGGCGGCAGGCATGAATGAGCTTGTTCAGTCATTTTGCCAACGTGGCTCACGGCCTCGGGTGTTCTGCTCAGGTCTCGTGAGGGGTGCGCGCGCCGGCGGTCTGGTGGTGCTGGTGTGTCTCTGGCTCGGCGGGTGCGGCTCGCGGGTGATCGCCCGTGATAGGCCGGCCGTCATCGCCGATGCCGGGCAGGGATGGCAGCTCGTCTTCGAATCGAGCCACGCCGCCGCCTACGCCGCCGCCGACCGCCCCGAGCTTGACCGGCGCAACGCCTCGCTCAACCGCGTGAACGCGGCCGACCGCCTCGCCGCCGAGCGTTGGCCTCAGCCGACACGCGACTCCCTCGAGCGTGCACGACGGCTTTTCCTCGACGACGACCCGCGGTTCCCCACCATCTACCTTCAGCCTCGCAGCAGCCGACGGAGCTACTAGCACGCTCTACTAGCACGCTCGACCCCTCACCCGATCGACCCGGGCCACCCACCCCTCCATTCCTCATCCGATCCAGCGATCAGCGTCGATACTCTCGAGCGCGGCGGCGGATTCCGCGCAGCCGGACCACGCGCAGCACGGAGGCGGACATGGACGCGTTTGAGATCGAGGGCGGACGCAGACTGTCCGGCGCCGTAACCGTCAGCGGCTCAAAAAACGCCGCGCTCCCGCTTCTGGCCGCCCCCTTGCTCACCGCCGAGCCCGTCACGCTCGCAGATGTCCCAAACCTCTCCGACATCCGAAACATGCGACGGTTGCTCGAGACCCTCGGCTGCCAAGCCGAGGCCGTCGGCGATCACACCATAAAGCTCCACACGACCGACACCACCGAGAGCCACGCCGTCTACGACATCGTGAAGACCATGCGGGCCTCGATCTGCGTGCTGGGCCCGCTGCTCGCTGCGCGGGGCAAGGCCCGCATCGCGCTGCCCGGCGGCTGCGCGATCGGCCAGCGCCCCATCGACCTGCACCTGCGGGGCATGGAAGCACTCGGCGCCCAGTTCGAGCTGAGCGCCGGCGACGTCATCGGCCGCGTACCCGGCGGCAGGCTCGTCGGGGCCCACGTCTTCCTCGGCGGACCGTTCGGATCAACGGTCCTGGGCACGGCCAACGTCATGTCCGCCGCCACGCTCGCCGAGGGCACGACCGTCATCGAGTCCGCCGCCTGCGAGCCCGAGATCGTCGACCTGGCCAACCTGCTCAACGCCATGGGCGCCCGCATCACCGGCGCCGGCTCGCCCCGCATCACGATCGACGGCGTCGACCAGCTCGGCGGCACCGAGTACCGCGTCATGCCCGACCGGATCGAGGCCGGCACCATGATGGTCGCCGCCGCCATCACCGCGGGCGAGCTGACCATCGAGAACTGCCCGCTGGATGCGCTCAGGGCAGCGGTCGATCGGCTTGAAGCCATCGGCGTGGACGTGCACCACGAATCGGGCGACGCGTACCGGGCGACGGTCACGGTCGGCGCGGGCCGGGTGCTCCAGCCGTGCCACATCACGACCCAGCCGCACCCGGGCTTCCCGACCGACTTGCAGGCGCAGTTCATGGCGCTGCTCACGCTCGCCGACGGGCACAGCGTGATTACGGAGAAGATCTTCCCAGAGCGGTTTTTGCATGTCGCCGAGATGACCCGCATGGGCGCGCAGCTCTTCCGCCAGGGGCCCACCGTGATCGCCAGCGGCGTACGCAAACTGGTTGGAGCCCCGGTTATGGCAAGCGACCTGCGGGCATCGGCGGGACTGGTGCTGGCCGCGCTCGCCGCCGAAGGCACGAGCACGATCCACCGGGTCTACCACCTCGACCGCGGCTACGAGAAGCTGGAAGAACGCCTCGCGAGCGTCGGCGCACGCATCACACGGATCGATGCCGACGGGGAATAGTGGTCCACTCGCGGTATGGCCTGCAAAGCGTGAAGAACGGCACCGACCACCGCCAAAGCCTCTTCGTCATCGAACGCGCTCCGCACTCGGGACAGCGGACGAATAGATGCTCGGCCGCAAGTGACGGCTGCGCGGACAAGTCATAGCCACACGTCCAGCAGCAGCAGTGTCGGACGCGATGACGAACTGGGTCCGGCCAAAGCCAGATGACGAGCGCCCAAACCGCGGCGCTGAGGGCCATGCTGCTCCACACGAAGAACTCGGCTGTCCAGTCGCGAAAGAGGCCGAACGTCACCAAGCTTGACACGCCGATGATGACGAGGTTGTGGCACATCAGGCCCGCACCCCAGGCCATCCGACGGAGCGAGCCTCCAACACCCCGACGGTGCAGACGCAGCCGACGCGGATGCACCCACAACCCGTCGGTGCGACGCTTCACTGAGTGATGCTATCGAGAAGCTCCCGATAGACCCATCGCCCAAGCAGCGATCAGCAGCAGGCGCAGCCGGTGCCGGGGGTGTCCTCGGTCGCGGTGCAGCCCGAGTCGGCCGGGGCCAGCGAAGCTGAGAAGGTGGCGAAGAACGCGATCAGAGCGATTCGGAGCAGCATGGCGATCCCTCGAGATATCCGGCGGGGCGCATCCCCAACCAGCAGCAATGATAATTCGTTCTCGGTTCTTGGTCAAGCACAGCGGCGGAGGTGAGCCGGGTCCTTGGTCATGGACTTCTGCCCGCACTCGGGGCACCGGATGAACAGCTGCTGCGAATCGCGTTCCGAAAGGGCAGAGCCACACTTCCAACAAAGTGCAGACTTCGCTCGACGGCGAGCCTTGCTCAGGAATAGCAAGGGAAACGCCAGCCCTAAGCCGTAGCCTGCAAAGACGAAAGGTGACACGATCAGTAGCGGCACGGACCACGGGTTCTCGAAGAACTCAGACCGTGAACCCGAATTCGCCAGAAGCCCGTTTTCAAGTAGCATTCCCGATGCGTGAGCGTGCTGAGATTCAATCCACGTGTTCGTGCCCAGTGTTGATAGGAATATCAAGGCGCCTGTAGCTACAGCCTGGATTCCGCCCCGGAAAAACACCCGACGTGAAGGCAGAAAAAGCCGCTCGCTCATTCCTCATCAAACCCAGACGCCACGAGCTTCTTCAGCTCCTCAAGCGCGGCATCCGCGTCGTCGCCGTCTGCCGTGATCAAGAGCTCCGTCCCGCGCGTCGCGGCGAGCATCATGACTTCCATGATGCTCTTGCCATCGACATCGGTCTCGCCGTTGCGCACGCGGATAGATGATTGAAAGGTCTGCGCCGCGTCCACGAACGACATCGCC
>JBCBNT010000026.1:0-36494 GCA_039821685.1 Planctomycetota bacterium | reverse complement strand
GGTCGAACGAGAACGGCTGGCCCGTCGAGCCGCACGTCGGTCTTCCGATGCGCGTGACGTTCTCCAACGGATCGGCGTAGATAAGGAAGTCCTCAGCGGTTGACGCGGTATGCGAAGAGGTCAGCACTGCGATGGGCTTGCCCGCGAGCGCGCCGGCCCGCGCAATGCGGACCTCCTGCATGCTTTCTGGCTCGGTCCACGCGTCGAGCTGCCCGTACTGGGCAAGATGTGCAGTGCCGTGCGCTCCCCAGACACGATGCGCGGCGCGATGCTCACGCGTCACCCATCGCGGGCCTTGCAACGGGCGATCGGTCAGGTGACGGAGCAAGGCGTGCGCGTTGCTTGTCACGCCGCCACCGTTGAATCGGAAGTCGAGAATGATGGCGTCCGCGTGCTCGAGCTCCGGGATCAACTCCGCAAAGTCTGCTGGCAGCGAGTTGCCGTAGAACGTTGGCACTATGACTTTGGCGATGCCCTCGGCGGGCCAAGTCAGCCCGAGTTCGTGCTTGGGATGGGGTGGCACGTACTCGTGCCTGCTGTAGAAGTGCCCCGTCGGGGCGATGATCTCTCGTCGTTCACCCGCCGGCGTCATGATCTCAAAGGCGACTTCTTCGCCGACAGGAGCACGCAGCAGAAGGATGCCGGACCAGTACGCTCGCGTGTGCGGCGCAGACTGCGCGATGTATGGCTGCACTTCGGTCTGCACATACTCCTGGGTATCGATGCCTCGCACGGAGACGATCTCCGAACCGATCGGAACCTCGTCCGCCAGCATGGTCGCGGCGTTCGCGACAAAGTAGCGGTCTTCGATCGGCTCCAGCGTCAGCGGGACCACGTCCGTCTTGATCGCCGAGGGCATCCTGACGTTCGTATGCCCGTCTTCAAGCAACGCGACGAACGCCTGCAGCTCGCGGTAATACTCGTACAGCGTTTCGGCTGCCACGACGCGAGGGATAGACGCCCTGTACGCCTCATCCCAGTCGAGATCGGGGACCTGATCGAAGTAGGCGAAGCTGAACTTGGCCTCGCTCCAGATCGTGGAGAGCCCGTGCACCCGGTCAGCGAGCGGAGGCGCTTCGATGTCGAACGGGTGCTGATCCTCCGGCCCGGCTGCCCATGCTGTTGCCGCAACAAGGCCCGATGCGAAAGAAACCGACAAAGCGATCTGTTGAAATCCCTTGGTCAACACGACTGGTCTCCTCTGTTGTCCGACGGACGCTTGCACAGGCAAGCGATACCGTCGTATGCTGTCTGTAGATCAGAATATCCTGTAGTCTGATATTGAGTCAATCCAAACTGTTTGAATAATTCAATCAAAAGAGCGTGCATGACCGTATCAATTACGAACAAAATCTCGCAGATCACCACCGATTGTGTCTATCGCATCGCCACCGGCACGTGGGCAGTCGGGACCAAGCTCCCATCGCTCCGGCAAGGCACCGAAATCTGGAACGTTGACCCCCTGACCGTGAAGCGGGCATACGAGGTACTCGAAGCGAGGTCCCTGGTCGAGATCGTGCCGAGGTCGGGTGTTTACGTTCGGGACAACGCGCCGGTGTACGGGCTGCGCCGGCACCTCGGAACCCTCGATGCGCTCTACGCCTCGGTCAAAGAACAGATCAACCGCGAGACAGGGCTCTCGGCGCTCGGCGCGTTCAGGTATCTCGCGGAACTCGCCGAGCAGCGCGCGTCTGTGGACCCCGAGTGCGCGTTCGTCGAGTGCACGGCCTTTCAGTCGCGTCAGCTGGCCGACGAGGTCGCCCGCACCGTTGGGGTTCCTTGTTCGGGCATCGCGCTCGGCGACCTGTCATCGGGTCAGAGGCCGATGCTCGCGAGCGAGCGTGTCGTGCTCACGACGGGGTTCCATCATTCGGAGGTCAGCGAGCTGCTGCGCGTAGCCGATTGCCGCGTGCTGCAGATCGCCGTGCGCTTCTGCCCGCAGCGCGCCGCCGATGTTGTCGGAGCAGGCGAGCGCTTTGTCGTGATGAGTCTTGACGCCGAACAGGGCGCGCTGATCGCAGACGAGGTGCGCTCGCTGGTCGGGCACAGCCGCGTCGGCGCTCGGGCACAATCCGTCACACGCGCGGACGCGGCCGACGCCGTGGCCGCTGTTCCGGCGGGCGAGGCGGTGCTGGCCTCGCCCAGCGTGTGGGAAGCGATGATGCCGGAGCAGCGTGAGCAGGGAAACGTCCTCCCGTACGCGTACTCGTTCGATGACAACGCCGTTCGTGTCATCGCAACAGCCCTCGGCCTGCCGCTGGGCGATACCGGCTGCCGCCTGGGGACGTAGCCCTGCTTGCGGGTGGGCGCTTGGGACGGATGGGGGACGGTGGCATCCGCGCACGGCAGCCTCGGCGGGCAGCGCGGCAGGCTGCGATCACCTCTGGCAGGAACCGGCATATGGCATACGATGCTGCCATGAGCCGTTCGCCGTGGACCGTCGCGATCGTCATCGCCGAAGACGCGCACGCGTTCGAGTATGCGTGTGTCGCGGAGGTCTTCGGGCTGCCGAGGCCCGAGCTGAGCCCGTGGTACGCGGTCCGGACCTGCGGACCGAGAACAGGTGAGTTCGGCACGCGTGTTCACTTGCGGCTCGTGGCAACGCATACCTACGCCGGGCTCGACCGCGCCGGCACAATCGTGGTGCCCGGTTGGCGCCCCGATATCGAGGTGCCCCGGCAGCTTCGCCGGAAGCTCCGGCGCGCGCAGGACGAGGGCGCGCGCCTCGTCTCGGTGTGCACGGGCGCGTTCGTCCTCGCCGCCGCCGGCGTCGTGGGCGATCGCACGATCACCACGCACTGGCGGTGGGCCGACACGCTTGCGAGCATGTACCCCGGGCTCAGAGTCGATCCTGATGTGCTGTACACCGATGAATCCGGCGTGGTGACGTCCGCCGGGAGCGCAGCCGGGCTCGATGCGTGCCTACACCTCGTACGGAAAGACTGCGGCGCCGAGGTCGCAAACCGCGTTGCGCGGTCCCTGGTCGTCGCGCCGCACCGAGAGGGCGGGCAGAGGCAGTTCGTCGAGACGCCGATGAACCGGCGCGCCGACGATGACGGCATCGCAGAACTGCTCGCCGATATCCACGCGGATCCGAGGCAGCAGCTCACGGTCGCGCAGATGGCCCGGCGAGCACACATGTCCGAGCGAACATTCGCCAGGCGATTCAAGGCCGCGACCGGCACGACGCCCAACCGTTGGGTGCTCCGCGAACGCGTCAGGCTCGCTCAGCGTTTGCTCGAAACTCCGGGGCTCGCCGTCGACACCGTGGCGGCACGCAGCGGGTTCTCCGATCCGCAGGTGCTCAGGCTTCACTTTAAACGCGAGGTCGGCACCTCCCCCACCGCCTACCGACGCACGTTTCACGGTCAGCAAGACGCCGGCTGAGACTTTGGCAGGATCGCATTGCAAATTGGCATTCCTGCCGATCGACGGCATCCGGGCACGGGGCGATGATGCAGATCTCACTCGCGTGCCGCGGATTGCGGCCGCCGACGGGAGCCGACGCCATGAGCGACGCACACGATGCATGCTTGCGATGCGAGCAGCCGCTCACCACACCGGGCGTTGTGTCCTATGCGTGCGAGCACGGCTGCACGTTCTGCGGCCCGTGCCGAAACGGGCCGCTCGCCGGCGTCTGCCCGAACTGCGGCGGCCGCCTCCTCGCAACGAGCGACACACACGAGACCGACCATGCCGGGAAATCTCGCTCGTGATCGGAGACAGCACGCGGCGGCTTGGCAAGGATCGGGTCATGAGGGTCGGCCTGTGCCAGTTTCGCTCCCCGCAGAGCATCGATGAGAGCATCCGCGGTCACGTGCGGGCCGCCGAACAGGCCGCGGACTTGGGGTGCAGCCTGGCGCTCTTCCCCGAGTTGTCCCTGACAGGCTACGGCCTGTCGGTGGATTCGATCGAGGCGAGCAGCCCCGTGCTCGATCCGCTGGCTGCTGTGAGCTCCGAGCGAGGGATGCATCTGGCGGTCGGCGTGCCGCTGCCGGCCGCAGAAGGCGGTACCGAGATCGGCATGGTCCTGTTCCAGCCCGACGGCTCGAGGCGTGACTACGCCAAACAGCTGCTGCACGAGAGCGAAACCTGCAGCTTCGAACCGGGCACACGCGACATGGACGTCTTTCTCAAAGGCCGCACCATCGCCTTTGGAATCTGCTATGAAGCGATGCAGCCCTCGCATGGCTCGGCGGCGATCGCACGCGGCGCAACGGTGTACGCCGCGAGTGTTGCCAAGCACGCGGCGGGAATGGCCGATGCCCACCGCTATCTCGCGGCGTTCGCGGAGTCGAACCGCATCCCGACGCTCATCGTGAATGCGGTCGGGCCCGCGGATGGTTTCGAGTGCTCCGGCGGCAGCGCCGCATGGGACGCGAGCGGGTCGCTGATCCGATCGCTCGGACCGGATGAACGGGTCATGGCGATCGATATCGGCTGAAGAGCCTCGAACTCGCGTCGGCTCTTAGTATGTCGGCCGTGAGCCGCCCCCACGACTTCATACTCAGACCGCTCGGCGGGAGCGTTCCGGGCGAGTTGCCCGAGCCCCTGCGTGTCACGCCCGACGCATCGCCGACGCTCATCGGCCGGTCGACAGAGGCCGACTGGGCGATCGCGGATCCGACGGTCTCGCGTCGCCACGCATCGCTGAGCCGCCGCGGTGACACGTGGCTCATCGAAGACCTTGGGTCGCGCCACGGCACGCACCTGAACCACACACAGCTCGACCCGCACACACCCACGCCGCTGACCGTCGGCGACCAGATCGGGCTCGGGACCTGGCGTTGCCGCTGCGACCCGGTTTCCGGCCCCGTGGCGACGACGCGGATCGCTTCTCCCGACGATGCGGCGGGCAGCATCAGCGTGATCCCCGAGGGCCAGCTCGGCGGCGTCGCCCAACGTAGCCTCGATGCGCTGATCGAGCTGACCGCGACGCTCGACGCCGCGGAGTCTCGCGAAGCGATCGCCGCGGCGGGAGCCCAGGCCGTCCGACGAGCGACCGGCTGCCGGCGGGTCACGGTCGTCGAGCCCGACGCCGACCGCGCCCTGGCCGTGCTGGCTTCGACGACGGATCAGACGCCCCGGATCTCGCGCACCCTGATCGAACGAGCCGCCGAGCAGGGGCTCGTGCAGCTCACCGTGACACCAGACCGCGTCGAGACCGCCCAGTCGATCATTGATCTCGGCATCCGATCAGCGATCTGCGCCGCGGTCACCATCGACGGAGCCGCGGCCGCGTTCCTGACCGTCGACACGCGCGACGCGGAGGGCATCGTGCCCCCCGACGCCGCCGCGTTCTGCCGGTCCGTCGCTCATCTGCTGGGCCTCGCACTCGAGCGCATCAGCGCCGCGCAGATGGCCGATCGACACCGGCAGCTCAGCGCCGATCTCGACGCCGCCCGCCGCGCGCAGGAGCTGCTCTCACCCCCCAACCGCGGCGACATCGGCGGTGTGACCTACCGTTTCGAATCGATCCCGGGGCGCGTCGTCGCCGGCGACCTCTTCGATATCTTCCGGCTCGACGGCACGCGCGTCGCGTGCTTCCTCGGCGATGTCTCCGGCAAGGGCGTCGGCGCCGCGATGCTCATGGCCGCCTGCCAGTCGCAGCTCAGGACCAGGCTCCTGTCGGGCCTGCCGCTGACCGAAGCCATGCGGCAGACCAACGCCGACCTGCACGCCCGGACCGAATCGGCCCGATTCATCACCATGGCTGCGCTCGTGATCGATGCCGGCGAACGCTCCGCCGAGCTTGTTGATGCCGGGCACGGGCTCGCGCTCTGCATCGCCGCGGACGGGGCCACTCGGCTCGAAGCGGAGCCGGGGTTCCCGCTCGGTGTCGTTGACGAGGCGGCCTACGAAAGCCTCGCCCTGCCGATGCACGATGGGCTCTCGATCATGCTGCTCTCCGACGGCGCGATCGAGCAGCCCGACGCTCAGGGCAAGCAGTTCGGGCTCGAGGGCGTCATGGCGTGCCTCTCGCCCCCGCCTCCGCCCGACGATGCGGTCAGCCGCGTGATCGCCGCCGTCGAGTCCCACGCTCCCGGAGCGTTCGCGGACGACCTCACGGCCGCGAGCATCCGCCTGAGCGGGTGACGTGGACCCAGAGGCGACCCCGAGGCGACCCCGCGGCGACCCCGAGGACAGACGAGCCGATTTCGGCCGCCGCCCGGCTATACTCCGGGCCACCCGCGAAGGGGTGCGGCCGCCACTTTAGCTCAGTTGGTAGAGCGGAGCTTTCGTAAAGCTCAGGTCGCCGGTTCAAGTCCGGCAAGTGGCTTTCGGAGCGTGACGCACGGTTGGTGGGCGCGTGCTAGCCGGTTCCCCGGTCTTCCGGCGCACCCCGGTAGCGTCGCTCGCCCGGACGCTTGCGGCTGCCGTGCCGCTGGTAGACGCGGCGGGCTTCCTGTCTGGCGTGCGTCCCCTTCCGCACCGCGAAAATGCGCTGCTGCGCGAGGCGGTACGCCGACGCGTGATCGACGATCGGCGGCGGGTACGCGGCATCATCATCCGCACGGGCCTCGGCATCCGCGCGAGCTTCGGCAAAGAGCCCCGGGTCGCCCCCTGCGTGCTTCCAAGGCTCGTGGATGTGCTCATCGGGCACGCTCTCGAGCTCAGGCACCCATCGGCGGATGAACGCGCCGCCCGGATCCTGGTCCTGGCTCTGCTTGATCGGGTTGTAGATGCGCACCGTGTTGATGCCGGTCACGCCCGACTGCATCTGGAACTGGCTGAAGTGGATGCCCGGCTCAAAGTCGAGGAAGTGCGTCGCCATCTCGATCGCCGTCGGACGCCAGTGCAGCCAGAGGTGATAGCTCGCGAAGCTGACGAGCATCGACCGCATGCGGAAGTTCATCCAGCCGGTCGCGCGGAGCGACCGCATGCACGCGTCCACGAACGGGTAGCCCGTATTGCCGAAACGCCACGCGTCGAACCGGGCCCGCTGCTCGTCGGACCAGTCGGCCGAGCTTTCGTCTCGCAGGCCGTCGTATGCGCGGTTCATGTTCGCGTGCTCGATCTCGGGCTCCGATTCGAGCTTCTGCATGAAGTGGCAGTGCCAGCGGAGCCGGCCCTGGAAGCTGGTCATGCTCTTGAGCCAGCGCGGGTCTCGGCCGGCCTCGGACCGCAGCGCCCGCTGCCGCTCGCGCAGCGCCTGGTGCACCGTGCGGATCGAGAGCGAGCCGAACGCCAGGTGCGGGCTGATCCGGCTGCAGCCGCGCTCGCCGGTGATCGGGCTCGACATGTCGGCCCGGTAGTTCACGCCGCGGTGCTCAAGGAATGAATCGAGCGTCTCCCGCGCCGCCCGCTCGCCGCCAGGCTGCAGGTCGGTCTTGGTCGTCGGCCGGAGGCCGAGCATGCCGGGCGTCTGCCGCTCGCCGAACGACCAGCCGGGGCAGATCGTCGAGATGCAGCGCAAGGCCTTCGGCGGAGGCGTGATCGGCTCGCCCATCCGGCGCTGCCAGCGGCGGGCCCAGCCGTCGCGGTCCGCCAGCCCGCGCACCACGCCGGTCTGCGGCATCTCAGACCACGCGACCCCCTCGCGCGCCGCCCAGGCCTTCACACGCAGGTCCCGGTCGTACGTCACGCGCCCGCCGGTCTCCTCGTGCGACCAGAGCGCTCTGATGCCCCCGGGGATCTCAGCGTGCAGACGGTCGAGTACGGCCGGCATCTCGCCCTTGCGGAGCGTGAGCCGCGTGCCGATGAGCCGGAGCGACGCGTCGAGGTCCCGCAAGCAGTCGTCAATGAACGCCGAGTGCGACGCGTCCCACTCGGGGGTCGCCAGCAGAGATGGCTCGTACACGTACAGGCAGACAACCGGATCGCCCGTCGCAACAGCGGTCGCGAGCGGGCGATGATCGGCGACGCGGAGGTCGCGTTTCAACCAGACGATCTGCGTCACACCTGGCCCTTCGGCCGAGCGCGGTCTGCGGATGTTGCGAGATCCAACCCGTCCGGCTCAGCGGCCCCCGAGCAGGTCATCGAGCTTGATTCGGGCGATCCGCCCGAGCCTTCCAGCCCGCAGCCTGACCTGTCGTGCCCGCTCGCTCGCGTTGCGGAGCCTGATCGCCGAAGCGCGCACGGGGCCGACAAGCTCGGCGTCGCTCGGGTTGCGCGGCAGGCTGTTCAGTTCGGGAGCGAGCCGCGCGACGAGCTCGGGCTCGTAGCTGCGCGATCGGCCCATCTCTTTCGGGAGCGCCATCGTCAGCGAGGTGAACAGGCCGCAATTCGTCGCGGAGAAACGCTCGAGCAGCTGGGTGTCGTAGAGCTGCTCCTTCGGCGCCTGCCAGCCCGCGCCGCTCTGCTCGATCGGCCAGCGGCACTCGTAGCGCAGCCCCTCGATCGGCGTGCGCGCCACATGCCTGACCCACTCGGTGTACCGCTCGGCAAAGAACCCACCCGCCCGCTCGCGGTACACCCGGGCGATCGCGTCGCCCACTGCAACATGATTGCCGGTCATCGGCGGAAACTTGCCGACCTTTGTCGCTTTGCACGCGTCGAAGCACTGGCCGCCCGTGCAGAAGCCCGAGAGCCCGAGCCGCACTCCCCGCAAGAGCGGCACCGCGTCGCCCACGCTCAGCCGCGGCCCGGCGTGCTCACGCACGAGGCCCAGCCTCGACCGGGCGATCCGCCCGGCTCGGATCGGCGTGTGCGCGAGCCCCGCGAGCGCCGCGAGCTTCGGCGGCAATACGCGGTCGTGCAGCGGTGTCCGGCCGGCGAGCCAAGTAAACGGCCGGACGTCGAGGCCGACCGACCGGTGGGCGGCGACTGCGGCCGCGAAGATCACCCGCGAATCACCCCCGCCCGACAGCCCGACCCAGAGCGGGCCTTTCTGCTGAGGCAGGTTCTCGAACGCTGTGCGCAGCAACGAAGCGATCTCGTCGAGGAGCTCGCCGGTGTCTCGACCGATCGGAATCGGCGGCACCAGGTCGCAGTCGCCCACGTCGCCCGTGCTCGGATCGATCGTCTGGCTCGGCAGGAGCCGCGACGCGCCCACGAGCGAGCACGAGGGGGGCGGGTAGAACTCGGCGCCGATCTGGTAGGTCGGAGAGACCGGCTGCCACGCGTTGCCGCAGATCTCGCGGAGCAGCACGGGGCTCGATGAGCACCAGTGCCGCCCGTCCGCATCGCGCGACGACAGGCAGCCGATCTGGCCGTGCGAATCGAGGTATGCCGCGCGCTCGCTCAACAGCAGCCACCGCCCCGCCCAGCGGTGGCGGAGCTCTGAGACTGCGCGCGATCCGGTGCGGGCGATCTCGTCCGCCGGGCTCGGCGCGTTCGCCTCAGTCTGCAGCGCGAGACCGAGGAGCACCCATTTCGCCCCGTCGGCGTCGGTGACCTCTGTGAGCCGGAGCTCCGGGCACAGGCTCAGCACGACCGATCCGAGGCGGATCTCCCGCCAGCGATCGTCTGGCGCCCAACGAGCGGGCCCGAGCACGTACTGCCGGCGGTGGGCCCTGAGCAGGGGTGGATCGCTCGTCGCCATGGCTATCTCTTGGGACATCCTTCGAGGCTCATCTTTCTTCTATCGTCATCCGTGTGCGGACGCTACACCATCGCTCTCACCTGGCAGCAGCTCTGGACGCTCAGCCAGCCCTTCTGGCAGCCGCTGCCGGAGATCGTTCCTCGGTACAACGTCGCGCCCAAGTCCGAGGTGCCGATCCTGCGGATGATCGAGGCCGGCGACGGCGACGGTGACGAGAGCGACATCCGACCGGGGGGCTCGTTCGCCCGCTGGTGGCTCATCCCACGCTGGGCCCGCACACCCGACAGCAGCTACTCGATGTTCAACGCCCGCAGCGAGGATGCCCACACCAAGCCGGCCTTCAAGGCCTCGATGCACGACCGCCGCTGCGTGATACCCGCGTCGGGCTTCTATGAGTGGAAAGCGTTCGACTCAGAGGGCGCTGCGCCCGCCAAGCGGCCCCATTACATCTATCGCGCGGATGGTGCCCCGCTCTACTTTGCTGGGCTCTGGGAGCGTTGGGGCGACGAAGCCCTCGGGCAGATCGAGACGTGCACCGTGCTGACGACGACGCCCAACGCGGAGATGCGTCTGCTGCACGATCGCATGCCGTGCGTCTTGGAACCCGAAGAGATCGAGCGCTGGATCGACCCGGGGTGCCGCGTCGACGAGGCCCGCCCGCTGCTCAGGCCCGCGGCCGACGGCGTGCTCACGAGCCACCCGGTCGCAAAGCGTGTCGGCAGCGTCCGCAACGATGGGCCCGACCTCATCGAGCCGGTCGACGTCTTCCGCGAGTCGCTTTTTTGACGCGATCGCTCGCACGGCGACCGGGTTCAGCGCACGAAAAAACCCGCGATGAGCGGGTCCGGCAATAGGGCTGCAGGGACTTGAACCCTGACTAACAGAATCAGAATCTGTCGTGCTACCGATTACACTACAGCCCCACCAGATAATCGGCAGCGCGCGGGGCCAAAGCAAGCGGTGTCTGCGTTTGCGACCGCCAGAAATCGAGACCGGATCGCTCGAGCAGCGCTCAACGAGCCGAGGGCAGGATCGGCGCGTTCGAGCCGCGGTTCGAGAGGCCTGAGGTCGAGAGCGGTCAGGCCGCGGGCCGGCGGCAGACGATGCCGACCGCCTTCATCACGTCCCGGCAGATCGGCAGCATGCGGTCGAGCTGGGTCAGGCGGAACATGTCTTCGAGCCCGCAGCTCGCGTTGACGACCGCCACCCGGCCGCCCAGCATGTTCAGCCGGTTGTTGAGGAAGACCATCATCCCGAGCGAGGTCGAGTCCATCGCCTCGACGTTCTGCAGGTCGATGATCACGTGCTCGCCTTCGCCCCGGCTTTCGAGCTCGTGCAGGATTGTCTCGACCAGGTCCGCGGCGTCTGTCCCCCACAGCTTCGAGATCGCGACGGTCGCGACCAGCGCACGATCGATCAGATCGAAGCTCGCGAGTTCGGGCCTGATCTGAGGCTCCTGCATCGTCGGGTTGGCGGGCACCGAGGTTGAAGGCACGCCCGCGGCGCGGCGCGGCGGGCCGCCGGGCTTCGGACGCTCACCACGCGGGGCGTCCCCGCCAACAAACAGCTTTCGGAGCACGTCGAACATCGGGCTTCCCTCCGGATCCCCGCCCCGTGGTGTGGCGGCAGCACGTCCGCGTGCGCCGCCTGCTGCCTCGGTCGACTCGAGAGCCGGCCTGATCAGTCGTCCGCGCCGGTCCGGCGTAGCGGCTTCGCGCGGCCGAACGGGCTCGGTGCCCGAGATGAGCTCCGCCTCGGTCCGACCGGCGGCGGCGGCGCTTCGGCCGACCGGCTCAGCTGGGGCGACCGCGGAGACGGCGGCGCATCCTCGTGAGGCGCACGCTCCGCGGCGGATGCCGACGCTGCCTCGGCCGAGGGCTCGTCGTCCGGACCGCGCAGGCGGCGGTCGCGCGCCTCGTCGATCGACCGGTCGAGGCGGCCCAGGATGTTGCGGACTTGATTGATGGTTCGTTCGGACGTGGTCATAGATGTGGCTCCGGTGCCGCTATCGGCAGCGGGTCTGCCGGCCTGTCGCGGGAACGCCGCCCGTGCGGCCGCGGCGCGAAAGGTGGGCCGGTTGTGCCGGCTGGTGCGGACGCCCGACCGCCTTGCCCCCCCAAACGCGGAGAGCTCGGCCGCCGTTGGGCCGCCGTCGGGCCGCCGCCGGACCGCCGACGGACCGCCGCCGGACCCCGCGCGCCTTGGCTAGGCTCACCCGCGAGGACCCCGATGCACGAGCCCACCTCCATCACGCCCGCGGCCCCGACGATCGACCGCTCCGACCCCGCCCGCACGCAGGGCGTCCGAGAACTCTTCTGGCAGAACGTCATCCGCGAGATGCTCACCGCGCTCTCGACCGCCGCGATGCGGCGCGACGCCCAGGTCGCTGCGGCGAAGCGGCGGATGATGACGACCGCCATTGATTCGGCGGACGGGCGGATCGCCGAAGCGACGATCGCGCCCCAGCCGCCCGAAGATCATTTGTTCGACGGACGCCTCGCGGTGATCACCGTGCAGGGCACGCGGATCCCGATCGCGGGTGTCACGCCGCTTTTCGCCTGCGGGATCAGCTCATCGCCCTCCGAGCAGCGGCTCTCGGTCGCGGTGGAGTGCACCGTCTTTCAGATCAGCACCCCCACCGGTGAGGTCTACACGCTGCCGCTGCACGAGATCCGGGGCTTCCACTCGCTCACGCCCGAGCTGGTCGAGACGCTGAAGGCGCAGGCGAAGCCCGGGCTGCAGGTGGACGAGCCGTTTGGATTCGCGGCGTTTACGAGCCTGGCGCGCGAGTCTCACGACGCGTCGCCTCCGATCGCCTGAGCACGCTTACACTCCCCGTCAGCACACCACAAGCGAGGAGTGAGCTATGCGGACGCTGGTGGCGGTGCCCGTCTTTAACGAGCAGAAGTATGTCGCGCGGGTCCTTGAGCGGCTCCGCGAGCATCACGAGGCCGATGTCCTCATGATCGACGACGGTTCGACCGACGCGACGCCGCAGCTGCTCTCGACGTTCCCGGTCGAGGTCATCCGTCACGCGACCAACCGCGGCTACGGCCGGAGCATGCAGGACGCGTTCCGCTTCGCGGCTGTCGACGGCTTCGACTGGGTCATCACCATGGACTGCGACGAGCAGCACGAGCCCGAATCGCTCGCAGACTTCCGGCGGGCGATCGCGGAGGACGACGCGGACATCATCAGCGGGTCGCGGTACCTCCGCTCCGTCGATGATTCGGGCGACTCCGGCGACGGCACGCCGGGTGCCGATGAGGCCGATGACACCGAAACCCTGGGCCCGCCCCCGGACCGCCGCGAGATCAACGGGCTGATTACCGCCGAGCTCAACGACCGCCTGGGCCTTTCACTCACCGACGCGTTCTGCGGCTTCAAGGCGTACCGCGTCCGATCGCTCGCCGGGCTCACGCTCGACGAGGACGGGTACGCGTTCCCGATGCAGTTCTGGGTGCAGGCTGTCGCCGCAGGGCTCAGGATCGCCGAGGTGCCGGTCAAGCTGATTTACAACGACCTGCAGCGGAGCTTCGGCGGGCCGCTGGACGACCGCGACATCCGGCTCGCGCACTACCGCCGCGTGCTGCACTGCGAGCTCGAGCGGTGCGCAGGCCGGCTGCCGGCCGGTGCCGCCGAGGGCGCCCAGGCGGGCTGCTGCTGAGGGGCATGAATCGGCCCGAGGTGCACCTGTCGCCCGATGCAGCCGGCTGGGCCCGGCTGGTGTCCTTCGAGAGCGACCGGCACGCCGACGAGCGAAGCAGGCTCGGCCTGCCGACCGATCGGCCGATCGTCATGGCCGGGCACCAGGGCGGGCTCTGGCACGCGGGGATCGCGGCGAAGCTGATCGCCGCCCGCGCGTTGGCAGACCGCATCGGGGGAGCCGCCGCGTGGCTCGTGGTCGATACCACCGACGAAGACCCGCTCTCGTACCGCTCCCCGAGCAGGGACGCGAGCGGGATCTACACCGAGCGCAGCGCACAGATCGACGATCCGCCGGGATCCGATCGAGACAAAGCCGACAACAGCTTCGATGAGCACGCGGCGGCGCGCCACGCACGGATACGGGAAGCCTGGCATCGCCAACCGACCGAGACCGACGCGCACACGCGGGCGACGCTCGCGGCGATCGATCTGCTCGGCGAGCCCGAGCCCATCATCATCCGCGCTTCGGACCTGCCGCGCACCGGCGCGTTCGGAGCGATCGTCGAGGCCTTCCGCCGCGATGCGGCCGCGATCCGTTCGTCGTACAACAACGCTGCTGCGATGTATCCGGATGCCGGCATCGCGCCGCTCGCGGGCGACCATCTGCCTCTGTGGCGGCGGACACCCAGCGGCGCTCGCCTGCCGGCCCGCGACCGGGACCTCGAGTTCGAGACCAGACCCGATCTGCTGCCCAAGGCCCTGGTCACGACCGGCGTCGCTCGGGCGGGGCTGTGCGATGCGTTCGTTCACGGCACCGGCGGCGTGGGCTACGAGCCGATCAACGATCGATGGCTCGCCGAGATCGTGGGACATGGGCTCGCGCCGTTTGTGACCGCGACCGCCACGCTTCGGCTGCGTTTCGAAGGCGACGCGGTGACCCGGGAGGACGCGGCGCGGGCCGCGTGGCGCGCGCACCACGCCCGGCACCACCCGGGCGTATTGGGCGATGCCGATGCCGAAGCGGACCGCGAGCGGATCGTCGCTCGTATCGAGGAGCTGCCGTACCTCGATCCGCGTCGGCAAAAGCTTTACCAAGAGCTGCACGCCGTCATCCGCGAGGCTCGCGATCGAAACGCCGATGCGCTGGGTCGGATGCGATCGGAAGCGGACGCCTTCGCGGCACGCGCATCGGAGGCGGCGCTTCGCAGCGACCGGACGTGGCCCGCTGCGTTGCACGACCCGGCGGATCTCGACGCGCTCCGGCTCGAGATCGATCGGGCTTTCGGCCCGTAGACTCGCTCGATGCGCTCCAGCTCCTTGCAACTCGTCGGCTTGACGGTGATGCTCGCCGTCGCCGTGCTGCTCGTGGGCTGCGGCGAGGCGCACCGATCGGGCGATTCGGGGGCGCAGACCGATGATCTGCCGCGGATCGTGTCTCTTTCGCCTGCCGCGAGCGTGATGCTCCGCGACGCGGGCCTCGGCGACCGGATCGTCGGCAGGCACGGGTGGGACAGCGTGCTCGACCCTGAGTTACCGGTCGCGGGCGATCAGACGGGGATCGATTACGAGCGGCTCATCGGGCTCCGGCCGACGCATGTCGTCATCGAATGGGGCGCGAGGGACCTGCCCGCTCGGCTCCGCGAGACCGCCCGAGAGCGTTCGATCGAGCTCGTCGAGATCGACACGCTGACGCTCGACGACATCGCGTCGTCAGCTGAGCGGGTCGTGTCCGCGTTCGAGGATGCGTCTCCGATCGACACGGGGGCGCTCGTGCGGATGCGTGATCCGAAACCGGCGTGGGGCAGCGTGCTGCTGGTCGTTGCGGCGACGCCGACGGTCGATTGCCTCGGTCCCGGTTCGGCGCACCACGAGCTGCTGATCGCGGGTGGGTTTACGCCGGCGATCGCTTCGGGAGCGCCCTGGGTCACGATGAGCGTCGAGGATGCGATCACGCTCGACCCGGCGTGCATCGTGGTCGTGCAGCCGAGAGAGCAAGCCGCTCTGGACGAGAACACGCTCGACGAGGACACGCTCGACGAAGACGCAGCGCCCGCCGACCTCGCGATCGCCGCGATCGGGTCGCTCGCGCGCACGGACATCCGGGCGATCGCGCTCGGCCGGGTGGTGCTCATTGACGACCCGCTCGGGCTGATCCCGAGCACGAATATGTCGTCGTTTGCCGACGAGCTGTGGGTCGCGCTCGATGCGCTCGGCCCGCTACCATCGCCGCGACATGACTGAGACACACGAACTTTCGACGTCGTTCGACCCCGTGGCCGTGCTCGGCGATCGGTTTATCCGGGCGATCGGCGCAGCGTTTGGCGATCAGCTCGGCGATGCGCCGATCGATCCGCTCGTAGCGCCGAGCAAGCAGCAGCACCTCGCCGACTACCAGTCCAACGCGGCGATGGCGCTCGCGAAGCGGCTCGGCATGAAACCCCGCGATGTGGCTGAGCGGATCGTGTCGCGGCTCGAGATCGATGACATCGCCGAGCCGATGGGCGAATCGGCGATCGCCGGGCCGGGGTTTATCAACGTCCGCCTTCGTTCGGACACGCTCGCGGATCTGCTCGCGCGGATCGACACGCCCGAGCTCGGTCTGGGAGCGGCGGACCACGAGACGATCGTCGTGGACCTCTGCGGCGTGAACCTCGCGAAGCAGATGCACATCGGTCACCTGCGCGCGACGGTCATCGGCGATGCGTTCGCCAAGGTCTTCGAGAAGCTCGGGCACACGGTGATCCGCCAGAACCACGTGGGCGACTGGGGCCTGCCGATCGCGATGGTCGCGGCGAAGCTGCAGCGCGAGGCCGCGGCCGGCAGGATCGAGATCGCGTCGATCACGCTCGACGATCTGGACAGGCTCTACCGGGAGGCGAAGTCGGAGTCCTCGGCCGATCGGAAGGGCCTCGAGGCGGTGGAGCGGTACGCGGCGAAGGGCGTCGACCTCGGCCCCAAGATCCGCGATGAGCTCGGGGCGCAGGTCTCGGGCGCAGACGAGCAGCTCGCTCTGGCAAAGGCTGCGCTCGTGCAGCTGCAGGCGGGTGATGCGGCGATGGTGGCGGTCTGGCAGCGGCTGTACGACGTGACGATGGAGGCGTGCCTCGCGACGTGCGCGAGGCTGCACGCGACGATCACGGACGAGGCGACCGCGGGCGAGAGCACCTACCGCGACGAGCTGTCGGGCGTGATCGAAGCCTTGACCGAAGCGGGCATCGCGGAGGAAGACGACGGCGCCCTGATCGTGCGCAACGAGGGGCTCGACCCGACGCTCGTGCGCAAGAGCGACGGCGGGTTCCTCTACGCGACGACGGACCTCGCGGGCATCAGGCGGCGGGTCGGAGAGCTTGGTGCGGACCGCGTGGTCTACTGCGTGGACGCGCGGCAGGCGCTGCACTTCCGGCAGGTGTTTGCGACTGCGATCCGGGCCGGGTTCGCCGAGCGCGACGGGCGGCAGGCGAAGCTTGAGCACGCGCCGTTCGGCATGGTGCTCGGAGAAGACGGCCGGCCGTTTAAGACGCGGTCGGGCGAGAACGTGAAGCTCGCGGACGTGATCGACGAGGCCGTGGATCGCGCGAGGGTCGTCACGTCTGAGAAGAACCCGGACCTTTCACCGGACGAGCTCCGTGAAATCTCGGAGACGGTAGCCGTCGCGGCGCTGAAGTACGCCGATCTGTCGAGCGACCGGGTCAAGGACTACGTGTTCAGCTACGACCGGATGGTGAGCTTCGAGGGCAACACGGGCCCCTACCTGCTGTTTGCGAACGTGCGGATCAAGAGCATCTTCCGCAAGGCCTCGGAGCAGGGGATGGCGGAGGGCTTCGCCGGCGCGGCGATGCGTCTCGCGGAGCCGCAGGAGAAGCAGCTCGCGCTGGCGCTGCTGCGGTATCCCGGCACGGTGCGGTCGGTCGCGGCTTCGCTCGAGCCGCACCGGCTCTGCGGCTATCTGTACGAGGTAGCGGGCGCGTTCAGCTCGTTTGTCGAGAGCTGCCCTGTGCTGAGGGCCTCGGACGAGGCGACGCGCCTGAGCAGGCTGCGCTTGTGCAACCTGACCTCTCGTGTGCTGACCGATGGGCTCGACGCGCTCGGGATCCGTGCGCTCGACCGGATGTAGATCGCGCGGCCGCCGCCCGAGCCCGAGCCGGCATCGGCTCGATATCAGCCGATGCAGGGACGCGAGGCGATCGCAGAGAGCTCGGCGGCAAGGCGATCGATGTCATCGATCGTGCCGGCGTGCTGGTTGGGCGTCCGGCTCGTGAGCGATGACTCGATGCGGTCGACGGATCGGAGGATCGCTTCGATATGGCCCTCGGTTTCTGGTGCGGGCGGCGTGGCGGCGCCGGCCGAGGCGCGGCGCGTTTCCCGCTGCAGGTCCCGCACGCTCGACCGGACGCGGTCGGTCGCTTCTGATGCGCGGCTCGCCAGCTTGCGGACTTCTTCTGCGACGACAGCGAACCCGCGGCCGTGCTCGCCCGCTCGCGCTGCCTCGATCGAAGCGTTGAGCGCGAGCAGGTTTGTCTGGTCGGCCACGGCGTCGATCTCATCGACGATCGGCCCGATCGCTTCTGCAAGGGCAACGAGCGACCGCACGGCCTCGGCCGGATCGGTATCCGGGCCCGCCTCGATGTTGGAGCCGGTGCCGACGGGTATCTCGATAGACATCCTGAGCGCCTCGACCGCGCTCCGCAGGTCGCTGACCTGCTCGGCTGCGTCGTGCGGCGATCGCGGATCGGTGTTGCTCTCAGAGCGGAGCATCGAGGCCGCGTGTGACGCGATGCCGGCCAATTGAGCGATGTCTTCGAGCACGGCTTGCTCCGCCGAGCCAGTATGCGTCGGGTACCAAGCGTCGCGGCCCGACACCGCTGCAGGCTGCGGATGCGAGTCGATCGGCGGCTCCTGGGTCGCGCTGGCGGGAATCGTGACGTCGTGTGTCGCCGCAGCATGTGCCGCTGCGCTTGGTGCAGGGTTGCTCGTGTTCACCGCTTCCGACGCAGCATCCGAGAGGCGGTCGGTGGGACCGGCGGTGGTGCGCGACCGGCGGCGACGGATGATGATCAGAAGCAGAAGCAGCGTCGCGGCGGCTGTTGCTGCGGCGGCGAGGCTCATCGTGCCCAATGAACGAGATGGCTCGACGCGGCCCGGCTCGGTGCCGGCTTGTTCCGACGCTGGAGCCTGGGCTTCGGTCGCTTCGCTTTCCACAGAGGCAGCTGGCGCAGCGGTCGGCGGGACTTGGCCGGCCGAACCCGAGGGCGTTGCGGTCTCGCTCGCATCAGTATCAGAAGCCTCGAACGGCTCGTCCGCAACAGGCTCGTCAAGCGTGAGTTGGTCCGATGTTCTTTGGTCGGCCCGTGCGCCCTCGATGCTCGCGGTAAGAGCAACGAGATCGCGGCGTGCACGCTCGATCGCATCGCGGAGCGTTTGCTGTGTGCGCGCTCTGTGGTTGGAGGCCGCATCGACCAAGGCGGCGGCAGCGGCACGGCGCTCAGCGGCGGACTCGCTTTCGCTCAGCACGGCCCGCTCGAAACGCTCGGCGTTCGGATGCGCCGGGTGCGACGAAGCGAACAAACGGAGCAGCGCGGCGAGCCGCCGCTGGTCAATAAGTCCTGGATCACCAAGGGCATCATCGCCGACCATCGATGCCAGTTCCCAGGCAGCGCGCTCGGCGCGGCGGGCTTCATCGAAGGCGTGTAACGATCGATCGACGCTCGCGAGGATCAGTGATGGTTCGGCGGTTTCGGGCTCGGGCCCGCTCGGCGGCTGGAGATGCGGACCCGGAGCGATCCGCTCGGCGGGTACCACGAGGGGCGATTCTGGAGCCGCACGCATCGCCTTTGGTGTACCGGCGTCGGCCGCGGACAGACCGGCTGCGGTCAGTGTCGCGGTCACGGCGATGATCCTGATCCGTTTCGGCACCTCGACCCCCGGTCCCGCACCATGCGGCCGAGCGTGTTATCGGTGCGGAACGGGCGTGAGTTCAGCCTGATCCGCCGGCAGGGGCTCGCGTGGGCCGATCTGGCTGGGTGAGCCCAGAAACGAAAGCGGGCCGACCCCGCCAAGGGTCGGCCCGGAAGTGCTTTGCGTTGTCGAGACGTGAGGGTTAGAGCTCGATCTGGCCCTGGCCCTGGATCGCGACCTGGCCGTCCTCGCTGCTGCCGAGCAGGCCGAGCCAGGTGTTCTCGGTCACGAGGCCGCCGGTCTCGCTCGGGTTGTTGACGAAGATGATGACGCCGCCGGAGAACTTCACGTTGCGGTTGCCGGCGAAGGGCCAGTAGTTGAGGTTGCCCTGGAGGGTGTTGAAGACCTCGGTGTCTGCGGCGCGGTCATCGTCGGGGCTGATGCAGTCCCAGCCGGCGGCGATTTCCGTTTGATCGTTGAGGAAGAAGCCGCCCTGGACGGCGACGCCGAAGTCGTTGAACGTGTCGCCGCCGCTGGTGTCGGTGTAGCGGCCGACGAACTCGGCGAAGATGTTCCAGCCTTCGGGAGCCTGGAAGATGATGTCGCCGCCCCACTGGATGAAGGTGACCTGCGGTGCGCCGGGTGAGTTCGCGCTCTGCTGGATGTGGAAGTTGGCACCGAGGATGGTGGCGCTGTCGCCCGCATCGGGGAACAGGCGGACGGAGTCGTCGAAGGCGGCGAGATCGCCCTGGACGGCGAAGTCGATCCGGCTCGAAGCGGCCCAGTCGGCTTCGGCGGGCGAGTTGAAGTCGGTGTTCTGCGTGCCGGCGCCGTCGGTGAACGCGCCGGAGTACCGCCAGTTGCCCTGCTCACCCTCGTAGACGACGAAGATACCCTGCGAACGACCCGGGGCGAAGACGCTCTCGAGCGTCGAGCCCTCGATCAGCTGGCTGCGGTTGCTCGCCTGGTTGTACGAGCGGAGCAGGCTGATCTTGCGCTGGCCGGCCGCGACCTCGAGACCGCTGGCGTAGCGGTGGCCGAAGTAGGCGTCGAGCACGGTGCCCGTGCCGTTCTGGCTCGAGTTACCGTCGAAACCCAGCTCGATGCGGTAGAAGGTATCGGGGTTGACGACGTTGCCGTCAAAGATCAGGCGGGTGCGAGGCTGGCTGAAGCCCGACTCGAACCCGTCGTTGGTGAAGGGGCCCGCGTCCTCGTCTTCGCGGAGGTTGATCGTGTACCGGGTCTGGTTGTAGCCCGAGATGTTGAGCAGGAAGGTCCCGTCGGCGTTGGCGATGGTGAAGTTGTCGCCGCGCCAGGCGGAGGTGGGTGCGCCCAGCAGCGACGTGCGCTGCTCGGCGTCGGCGAGCAGTTCCGCGGCGTACCCGCGGGTCTCGTCGAGGGTCTGTGCGTTCACGGTGCCGGCGGCCGATGCCATGCCCGCCAGCAGAACAAGACTCATGTTCGCGTTCTTCATTGCCACTCCTCTGATCGGTAGCGTCCGTGCCGGTCCACGCGGACCACGGTACACGTCGCGGGCATGGCGGGCCCACCCGGGCACGCCGTTCGAAAGATACCGGCACCCCTCAGCCTCAAGAAACCCGAGGTCCGAGTGTGCCACACTCACCGATCCGTGCCCGGCGTCGATCGCCGAAAGAAAGTGCACGGCCGATGTGTCCGCGTCCGCAGGCTCCGCTGCAGACGGATCGTTCCGCCTCAATGCCCGCAGGCACATCGGCTCCTCCCGGTCTCCGACCGGTCGGGGAAGGGTCACTCCCCCGCGTATCTCCCGCTGCTCCGGCAGGCCGCGTCCTGCAGCCGAACCACGCGACGAGACGCCGATAATCTCGGCCTCTTCTGCGTGCAGCATTGTACACATCGGTTATCGGTTCCAATCCAACACAAAAGAATGAGCCCCAGAAACGGGGAGCGGGTGACGGACACCTATCAAAAATCTATCAAACAGTGCCCCGGTGACGGATTGCAAAGAATCGATGAGCGCCGGCGTCGGCACCCGCGTGCCCGAGCGCATCCAGATAAGCTCGCCCGCACACGCCACCGGGGGGCTCGCATGGGCGATCGGACGTACATCCTGGTTGTTGAGGATGAGCGCGATCTCGCAGAGCTGCTCCGGTACAACCTGAACGTGTCCGGCTACGACACGGAGGTCGCGCGAGACGGCCGCGAGGCGCTCGACAAGGTCGTAGAGCGTCGGCCCGACCTCATCGTGCTCGATGTGATGCTCCCGATCTTCGACGGGCTCGCCGTGGCGTCGCAGCTCCGGGGCGACGACGACACGAAAGACATCCCGATCATCATGCTGACCGCGAAGGCGGGCGAGAGCGATCAGATCTCCGGCCTCCGAGCGGGCGCGGACGATTACGTGACCAAACCGTTCAGCGTGCCCGTGCTGATGGCGCGGATCGAGGCCGTGCTGCGGCGGGCAACGGGCTCCGGGTCGTCGTCCACGCTGCTCTCGCTGGGCGGGGTTGATATCGATACCGAACGGCACGAGGTGCGGGTGGGCGACTCGGCGGTGAGGCTCACGCTGACAGAGTTCCGCCTGCTCTCGACGCTGATGACCTCGCCCGACCGGGTGCTGACGAGGCAGTCGTTGATCTCCCGAGCGATCGGGCCGGGCATCACGGTCACGGAGCGGACGATCGACGTGCACGTCGCGGCGATCCGCAAGAAGCTCGGCGATTCCGGCGGGATGATCAAGACCGTGCGCGGGGTGGGCTACCGCATGGTCGAGCCGAAGTAAAAGCGGTCACCCCGCTCGCCGGACTCTTTCGGGTGCATCGCGAGGGGATGGGCAGGCATTGAGGTCGCCTTGCGGTTCGGAAGACCGGGCAGGCTACCGTTTCACGGATGAACGCGCTGCATGGTCAAGGGTCGAGGGTTCCGGCTTCGCTGCTGGCGGTGGGTTCGCTGTCGCTCGCGCTCGCGGGCTCGATCGCCGGCATGCCTTCGTGGGCCGTGGTGGTCTTCGGGATCGGTGGGCTGATGGCCGGGGCGTTTGTGGTGCGTGCGCCGGCGATGGCTGAGCGGCGGGCGCGGGCGGTGCTCGAAGAAGCGGTCGGTCGGGGACGCGCGGCGAGTCTCGCACAGGCCGCGGACGCGGCGGTCGCCGAGGTCGCGCGGCTCACGCGCGAGCTCGAAGAAGAGCGGAGCAAACGCTGGCACGATCGGCCCGACGCGTCGATCCTGATCGAGTCGATCGGCGAGCCGACGATGCTCGTCGGCGGGGACGGTATGGTGATCCTCGCGAACGCGCACTGCACCGGCATCCTGGGCCTCGATCAGTCGCCGGTCGGTCGGCACGTCGAGGAGCTCATCACGAAGGCCGAGCTGCTCGACGAGATCGTGAGCGCCCGCCGGGGCGTCGGTGGTCGATCAACGATCCGGCTGCCGCGGCCCGACGGGGTGCGAATCTGCGAGACAACGGCGATGCCGATCGCGTCGGGCGGCGAGCGGTCGGACGTGCTGGTCTCGATGCGCGACGTGACGGATCTCGCGGGCGCGATGCAGCTCAAGACGGACTTCGTCGCGAACGCGAGCCATGAGCTCCGCACACCGATCAGCGCGATCCGCGCAGCCGCCGACACGCTGCAGGCGGCGGGGAGCGACGAGTCGATGCGCGAGCGGCTCATCGGGATGATCCTCAAGCACGTGACACAGCTCGACGAGCTGGTGCGCGACCTGCTTGATCTCTCGAAGCTCGAGTCGGCCGAGGCGCCGGTCGCCGTGCGGGCGTTTTCGATCTCGGAGCTGGCGGCGGACCTGGCCTCGCTCTTTGCGGATGCCTGCGAGCAGCGCGGCGTAGAGCTCGTGTTTGATCTCGCGCCCGAGCTGGAATCGATGGAGACCGACCGGCGGATGCTCATGCTCATCGCGAAGAACCTTGTTGAAAACGCCCTGAAATTTGCCCGCGAGGGCACGGCGGTGCGGGTGGTCGGCGTGTCGATACCCGGCGAGGCGGACGAGCCTCGCGGGCTCGAGCTGCGCGTGATCGATCGAGGCCAGGGCATCCCGCTGGCCGAGCAGCAGCGGATCTTCGAGCGTTTTTTCCAGGTCGATCAGTCGCGCACCGGCGGCGGGCAGCGCGGCACGGGCCTTGGTCTTGCGATCGTGAAGCACGCGGCGAAGCTGCTCGACGGCACCGTCGAGGTCGATTCGGTCTGGGGCCAGGGGACGACGATGATCGTGCGCATCCCGGCGTGCGTGGTGCAACGCGACACGGTGCCGGGCGAAGGTGGCGACGGATCCGCGTAGGTCAGCGGGGCGCGGTGTCGCGGCCGGCGAGCTTGCGGAGTTCTGCGGCGATCAGTGCGACCAGAGCAGCGGCGCGCCGCGGGTCGTTCGGCTGGCCGAAGGTCGCGCGGATAGTGATCGAGACAGGCCCCCCCGGACGCTCCGACGCGAGAGACGAAGCAGGCCGATCCGAAGACGCGAACACGACCCGGGCGATCTGGTCGTCCGCGGCGAGCAGCGTGACATCGTAGCTCGTCGCATCGATCGGGTTGCGAGGAGAGGCCGAGAGCCTCGCGACGGCGGCAAGCGGGCCGGCGCGGCTGATCGCGGCATCGATGTCGTCCCAATCGGCTTGGACGCTGACCGGCCCGTCGGGCACCCCGGTTCGAGGGGGAGCTTGCGGCACGCCCGGGTTGGTGCAGGAGGCGGCAGCGAGCGGGCCGAGCAGCAGGCAGAGGAAGGCGCGCGCGGCCGTCCTGCGTGCTGCGGCGGGCCTCAGGGGGCTCTGTTGGCAGAAACGGCGGATCGCGGTCCAGTCGGCGGGCTTTTGCGTACGATTCAGCTTGGCGGCGTCCCGCCTTGGTGCGTGGGACGGAGAGCGATCGGCCGGGGTTGATCCGGCCCGGAGCATGCGCGGCTTGGACGTCACGATTCGCATCCCTGTGCTCGGCGATTGGGTCGGTGTGGCCGGCGAAGCCGACCGGAACCTGAAGCTGATCCGTGAGGCGCTCGGGGTGAGCATCGCCGCGCGGGACGGCGTTGTCCAGCTGTCCGGCCCGGAATCGGGCGTCGCGGCGGCACGGCGCGTGATCGAGACGCTCAGCCGACAAGGCAACGGCGACACGCTGCTCGACCGGCAGGGCGTGCTCGAACTCATCTCGGATGTGACGACACGCCAGACGATGGCGGGGCCTTCACCAGCGGGCGCACGGGGCAACGGCAGGATCTCGTGGGACGGCGAGATGGACGTCTACGCCGCAGGCAAGCGGATCAGGCCCCGGTCGGAAAACCAGCGGTTTTACGTCGATGCGATCCGAACCAACGACCTGGTGTTCGGCGTCGGCCCCGCGGGCACGGGCAAGACGTACCTCGCGGTGGCGGCGGCGGTGCACCTTCTCAAGACGGATCGTGTCCGGAAGATCATCCTGGTCCGGCCGGCTGTGGAAGCGGGTGAGCGTCTCGGGTTTCTCCCGGGCGATTTGGAAGCCAAGGTCCATCCGTATCTCAGGCCGCTGCTCGATGCGTTGCACGACATGATCGACTTCGGAACGATCCGGCGCTTTATGGAGACTGACGTGCTGGAGATCGCGCCGCTCGCATACATGCGCGGGCGAACGCTCAACCACGCGGTCGTGATCCTTGACGAGGCGCAGAACACAACTGTTGCGCAGATGAAGATGTTCCTGACCAGGCTCGGCGATGGTTCGAAGATGATCATCACCGGCGACCCGACGCAGGTGGACCTGCCGAACCCGGCTGAGAGCGGGCTGATCGATGCCGCGCGGCGTTTCCGTCGGACCAAGGGCGTGGGGTTCGTTGCGCTCGAGCGCGTCGACGTGGTGCGGCATCCGCTCGTGCAGCGTGTCATCGACGCCTACGGCGACGAAGGGCGAGGCTAAAGGCGATGGCAAAGCAGCAGCCCGGCAAAAATGGGGGCAAAAACGGCGGTAAGAACGGTGGCAAAGGCGGCGGCCGAAGCGGACCGCGAGCGGGCGCGAAGCCCGTGAGCGGTGGTCGCGGGCGGCCTCCGCGGCGGAAGCTCGCGGTCAGGCGCAAGGGCCTGTCCGCGGCTGAGGCGATCGCGGCGCTTTCGAGGTCGCCCGAGTTTGGCTGGGCAGCGCTCATCAGCGTCGGATTTATCGCCGTCGCGACGGCGATCACCGCCTGGTCGAGCACGCAGCCGTTGCACGCGCCGGGCCAGATCGCCCGGGACACCGTCGTGGCCCGTGTGCCGGTCGAGATCGAAGATACATCGCGTACGGCGTTCGAGCGGGAGAACGCTCGCCGCGGCGTGCCGCGTGTCTACACCCCCGACGAGGCGTTGCTCCGGCGGGTGCTCGCGGACCTCCGCGCGCTGCCGGGGATCGTCCGCGGCGCCGACAGGGTGTCGGAGGTCTCGCGCGATGACCGTCGGCGGTTCGCGATCACGGAGTCGTCGTTCGCGGCGCTCACCGAGGCATCGACTGATGACGGCGTGCCGACGGACGCGTGGTCGAGCTGGGTGATCGAGTTCGGCCAGCTGCTCCGACGCCGCCCGCTGCTCGATGAAGCGGGGTACAGGTATCAGAGTCAGTCGGGCTCGCCGCTGATCCAGCTCACGCTGCCGGAGGGCGCGACGCGCGTCGCCTCGACCGCAGCGGTCGACGCGGATGACACGGAGGGCCTTGCCGCGGCGATCGGAGCTCTCGCGGAGACTGCGAGGTTCCCCGCGGAGGTCGTGCCCTGCGTCGTCGCGGTCGTGGACTCACTCGATGGGCCGACGTTCCGCTACGACGCCGCGGCGACGCTCGCGCTCGAGGACGCGGCGGAACGCGACGTGCCAACCGTTGTGACCGAGACGCCCGCAGGATCGATCATCTTCCGGCGGGGCGCGCCCGTCACGCAGATGCAGATCGACCTGTTCAACGCCGAGGCCTCGCGATTCGCCGCCGAAGGCCCGCGCTGGACGATCGGTCTGCGGTTCGTTGGCATGCTCGCGACATCGGCTGCGATCGCGGCCGGGATGGTCGGGTACATCTGGATGTACGCGCCGCGGATCAGGCGAAACCCGCAGCGGATGCTCGCCCTCGCCCTGCTGCTTTTGGGTGGTCTGGGGGTAGCGGCGTTAGGGGTCGTTTCCGGGCCGGACCTGCGGGCGGTGGCGCTGCTCGCGCCGGCCGTGCTCGTGGCGGCGATCCTCGCGATCGCCTACGGCGGCAGGCTCGCGCTCGCGGTCGGCAGCTTGGAGGCGCTGCTGATCGCGGTGGCGCTGCGCGAGCCCGCACCGATCATGGCAGCGATGATCGCGGGCGTGGCGGTCGCCGCGTGGCAGCTTGGTGATCTGCGCGACCGGCGATCACTCATCCGCGCGGGCATCACGATCGGGCTCGCGCTGGCCGCGGTGTTCGCCGGCGCATCGCTGACGACCCGGGTGCCCGATGCCCCGCCCCGCTTCGATGTGATCGCTCTGAACGCGATGTGGGCCGCCATCGCCGGCGTTCTCGTGATGGGCATGACGCTTTTCATCCTGCCTGCGCTCGAGCGGCTCTTCGACATTACGACGGGCATGACGCTCATCGAGCTCCGCGATCCGAAGCAGCCGCTGCTTCGCGAGCTGCAGCGGCGTGCGCCGGGGACGTACAACCATTCGCTCAACGTGGCCTCGATCAGCGAGCAGGCGGCGGACGCGATCGGCGCCGACTCGCTCCTGACCTACGCAGGCGTGCTCTACCACGATATCGGGAAGATGAACAAGCCCGAGTACTTCGTCGAGAACCAGTCGGGCGGCCCGAACCGGCACGACAAGCTGAGCCCCGCGATGTCGCTGCTTGTGATCGTGGGCCACGTGAAGGACGGGCTGGAGCTCGCGCGCGAGTTTGGCCTGCCGCGGATGCTGCACCACTTCATCGAGGCGCACCACGGCACGACGCTCGTAGAATACTTCTACGAGCGCGCTCGCCGCGCAGCCGAACAGCAAGAACTCGAGTCGGGCCAGGCCGACGGCACGCCCGAAGAGCTCGAGTACCGCTACCCGGGGCCCAAGCCGCAGACGAAAGAGGTCGCGATCGTGATGATCGCGGACGCGGTCGAGAGCGCGACACGGTCGATGGCCGAGCCAACGCCGAGCCGGATCGAGAGCCTCGTGCACTCGATCGCCCGCAAGCGGCTCGAAGACGGGCAGTTCGATGAGTGCGGCCTGACGCTCAAAGAGCTCCGCACGATCACGGAGTCCATCGCCAAGAGCGTGACGGCGATCTATCACGGCCGGATCGCCTACCCGGGTGCGGCGGCCCGGTAGCCGGCCCGGTAGCCGGCCCGGTAGCTGTGCCGGTGGTCGGCCCGATCACCGGCCCAGTGACCGGCACGAAACCTCATCAGGACATCGCGCGAATCTGAGCGGTCGCGCGAACCGCCCGGACGCCGGCGGTGTCTCAACCGGTGGGAGACCGGCATTGAGCACACGGGACGCCGAGCCACCAACGGACGAGAACGCGCACGTCAGCGACGAGCGGCTGCTCGCGCGGTTCGTCGCGGGCGACGACTCGGCGCTCGGGTGCCTCGCCGGCCGATACGAGCGGGCGATGGTCGGTCTCGCGCGTGGGCTGCTCGGCCGCGAGGATCTGGCTCGTGAGGCCGTGCAGGACACGTGGGTGCGGGTGATCCGCTTCGCCGGGTCGTACGACGGCCGGGCGAGCGTCAGGACGTGGATCTACACCATCCTGACGAACATCTGCCGCGATCGAGGGCGCACCAATGCAGCGCGGAGCAAACGCGAGCGGGCGCACGAACGACCGCCGGAGCAGGACAGGCAGTCGACAGCTGATCCGCGGGTGGTCGAAGCCGTCGCGCAGCTCGAAGAGCCGGGCCGGGAAACGCTCATCTTGTGCTTCCACCGCGGCATGACGCACGCGCAGGCGGCGGCCGTGCTCGGCGTGCCGATCGGCACCGTGAAGAGCCGCATGCACAAGGCGATGTCGCGGCTGCGCGAACGGCTGGGCGTCGGAGACGGTCTAAACGCGGGCACCAAGCCTGACAGGGGCACCAAGCCTGACAGGGGAACCAGGCCGGACGGGGGATCGGCATGAATCACGAGCATCGCGACATGACCGAAGAGCAACTCGAGCGCGAGCTTGCAGCCATGACCGACATGCCTGAAACAACAGACCCCACCGAGGGCGACGCGACCGCCGAGACGCCGGAGCTGTGGCGCGCGGCGCTCGATCAGGCCCGCTCCGGACGAGGCGGCCGGCGCATTCCGGGCCGCAGGCGGTTTGACCTGTATCAGCCTTTGAAGCCTGCGCAGATGCTGATCATCGGCGTGCTCGCTTTGGGCATGATCGGCGTGCTGATCGTCCCGAATCTCGGAAGGGCCCGGTACTCGCGGCCGGCGGACGCACGACAGTCGGACAGCGCCCTGGCGCCGTCGGTCTCGGTCGGCGAGACGCTCGATGGGATGCTCCGCCCCTCCGAGACGGCGGCGGCATCTGATCGCGGCGGAGGCCGTGAGTTCAGTCCTCGATCGGGCCGGCCGGGCGTTCACGCAGCGAACGACGCAGCTCGACCAGCTCAGTCACTGGCTCTGGCCCGCGGATCTGACGAGAGCGCGAGTGCCGACGAGGGCGAGGGCGAGACCGCCGCGGACGCGGTCGCCGACGCGCTCGCGATCAGCGAGATGCAGCCCGCGCTGCTCCCGGACACCCCGCTGCTTGAGCGGTCGGCCGACCTGAGCCTGTCAGCTGCCGATGTGGACGAGGCTGCCGCCCGGGTGAGCGATCTGGTTGATGCGACGATCGGCGAGTTTGTCACGCTGACCCGCGTGGCCGGGGCGGGCCCGAGCCGGCGGGCAGCGGTGTCACTGCGGGTGCGGTCGACGCGCTTCGAAGGGGTGCTCGATCGGATCCGTGCTTTCGGCAGGATCGTTGAGCTCGAGGTGTCGTCTGTCGATCTCTCCGCCGAGGCCCGGTCGGTGCGTGATCAGCTCGGGCTCGCGATTGAGATCGAGCGAGACGTGCTCGCGCGGCACGAGCGGCTTGAGACGCCCCAGTCGTTTGAGACGACGCGCACCCGCCGCGAGATGACCGAGGCGCGCCGAGCAGTCGACACGCTCGAGCGTCGGCTACGAGAGCTCACGGACCGCGCCGACTGGTCGACGATCCGGGTGCTTCTTGTCACGGCGGTACCCGAAGCCGAAACGGCCGAAGACCCCGGCTTCGGCAGCCGCCTCGGCATTGCTGCGCGCGAGGGGCTCGGGTCGCTGCAGGCGTTTGTGATCTGGGCGACGCGGGTCGCCCTTGTCGCCGGACCGATCGCGCTGCTCGCCGGGCTCATCGCTTGGCCCGTCTGGCGACTCGCCTCGCGGTTCAGCGGGCGGCCGCCGGCAGAGCCGGGCGAGCGGCCTCGGTCAGTCGCCGAGCGATGACTCAACGATCGTTTCGCCCTGGATCATCCGGCTCACCGGGCATCGGCCCGCGATATCTTCGATCCGTTTGCGCTGATCGTCGTCCAGGTCGCCCTTGAGCGTCAGCGTGGTCTCAAAGACGTCCCGCGGCTTGCCGTCGACGTCTTTGCGAACGTGACGCACATCGACGCGGATCGACTCCAGCGGCCAGCCCTTGCGCTCGGCGTACATCCGCCCCGTGATCGACTTGCACGAGGCGAGCGCGCCGGTGAGCTGCGCGACCGGCGAAGCGCCGAGGTCCTTGCCGCCGTCCGCCGCGGAGGCGTCGCTGGTCTGCCGGAACATCGGCTCGCTCCCGATCTCGACCGACGTCTGGTAGCCCTCGACCCCGGTGACCGCCGAGGCTGTGTGCAACGTATCGCTCATGGTGCTGCTCCCTGCGCCTGCTCGGGCCGCGTTCCCAGCCCGAAGTACCGGTTGACATGATCCGCGACATCTTGAGACTTGACCATCTCGACGACGCTGAGCAGCCGCTCGAGGTCCCGACGCTTTTTCGTCTCGAGCGTGTCGTCGTCGATCTCGGCCTCGTCGAGCTCCCGCACCACGCGGTACCTCGCCGGCTCGGTCCTGACGCCCGTTTGCTCAACGACGCCCATATCTTCGAGCGCGATCAACGCGTGCTCGATGCGGCGGTCGCTGCGGTTTTTCCCGACGATATCGAGCCGAAGCTCGTCCGCGTCGGCGTCGGCGTGCTGCGAGCGGTGCATGGTGTCAACGATCTCGCGGAGCAGGTGCGCCGGCGGATTCTTCCACTCGGCAAACTGCTGCTGGATCGCCAGGTCGTCCTGGGAATACAGCAGCACGCACCGGCACGGCTCGCCGTCGCGGCCCGCACGGCCGACCTCCTGGTGGTAGCTCTCGACCGAGCCCGGCACCTGCGCGTGGACGATGAACCGGATATCGGGCTTGTCGACGCCCATGCCGAAGGCGTTGGTCGCGAGCAGGAGCAGGTTGTCGTCCGGGGTCGCGGCTCGGAAGTCGTCGTACACGCGCTTCTTCTCTCGCGGGTCAAGCCGGCCGTGGTACAGCGCGACACGCCGCCCGGGCACCTCGCGTCGGATGCGGTCCGCGAAGCGGTCGAGGTCCTTGATCAGCGCGAAGTAGACGATGCCCGTGCCGGGCAGCTCGCCCGCGATCTCGCCGATGCGCCGGACCTTGTCGTCATCGTCCCAGACATCCTCGGCGAGCAGCCGCAGGTTCGGGCGGTCGATAGGCGTCGCGAAGAGCGGCATCGCTTCGTCGGAGGCGTTGAGCACGGCCCGCACGTCTCGGCGGACGTCGTCGGTGGCTGTTGCGGTCAGCGCGGCGGTCGGCGGGGAGCCGAGCCGATCGCGGAACTCTCCGACACGCGCATAGGCCGGACGCAGGTCGTGCCCCCATCGGCTGATGCAGTGGCACTCGTCGACGGCGAGCAGGTTGACGCCGCCGGGCAGCGCATCGAGCGCAGCAACAAAGCCTGGCTTGAGCATCCGCTCGGGCGTGGCGTACATCAGCTCGTACTCGCCCGCACCGAGCGCCGTGTACCGCTTCTCCCGCTCGCGGCGGGTGAGCGTGCTGTTGACGTAGGCTGCGCGGATCCCCCGCTCGCGGAGCGCCGCGACCTGATCCTCCATCAGCGCGATCAGCGGGCTGAAAACCAGACCCACGCCCGGGGACTCGCCCGCACGGCGGCGCGCCTCGGCGATCGCCAGGCTCGGCAGCTGGTAGCACAGGCTCTTGCCCGAGCCGGTCGGCAGAACGACCAGCGCATCGCCGCCCGCCAGCAGCCGGTCGATGATCCGGGGCTGGATGCCGCGGAGCGCATCGAACCCGAAGCGGTCGCGGAGCACGGCCTCTACGATCGCTTGATGATCACTTTCGCCCCGGTCGCGGCTCATGACGGAGCGTACGGATGGGCAGGCGGAACATCCAACGGCTCGTGCGTGTTGTCTCGGCCATGGCAGACCAGGCGCGCCGCGCACTGTACAGACGAGAGGCACGCGCGTTCGTGGTGTCGTGGTCGGCGGCCGTGATCGGCGGCTGCGCGATCCCGGGGCCCTCGTCCGATCGCGCGTCGATCAGGTCGCTCGAACGTGTTGCCTACGCCGGGCTCAACGGTAAGCCTCTGTCCTACCTCCGCGAGGGCGACGCCTCGATGCCGAGGCTGATCTACGTGCACGGGTCGCCGTCCGACGCGACCTCGTTCGCCGATGACCTGCTCGATCCGCTCCCGGGCTTCGAGTCGATCTCGATCGATCGGCCCGGCTACGGCGACGCGTCGCACACCGGCACCGTCGAGAGCTTCGCGGAGCAGGCCGCGGCGATCGAGCCGCTCCTGGTCGAGCGCGGCGGCCGGTGGCCGATCCTCGTCGGTCACTCGCTTGGGGGCCCGATCATCGCGCGGGCCGCGGCCGACTACCCGGGCCGCGTCGGCGGCCTCGTGATCGTCGCCGGCTCGCTCGACCCCGAACTCGAACAGCCTCGGTGGTTCAACTACCTCGCCGACGCGCCCCCCGTGCGCTGGCTCCTGCCGAAGATGATCCGGGTGAGCAACGACGAGATGCTCGCCGCGCCCCGCGAAACGAAACTGCTCGAAGACGTGCTCACGCGGGTGCGCTGCCCGGTGGCGATCGTCCACGGCACGCGCGACGGGCTCGTGCCCTACGCGAACGTCGCCTACACGCAGCGGCAACTGACCAATGCCGCATCGATCACCGTCACCACCCTCGAAGGTGAGGGCCACTTCCTCGTCTGGAAAGACGAGGGCCGAGAAGCGATCCGCGATGCGATCAGGTCCGTGGAGTCCGGTATGGGCCAGCCAAGGCCCGCCGGAGCCGATCGCGATGCATCCGACGGTGCGGCCGGCCGAAATCCAGACCAATGACCAAGCCCGAATTTACGATCCTGATCGACGGCGACTGCCCGCTCTGCCGGCACGAGGCGAACCTGCTCCGCAAGCTCGACCGCGGCCGCGGCAACCTGGAACTGGTCGACATCGCCGAGCCCAGCTTCGACGCGGGCGTCTACGGCACCACGTTCGAAAGCGTGATGGGTCACATCCACGGCGTGCTGCCGGACGGCCGGCTCGTCACCGGTGTCGAGGTCTTCCGCAGGGCCTACGCCGCGGTCGGCGTCGGCTGGGTGCTCAGCTGGACGAGGCTCCCGGTGGTCAGCTGGGTTGCCGATCGTGTCTACTCGTTCTTCGCGAAGTACCGCTTGGCTTTCACCGGCAGGAAAGACGCCTGCGAGACCGACCGCTGCCGCACGCCCGCTTGAATGCCAAGGGACAAGCCCACCTTCGTGGGACATGCAGGCAGACCGCGGCGTTACTCGGCGTCGTCCGGCGCGACCAGGTAGAACCGAGAGATCTTGACCCTGATGGTCTCATCAGGCTCGGCTGCCATCGTGAACGTGCCCTCCATCGTGCCCCACCGCACGGGCATCGGGCACCAGCTCGAATACTGGTAGACCGAACCCGGCTCGATGACAGGCTGCTCGCCGACGACGCCGTCGCCTTCGACGATGTTCGTCTCTCCCGAGCTGTCGATGATGAGCCAGCGCCGCGACAAGAGCTTCACGCGGCGGTCGGACTCGTTGGCAATCCGCACGCGGTACGAAAAGACGTACCGCTTCTCGCTCGCGATCGAGTGCCCCGGCTCAAACGAAGGCTCGACCGTCACCCGCACGCCGTGCGTCAGGCATTCGGAGCCCTTGCTCGCGTGTGATGATGTTGCTGCGCTCAAGGTCATGCGTGGTGCCCCTCGGCACCGATACGCCCGTTCGAGGCCACCGGATGCCGGGCACGCAGGTGTCTATATCGGCGTCGTTATTCCGGAATAAGCCGCGCGTCGTCCGTCGTGCCCGCCCAGTCCTCCAAGAACGCGTCGGCGCGCTGAAGCTCGACAAATATCTGTTTCTGTAGCAGCGCCGCCATCCCACGCTGCAGGTTCGTCCGGGCCTCCGTGCGGATCTTCGTGACGCTCGCCGACTCCTCGCGGATCTCCAAAAACAGCACGGCCCGGCCTCGAAGCTGGTAGTTGCGGATCTCCCAGCTTTCCCCGGGCCTGCGGACGTAGTCGAGCTCGATCGACAAGACCTCAGCCGCGCGGTCCGCCGCGGCGACCGCGTCCTCGTACCGGACGAGCTCGAACGACCGGACGTCCACGCCGTCGAAGAACGCGATACCCGCCTCGGCGGTGCTCAGACCCACGCCGATCGCCGCCGGCTCCACGCCCGTGCAGCCTGGCAACACAAGCCCAGCGATCCCGAGGGCACCCAACACAACCGCGTTTCGTTTCATGGCCGCACGGTACGCGAACTGCTTGCCCAGCACAACGCCCGCGTGCCCGAGGATCAGCCCGCGTTGCTAGCCGTCGTGCTTCTCAATCCGCTTGGCAAGTGCCCGCTTCAGCTTGCGGGCGCCCTCTTCAAACGTGTCGTAGAGATCCTCGCCGTGGGTCTCGACCGCGATCGGATCGAGCCCTTTGGGCCTCGCCTCGATCAGGCACCGCTTGTCGGCCGGCCCGGTCTTGTGCGCGTTCTCATCGCCGAGGTGCACCTCGACCCGGGTGACCTTGTCAGCCAGGTGCTCGAGGACCCCTTCGAGCGTCGCGGTGATCTTGGCATCAAGAGACTGCGATGAGTGACCATCACGGTAGTTGATCTCGATATGCATGGGGGATTGTAAGGGCCCATGACCGCCAACGCCGCCCTGGATCGCTCGCCGGAAGCGGAACGTCGCACTCGCTCGAATGCCGAACTGTCCCGCACGTCGAACCCGGCGAAGCTCGGCACGGTCACAACGTAGCCGAGGACTGGACCTCGGTATCAAGGCCTATCGCGGCGACGGCCTTGCCGAGGCCCCGGTCGGCGCCGGTGATAAGAGCGACCGTGAAGAAAAGACGGGGAATGAGAACAGGCGATTCATGTCGAATGAAAATCCCCGCCCCGAGCGCGAAGCCCGGGGCGGGGTCTGAGCCGCTATGCCCGAACGAGAAAGCGAAAGAATTCGCTTTTCTTCGGGTAGACCTTCTTGCCGGTCCGCCAATGGCGGAAGTAACGGCAGTAGACCCAGCGGTAGCCCGGCGGTGCCGGACGGGATGCGGGCTTGTCGCCCATGGTGCACCTCCGTGTGCCAAATCGGCGAAGCACCTTGACTGCCGCGGGTCTGTAACCGACACTGTTGGTTCCTAGGCCGTGTGTCGGGTCACAGATCCGGCTCCCCACGTCGGCTTCGCCGATGACGCGGGAGAATGCACGACGGGCTCCGCCACTACTCTGTGGTAGCGGAGTCATTCTGGTCATCCTCGGAGTCCGGCAACTCTGTGAGGACATCTTCCATCAGATCAATCCATTTCTTGATACGTTGAAGATCCGCCGATTGCACTGGACGCGGGACTGTCAGCATCGCATTGCGGCCACCTGCCAGCGGAATTGCGTAAGCGGAACCGTGCTGTCCGCCAGCAGAGGGTGCCTCAGCACCTAACGATTGGTTCAACTGAGCATCAGCTTTCGCTTCACCGTTGACCTGATTGCTCGGGTTTGCAGACTGTTGACGATCATCGTTTTCCTGCATCGACTGGTCGTAGACGACGCCATTTCGAAGCAAGCCGGCAAACTCAAGAGTTTCGCGAATCGTTTGGTCAACGTCGCTGCTGTTCTTTGGTGCGACGCCGTAGCTCTGAACCAGAATGTTTGGTAGCAATGGAGGCAGCGCCTTACCGATGTACGCCTCGACGACTTCGGCATAGAGACTCGGCTCGAGCGCGGCTTGAGCGAGCGCTTGTGATCGGTCAGCATCATCTTCGTGGTACTTGATGCGCTTTCCAAGTGCCGAAACTGTGTAGGCACCGCCCGAACGCTCCAACAGACCGAAGTGAGTTAACGACCCGATTTTCGTTTGCGCCGGTCCGCTTGCAGACTGGTGTCCAAGCGCCTTGCAAATGAGATCTCGTGCGGCCGGCCCTTCCCCAACGCCCTCAATGACTTTGAACAAAAAATCCACTGCTTGAGACAGCGAATGTCCGGGACTTGTTCTTCCTCTGACAACCTTTCGTTTTTCATCACTCAATGCAAAAACCCCTTTCTGAGCGTATTGTCGCCTAGAAAGCGGTATTAGTCAATATGGCTGAGTGAAAAAAATTATCGCTCAGAATTGAGCCAAAAGCGATATTTACACCACCCGATCCTCCTTCGCAATCCCCAGCGCCGGCCTCACGTCCACCTGCACCAGCTGCTCGTCCTGCAGCTTCTTCGCCTCATCGGCGTCCACAAAGTCCGAATGGCACGAGGCCTTGCCGGCATCATCACCCGGCTTGGCGTCCTTCTTGACCTTGCTCGCGAGCTTGTGGATCTCGTCGGGCTTCAGGTACCCCCGCTGGGCGAGGATCCTCTGCTGCTCCTCGGTGAGCGCATCGCTCTTGACCGGCTTCCCGCGGTCGAAGCCTTCAGCCTTTCCCGAGGCGAACTCCTGGATCTCCTTGCTGATCCGCACGCTGCACCAGTCGTGGCCGCACATGGCGCAGAAGTCGGTGTCGACGTCCAGGTCCTCGTCGTGGTACGCGCGGGCGGTGTCGGTATCGAACGCGAGCTCGAAGTGCTTCTCCCAGTTGAGCGCAGCCCGGGCCTTGGTCAGCTCATCGTCCCAGTCGCGGGTGCCCGGGATGCCGAGCGCCACGTCGGCGGCGTGGGCGGCGATCTTGTAGGCGATGCAGCCCTCTTTTACGTCGCCCTTCTTCGGCAGGCCCAGGTGCTCCTTGGGCGTGACGTAGCAGAGCATGCTCGCGCCGTGGTACGCGGCGTTGGTCGCGCCGATGCAGCTGGTGATGTGGTCGTAGCCCGGGAACACATCGGTCACCAGCGGCCCCAGCACGTAGAACGGAGCCCCGTGGCAGAGGCGGCGCTGCAGCTTCATGTTGTACTCGATCTGATCGAGCGGCACGTGGCCCGGCCCCTCGACCATCACCTGCACGCCGTGACGCCAGGCCCGCTCGGTGAGCTCGCCGATGGTTTCCAGCTCAGCCAGCTGCGCGTCGTCCGACGCATCAGCAAGACCGCCCGGCCGCATGCCGTCGCCGATGG
>JBCBNT010000025.1:0-37150 GCA_039821685.1 Planctomycetota bacterium | reverse complement strand
CTTTTCCTTCGGGCGATCGTTCTGCCGGGCCGCCGGTCGATCGGGACGGCCTTCGGCGCGGAGCACGGGCAGTGAGACCGACTGGGCCATGAGCGGCGTGTCTCCGGCCGGGGGCGGTGGACGCGAACCGGCCCGGGCGGATCACTGTAGGTATCAGCGTTGCCGTGTCGCGGGTTCGAGCGGGCTCGATCGCACCGTCGGGTTGCTGCCGTGGGCGATCGCCTCGCCGAAGACCGTACCGAACTGCTGGATCGCGTTGCCCGGCCGCCGTGTATCGCGGTAGAAGGTCACCTGAGTCTGGCTGACCTCATGGTGCTGCGCGAACAGGGTCGCGAAAGCGATCTGCCGGCCGGCTTCGATGTCGGGCTCCGAGCGAGGCGTGGAGGCCTGCAACGCTTCGGTCGCGGCCGGGTCATGGGCGACCGGCGAGAACCGGGAGTCTGTATGGCTGTGATGCCCGTGCAGCGCAGCGCCGGTCGTCATGCCAGATGCGAAAACGGTCGCTGCCGTCACCGCGATCGCCCCGAGCCAGCCGGCGGTCCGCAGGGCGTCCCTCGATGGCTGGCGGGTCTGGCTCGTCGCGTGCGGTCTCATCTGACTGCTCCTCGGATCTGTCATTTCGAGCGGCAGGGAGCCCGTCTGGCGTGCCGTGCTCCTGCGGGGGTGGACGTGGATAGCAGAGCCGAAAGGGCTTGGGAAGCCAGACAAGACGCGGAGAAACCCGAATGCGTCGACCGGAAACGCCGGCATGGGCCGTGCAGGCCTCCCTTTCTGACGTTGAAATGGGTCCGCTTTGCAGGCCGGTCGTCCTGACCCGAACAACGCGGGTCCGCCCTGCTGTCCGAGCTTGATACGCCGGGCTTCATGGCCTTTTATTCGCCCTCGGGCGCTGTTGCCCGGATCATCACGCCGGACCGCAGCCGCGGCAACCCGGCAGATCGCCAGCGAACCCAGCTGGCACCCGATCGGGTCATCCCGGTCGCGGACGGAAGAAAGGAAGGCCCCCATGGCCCGTTACACCGGTCCGAAGGTCCGCTTGTCACGCCGAGTCGGTGTGCCGATCGCGGATATCCCGAAGCACACGACCAAGCGTCAGCTTAACCCGCCCGGTGTGCACGGGTACCGCATGCGTCGCCTGCGCGACTACGGCCTGCGTCTCAACGAGAAGCAGAAGATCCGCTACCACTACAACATCATGGAGAAGCAGTTCCGCCGGTACGTCGACGAGGCCGCCCGGCGGCCCGGCAACACCGGCGAGCTCCTGCTCCAGCTGCTCGAGACCAGGCTCGACAACCTCGTCCGCCGCTGCGGCTTCGCCCGCACGATCTGGGGCGCGCGGCAGATGGTCGCCCACGGCCACCTGCGTGTGAACGGCAAGAAGGTCGACCGCCCGAGCTTCGTGGTGAAGGTCGGCGACACGATCACCTTCAAGCCCAAGATCCAGAAGCTCGTCCGCGAGCAGATGGAGACCATGGCGGGGTACGAGGTGCCGGGCTGGATCGACGTGAACCCGGGCGAGCTGTCGGCGAAGGTCGTCTCGCTCCCTGCGCCGGATCAGGTACCGTTTGACGTCAACCCGAACCTGGTTATCGAGTTCTACCGCTAAAGCCCGGTTGGTGCAATTCTTTGGTTCCTCGGCCCGGCCGATCGGTATCGCCGGTCGGCCGGCTTTCGTAGAAGTCTCAGCACGCCCGTCGAACGGACATCCGCATGCTCAAGTTCCTCCGCAAGTACAACAAGATCATCCTGGTCATCGGCGGGTCGCTGCTCATGGTCGCCTTCCTCGCGCCGCAGGCGATCCAGCAGGTCGGGCAGCTGCAGAACCGCACGGTCGCAACGATGGACGGCCGGAAGGTGAAGGAGCGCGAGTTGTTCGACGCGTCGAACGAGCTGCGGGCGCTCAACGCACTCGGCGGCACGGGCGGGCTCGCGACCGCGCTGCTCGGGCTCGACCAGGCGAGCAGCGCCGACGCCGACCTGCACTGGTACCTGCTGAGCAAGGAGGCCGAAGAGGGCGGGTTCGTCGGCTCCGATCTTGATGGCCGGTCGTTCTACCCGGCGCTCGCGGAACAGATCGCGGTATTCGCGATAAGGAGCGGGCCGCAGTACCGCCAGGCAGCGGCCCAGCTCGGGCAGTCCATGGCGGATCAGTTCATCCTCGCGCAGCAGCTGCCGCAGATGAGGCAGAACTTCCTGAACAACATCGAACGGACCGAGAACGCCGCCGCTTCGGCCGGGCGCTTCACGACGATCGAGGAGCTCCACCGCTCGGTCGCCAAGCTCCGGGGCATCCAGCGGATGCGGGCGGCGTACGCGGGCGTGGCAAGGCCTTCTGGTCCGAGGCTCCGAGCGGTCGGCAGCGATGTCTTCCGAGCGATCGAGGCTGACCTCGTGACGATCTCTGCCGCTCGGTTCAACGACGCCGAGAGCGACCCCAGCGAGGCGGAGCTGCAGGCCCACTTCGCATCGCTCGCCGATGTGAACCCGATCGACAACGAGTTCGGGCTCGGCTATCTCCAGCCGCAACGCGTGAAGGTCGAGATGATCCGGCTCGATGCCGAGGCGATCCGCTCGGCGATCGAGATCCCGAGCGTCGACGTGACCCGTCGTTGGCTGCGCGAGCGAGAGACCACCTATCCCGGTGAGCTTGATGAAGAGCGCGACCGCGTCGTCGCTGCCCTCGAGGGCGAGCGTGTCGAGGCGCTCATTACCGAGGCACAGAAGATCATCCGCGGCGAGGTGCTCCGCACGAGCGGGCAGCTGCCGAGGAGCGGCGACTACCTGGAGCTGCCTGAGACCTGGGCCAGCGAGAGGCCGACGCTGGAAGCGATCGCCGACGCCGTGGTGAGCAGGATCGCGGACCGGCAGTCGTTCGAGATGCCTCGGCCGACGATCGTCCGGCTCGTCGACGAGTGGCAGACGGGCCAGGATCTGGTCACGGTCGAGGGCCTCGCGGCGAGCTCGGTGCGGGCCGGCTCGCAAAACGTGAGCCCCGCCGCCGCCATGCTGCAGGTCAGAGAGCTGAACCCGAACCCGGTCATGCCGATCCAGGTCGGTGTCATCGCGGCCGACTTCCCGGTGCGCAGCAGCGACGGGTCGGTCACGTTTTTCCGCGTGATTGATTCGCGCGACGTCTCGCCCCCGGACTCGATCGAGGAGGTGCGGGCCGAGGCCGTCGCCGATCTCAAGACGCTCCGCTCATACGATCGCCTCGCCGGCGAGCTGCCGGGGTACCTGGAGGTCGCGCGGGCAGGCGGGCTCGGCGCGATGGTCGACGCTCTGAACGCCGGCCGATCGGAAGAGGACGAATCGTGGCTCTCGCTCGAAGCATCGGTGCGGATCGCCGCGGCCCAGCCGGCCTCCGCCCCGCCGGTGCTCGCGGACGAGGACGTGCTCGGCGAGGTCTTCGCGTTTGCCGAGACGATCGATCCGACGGTCGAGCCCGAATCGATCGACGCGTCCCGCCGCACGCTGTCGGTGCTCTCTCCCCGAACGCTGAGCGCAGCGGTCGGCACGATCAACCGGTACGTCCCGCTCACCCAGGAAGACTTCAGGCAGCTCTTCGGGCAGGCGCAGCAGGCGATCATCGCCCGCGAGCTGTCGCGGCTCGACGCCGTCGACAACCCGTTCTCGCTTGAGCGTCTCCGCGAGAGGCACGGCTGGACCGCCACCGGCGTCGCGACCGAGACCTCCGTGCCGGCAGGCGATGCATCGTCGGGCGACGCCGACTCCACCACGGACGACAGCGAGGGCTGAGGACCGGACCGCCGCGGCTTTCGCACGGCAACACGAGGGATCGGCACACATCGATCAGACCTTGACGGTCGCCCATCCGCCGTGCAGGAACCGTGCGGCAAAGACGAACCCGCGGATCGCGAGCTCGGAGCAGAGGCCGATCCACAGCCCGGTCAGGCCTCCGTCAAAGGGTGACGGGTTCTCGAAGAGCCGCGTCTTGCCGTCGAACGCGTAGATATCTGCCCCGCTGAAGAGCAACGCGAGCGGGATGCGGACGGCGTAGGTTGTGATCCAGGTCATCCACATAACAACCGTGACGTCGCCCGCGCCGCGGAGCGCCGAGCGGATCACCAGCGCCACGCCGAAGGGCAGCTGCACGTAGCCGCAGATCACCAGCAGCGGCGGGACAAGCCGGAGATGGCTTTCCTGCGCGGTGAAGAGGCCGATGATCTGGTCTGGGAGCGTGATGAACGCGACGCCCATGATCGACATCACGCCCGCGCCGACCATGGTGCAGCGGAGGATCGCGAGCCGCGCGAGCCGCGGGCTGCCGGCCCCGAGGTACTGCCCGGCGAGCGTTGCCGCTGCCATCCCGGTTGCGAAGCCCGGGAGGAAGCTGAACGCCTCGATCCGTATCGCCCAGATGTGTGCGCCGAACAGGCCCTCCCCGGTCGACGCACCCGACGCGAGCCGCTCGGAGACGGTGAGCCAGCCGACGATCATGACGATGACGAAGTTGCCGAGCCACATGCCGAGGCTCTCGAAGAAGTTGGGCAGCCCGAGCCTGACGAGCCGCCGGATCGTTGTGGGGTGCGGGACCATCCGCCGGCGTTTGAGCGTGACGCCGCCTCGGCCGATCAGCAGCATGGTCGTGATGATGATCGCTCCGACGGTGTGCGCGGCGAGTGTTCCGAGAGCGATGCCGTAGATCCCAAAGCCGTTTTCGAGCAGCGCCGGGACGACGACGGTCGTGACGGTCTGCCCGTCGACGATCTCGCTCGTGCGGATCGGCACGCCGGCGAGCCCGAAGCTCACCAGGATGTTGACGAGGTTGCAGGCCGCCATCGCCCAGAGCGGGCGGAGCGAGTCGCCCGCGCCACGGAGGCACGCGATGCCGCTGAACAGCACGCTGCTCATCGGCACGCCGATCGCGACGATCCTCAGGTAGCCCTCGAACGCCTCCTTCGCCTCGCCTTCGAGGTTGACGATGGACGCGATCGAGGGCGCGATCAACGCGAGCAGGCCACCGATCAGGGCGCCCGACGCGATCGCGAGGACGAAGGTCTGCCCGACGGCCGCGTTCGCGGTGGCGATGCGGTGCTTGCCGACGGATCGGCTGACCAGGGCTGTCGCGCCGGTCGCGAGCGCCATCGCGATCAGCCCGATGAACCAGACGAAGTAGCTCGCGACGCCGATCGCGTCGGTGGCGGCCTCGGAGATCTGGCTCGCGAGCATGGTGTCTGTGAGGCCCACGAGCGAGTTGAGATAGCTCTCGGTGATGATGGGCCAGGCGAGCACCCAGATCGCGCGGTTCATGCTCAGGCCTGCGAGGCGGCCCTTGGTCAGGCGGCCGTCTTCGGAGACGAGCTGTCGAACGGGTGTCGGCTTGGGTGGGGCTGGTGGCACGCGGGGCGATGGTAGCTCGCTGAGGTCTGTACCTATTGTCATATGTGGATACCCGCCAGAGCATCGTGATCGCCGGAGGCTCCGGCTTTCTCGGGCAGAACGCCGCACGGCATTTTGAGTCGCACGGCTACTCCGTCTTGGTGCTCGCCCGAGGCCGCCCTCCGAAAGGGGCGGCGGGCACGTTCGTCGAATGGGACGGAAGGACTGTCGGCGTGTGGGCAGACGAGTTGGCGGGCGCACACGCGATCGTTAATCTCGCTGGCCGGAGCGTGGACTGCGTCAAGACGCCCGATCACTGCGACGAGATCGTTCGCTCGCGTGTGGAATCCACGATCGCGCTCGGCGAGGCGTGCAAAGCCGTTGGAGCAACTCCGGCCGTGTGGGTCCAGATGTCGACCGCCCACATCTACGGCGACCCTCCAACAGCGATGTGTGACGAATCCTCGGCGTTGGGCTACGGCCTCGCGCCCGACGTGGGCAGGGCGTGGGAACAGGCGTTCGAGACAGCGTGCCCTACCGAGACTCGGGGCGTCGTCCTCCGCACCAGCTTCGTCGTTGATCGCCGAGGCGGCGCGATCGATCGGCTCGGTCTGCTCGCTCGTCTCGGTTTGGGCGGCCGGGTGGGCTCGGGCAGACAGGGCTTCAGTTGGATCCACGCTGGCGATATGAACCGCGTGCTCGCTCATGCCGTTCAATCGGACGCGATGACGGGGACGTACATCGCCTCGGCACCCGATCCGGTGAGTCAGGCCGAATTTATGCGGTCGCTCCGCTCCGCGCTCGGCATGCCGATCGGACTTCCCGCGCCGGCGTTTCTCGTGCGTATCGGAGCGCCGCTCGTGCTACGGACGGACCCTGATCTTGCGATCTACGGTCGGTACGTCGCTCCGCGACGGCTTCTCGATGAAGGCTTCGAGTTCGAATTTGCCACGATCGACGCGGCGATGGCGGACCTGTTCAGGCAATAGAGCTCAGGCCAGCAAGGCCTCCAGCAGCTCGGGCACGCCCTGGCCACGTGTGGCGATTGTTTCAAGAATCGGCCGACGGCCCGCGATGTCGCGTAGGTCGCGGACAAGCTCGTGCTCGCCGGGATGGTCCGCCTTGTTGCACACGAAGGTGTCGGCGATCTCGAGGATTCCGGCTTTGTCCATCTGCACCGCGTCGCCCATGCCGGGCGTGAGCACGACGATGGTCTCGTCGACGTGGTCGCGGATGCGCGTCTCGTTCTGGCCCGCGCCGACGGTTTCGACGAAGACCGTCTCGTAGGCGTCGTCGCCCTCGTGCGCGCCGCCGATGAGCTGGATGATCTCATCGAGCCCGGCGTAGTCCTCGCCGCGGATCGCGAGCGACCGGTAGTACACGGCCTCGCCGAGGTTGTTGAAATCGACGCGGAGCCTGTCTCCGAGCAGCGCGCCGCCGGTGATCGGGCTCATCGGATCGAACGCCACGATCGCGCACCGACCGAGCGACGGGGTCTCGCGGCCTTGTCTGGCCAGCTCGCCGGCGAGGGAGGCGAGCAGCGTGCTCTTGCCGGCGCCGGGGGAGCCCGTGACACCGATGACGCGCTTGGGGCGGCGCTTCTTTGCACCGCTCCGGGTGCCCTTGCCCTCGTGGACCATCGTGATATCGCGGGACAGCTGTGCGGTGAGTCCGCCGCTCTCGATCGTCGGTGAGCGGTCGTGCACGGTCGCCTTCACGCTCTCGACGATGTCGAGCAGGCCGACGCCGGTCGTGAAGCACTCGGCGACACCCGCCGCGATCAGCTTGGGGATGTCTTCCTGCGGCAGGATGCCCCCCATGTGCACCGGGATGTCGGGCCGACCGGTTTCCGCGAGCGACGCGACGAGCTTGGGGCCGAGTGACAGGTGCGAGTTGCTCATCATGCTCGCGGCGATGACGTCAACGTCTTCGTCTCTTGCCGAGACGGCGAGGCTCTTCGGCGTCTGCCAGAGACCCGAATAGATGACGTGGATCCCTGAATCGCGGAGGGCTCGTGCGATGACCTTCACGCCGCGGTCGTGGCCGTCGAGACCCATCTTGCCGAGCAGCACCCTGGGCCGATGGTCGAGGCCCACGCAGCGGTCGGTCTTCTCAAATTCCGTGGTGGCGGCGGTCATCGAACGCATCGGGCGGGTCCTCACTCTTCAGGAACGACGATGGTATACAGCCTGGGCCGCGTTACGACGCGAGCGCGGCGATCACTCGGGTCACCGCCTCTGCGAGTCGGCGGCTCGCGGCGTGCAGGTTGTCGAGAAACTCCGCTTCCGTGGCCTCGGGCCCGTCGACCAGATCGGTGATGGATTTGACGGCGAACATCGGCACGCCGAGCGACGATGCGACCCAGGCGACCGCGGCCGCCTCCATCTCCTTGGCGTTCGTCCCGAGCCGAGCCATCGCTTCGAGGTCCGACGCCGGGGCATCGAGCGAGTCGCCCGTGCTGACCACGCCGACCTCGTACCCGAGCTCGCGCGCGATGCCGGCGGTATCCATCGACGGATGCCGACCGATCGCGGCCTCGCGGAAGCCGGGGATGGACACGCGGCGGTCGTGAAAGCTGATCTCGCCGGCCGAGAAATAGACCTTGCCGATCTCGCCCCCTCGGCTCACAAATCCGCCGGCCGTGCCCGCCGAGATCACGATGTCGATCGGGCGGTGCGTCAGCAGGAGGGTTGCGGCGAGCGTCGCGGCCGAGGTCCCGATCAGGTCGACGCCGTGGCGCGCGTCCTCCCCGAGCCAGACGAGGTCGACCTCGGCGCCCTCGTGCGTTCCGGTCCAGAGCCTGGGCGGGAGGCGGTCGTCCCACGGGCAGGGGGCCTCGCGGAGCCCGAGGCGGTCGATCAGCGGCCGGGCTTCGGCTCGCATCGCCTTGATGATCCCGATGCGTTTGGTGGCCATCGCGGCCAGCCTAGGCTCGGCCCATCGAGGAGGTCCCGCATGCTTCGAGCCGTAGCTGTTGGAGTTGTTTGTGCCGCGACCGCGTCGCCGGCGAATGCGCTCTGGGGCCGCGACGGCCACGCGATCGTCGCCGAGATCGCCTGGCGCGAGCTCACGCCCGAGACGCAATCCGCGATCAGCGAGCTTCTCGCGGGGAGCGAAGCGGGCACAACCATCCAAGAAACGGCGAGTTGGGCGGATGCGGTCAGGCCGGACGACTCGTACCGATGGTCAGCGCCGCTGCACTACGCAAACATGCCGCCCGACGCCGCCGAATACGACCACAATCGTGACCACCCCGATGCGGGAAACGTCGTGTCGGCGATCGAGCGCTTTCGCGACGAGGTGCGCGATACGAGCCTGCCGATCGAACGCCGCCGGGAGTCGCTGATGTTTCTCGTGCACTTCGTGGGCGACCTGCACCAGCCGTTGCACGGCGGGCGGGCCGAGGACCGCGGCGGCAACGACATCGCCATCACGTTCTTTGATCGCGAGACCAATCTGCACCGCATCTGGGACTCATCGATCCTCGACGCGCACGACCGCAGCCCCTGGCCCGTCAAGGCAGACAGGCTGCACGCGGACATCGCGTCGCACGACCGCCTCGCCTGGCTCGCGGACTTCCACGGTGAAGACATCATCGCAACCGCGGGCCGGTGGGTCTTCGAGTCGCACGCGCTGGCCGAGCGTTTCGCCTACGGGCTCGTAGAGACCGGCGATGCGCTCGACCGCGGCTACGTCGATCAGACGATCGATGTGGCCGAGCTCAGGCTGATGCAGGGCGGCGTGAGGCTCGCGGCCGTGCTCGAAACCGCGTTCGATCTGTCCGACGACGACAGCTCAGAGTGACCGACGCGGCGGCACGGCAACATTCGCCAGCAGCAGCCCTGCGACGAGCGACACCGCTACGAGAAGCGCCGAAAATGCAGCCTGCACGCCCGTCACGGCATCGGCCTGCAAGAAGCTCGACACGCTGCTGTAACCGATCCCGCCCGGCACGAGCAGGATGATCGCGGGCATCATGACCACCGCGACGGGCCGATTCACCCACCGCACGTACAGGTTGCACAGCACCCCCACCGTCGCCGCCCCGGCGCTCACGCCCACCTCGGCGTCGAGCGTTGCGGTGCCGACGCGCGCCATGACGTAGCCGGTAGCGGCGATGACCGTGACCGCGGCGAAGAACCTCGCCGGCACGCGGAACAGCACCGCGAGCGCCGTCGGCGCGATCAGCAACGCTGCGCCTTCTGTCCACGCGGGCAGCGGGACGGCCTCGGCCGACGCCGCCATGCCGGAGAGCGCAGCGATCCTGCCGCCCATCGCGACGCCGAAGCCGATCGAGACGAGCACGGTGACCGCGCCGATGAGCCTCGCCCCGCCCGCGACGAGATTCCGCGTCGCGAGCTCGTTGATCGCCACCGTCAGCGAGAGCCCCGGTAAAAGCGCAATCACGCCCGCAAGCGTCACGATCTCGACCCGCACCGGCCCGACATACGTCGCGAGCACCGACGCGCCCAGCGCCGAAACAAACCCGCTCGCGAACTCGATCAGCCGCGAAAGCCGACGCCGGCTCATCGCGACGATCGCGAGCATGCCGACGACCAAGCCGACCAGCAGCGAGCACACGATCTCGGAAAGCCCGCCGCCAAAGAACCGGCCCGCGCACGCCGATGCCACGCCGATGCTCGCCGCCGTTGCCCACGAGCCGTAGCGATCGGGGCTTGCCTGGATCTGCTGCGCCCGGAGCCGCCCGTCGCTCGGCGAGACCTCACCCGCGAGCACGTCTTGCAGCAACTGATCGAGCCTGACAAGCCGCTCCGCGTTGATGTCGCTCGGCTGCGTGCGGGTCATCGTGGTCGTCGCGACGCGTCCGGGCTCGGCGATCGACGCGAACACCGACGTCGGCGTCGCGAAGAACTCGGCCTCGAAGCCGAGCCGGTCCGCGACCGCGGTCATGGCTTCCTCGAGCCGGTGCGCGGGCGTGCCGTTGGCAGCCAGGGCGCGCGCCATATCGATCAGAAAGGCCCGGGCCTCATCGCGATCGGTTTGTGCGGTGCCAACGCCCTCGCTCACGCCAGACGGTACGCTTCACCGATGCCCGCGGAACTCTGGATCACCATCGTCGGCCTCTACGCCGCACTCAGCACCGTGACGCTCGCGGTCTTCGGGCTGGATAAGCGCGCCGCGAAACGGAACACGTGGCGCACCCCCGAGAAGACGCTGCTCAGCCTCTCGCTCGTCGGCGGCTGGCCCGGCGCGCTCCTCGGCATGAGGCTCTTTCGGCACAAGACCCGCAAGGCCCGCTTCCGCATCGGCATCCCGCTCATCGCCGGCCTGCACCTGGCCGCCTGGATCGTCCTCGGCTTTACCATCGTCAACGACGCGATCTCCAACTGACCGAAAGGCCTTTCGCCCATGCTCGACTTCACCAACCACCACGCCCTCGTCACCGGAGGCACCAAGGGCATCGGCCGGGCCACCGTCGAGCTCTTTCACAGGCTCGGCGCCCACGTGACCGCCGTCGCCCGGTCCGAAGACGATCTCGCCGAGCTCGCGTCGGCCCTCGGTGAACGCGTCACCACCATCGCCGCCGACGTCGGCGAACCCGACGACCGCGCCAGGATCGAAGCCAGCGTTACCGGCAAGCTCGACGTGCTGGTCAACAACGCCGGCATGAACATCCGCAAGCCCACCTCGGCCTACGACATCGAGGAAGCCGAGCGCATCACCCGAGTGAACTACGACGCCGCCTTCGACCTCTGCCGCAAGCTCCGCCCAAAGCTGCTCGAATCGACGCACGCCGCGATTGTGAATGTCAGCTCGGTCGCCGCGGTGCGTTCGATGAGCACCGGCGCGCCCTACGCCGCGAGCAAGGCGGCGCTCGATCAGCTCACGCGGTACCTCGCTGTCGAGTGGGCCCCCACCGAGCACATCCACGGCATCCGCGTCAACAGCGTCCAGCCCGCCTACATCGACACCCCGCTCGCCAAGCCCGTCTTCGAGAACGCCGCCCGCTACAAGCAGATCCTCGCCGCGACCCCGATGGATCGGATAGGCCAACCCGAAGAGGTCGCCGCCGCCATCGTCTTCCTCGCCTCACCCGCGGCGAGCTACATCACCGGAGCGACCCTGCCGGTGGACGGCGGGATGCTGGGGGGGATGCTTTAGGCTCCGCGTACCAACTGGGACGCCGCAGCATTAAACAACTCGATTGGGAAACGCAATTTCATCAACTCTCGCCTCAATCCATTTGCAAGCGCTCTCTACTGTCTTAATTTTAGACTTAATTGCGAGACGAGTCGTTCCGTAATCAAGCATGGAACACACAGCCACTTGATTTGCTCGCTCAATCATTCGTGAGTAATCGAGATCGCGCATGGGCTTATTCTGCCGAATCATCTCGACAATGAATCCAGCATTCCAAGCGTCGCCCACACCGGCACGATCGACCTCAGGGAAATCGTCCTTGAGGACATATCCTGGATGCGTACTCATCGAACCGCCGGATGTGAGCGACAAAATGCTACCATTCTCGGCAAGCGTCATGCCGACGATTGGAATTTGATATTTGTCTGAAAACACACCCACAAGCCTTTCGACGTGCTTGGTCCCAGGCGCAGGCACATCTCGTCGCATAATTTGAGCAATCTCTGCAACATTTCCGATAAAGCAATCCAGTTCGGACGAAACAGATCGAAATGATTCACGCACATACTCACTGCTTACTATCGACTCCGTGGACTGGCCAGAATCCGTAATAAGATTTGTACCGGCCATCACGAAGACGCCACCGTCACCTTTTCGTCGCTCACGTAGTCGGTGAAGAAATCCAACGAGCTCTTGAGCATCTAATCCGGGAAGCACGCCAAATGAGCCCAAAAACAATACCTTTGCATTGTCAAAAAATCCCTCATGCAAAGCCATATCTAGCTTGTCGACGTTCAGCATGGCATTGGTGCCCGAATAGGTCACAAAGGATGGCTTCGATCCGCTATTGCAATTAACAAATGTTAGTCCAGTATGTTCATCTTTCAATTCTTCACTCGACGTATCAATTTTCATTCCCGGGTGAAGGACTACATTGGCTTCATCTAATTCACTCTGAAGCATTTGCCCAGAACCGCGAACGCCGATGCACGAGCACAGACCACAGCTTACATGGCATTTTCCCAAAACAGTTGCGGTAGCAAGCGCATTTCCTCCTGGGCGAAAGGCGATCGGAGCATTTACAACCATCCGCTCGCGATGCCCAAGTCGCATGGAATCGTGAGGAATGAATAGGTCTACGTTTGCATTACCAACACACACCACCTCTGGTGAAGTCATGATCTACTACTCCGTAAATAGTCTCACCACTCCGGTCCACCCGCGTACCGCCCGTAGATATCCGCCATCGCCTGCACCATCTCGCCGAGGGTGCAGTTGGCCAGCGCCCCCTCGACCAGCGTCGGCATGACGTTCTCGCCGCTCCTGGCCGCCTCGCGGATGGCGTCGAGGGCCTTGGTCACGCCCGCGTCGTCCCGGCGCTGCTTGAAGTCGCTCAGGCGTGACACCTGCTCGGTCTCGACCGAGTCGGGGATGACCAGGATATCGATCGGCCGATCCTCCTCGTCGTCGCGGTACTCGTTCACGCCCACGATGATCCGGTCGCCGGCCTCGCACTCTTCGCTGAACCGGTAGCTCGCCTCGGCGATGTGCCGCCGGAAGTAGCCGCGGTTGATGCCCGTCACCGCGCCGTGGCCGTAGCCCTGGGTCGGCTTGTACGCCGGGTGCTGGCTGTTGTCGTCATCCACAGCCTCGCCGTCGTGGAAGCCCTCGTACCGCCCCATCTCGTCGATCTCGCGGATGAGGTCGAGCGCCTCGCGTTCCATGCGGTCGGTCAGGCTCTCGACGAACCAGCTGCCGCCGAGCGGATCGACCGTCCGCGTCACACCCGTCTCGTGCGCCAGGATCTGCTGCGTCCGCAGCGCCACCGTCACGGCCTGCTCGGTCGGCAAACCAAGCGTCTCGTCCATCGAGTCGGTGTGAAGCGACTGGCACCCGCCCAGCACGCCCGCCATCGCCTGATAGGCGACGCGGACGATGTTGTTCAGCGGCTGCTGCTCGGTCAGCGAGCAGCCGGCGGTCTGCACGTGGGTCTTCATGTACCACGACCGCTCGTTGGTCGCGCCGTAGCGTTCCTTCATCATCCGCGCCCAGATCCGGCGGGCTGCACGCAGCTTGCAGACCTCCTCGAAGAACTCGTTGTGGCTGTTGAAGAAGAAGCTGAGCCGCGGCGCAAACTGATCGATGTCGAGCCCACGCTCGAGGCACGCCTCGACGTACTCCATGCCGTCGCGGAGCGTGAACGCGAGCTCCTGCGCCGCGCTCGAGCCCGCCTCCCGGATGTGGTAGCCCGAGATCGAGACGCTGTTCCACCGGGGCAGGTGCTGGCTCTGGAACTCGATCGTGTCGACGACGAGCTTCACCGACGGGTCGGGCGGGTAGATGAACTCGTTCTGGCTGTGGAACTCTTTGAGGATGTCGTTTTGGAGTGTGCCGCCGAGCGTGTCCCACCCGATCCCGCGCTGCTGAGCCATCGCGAGGTACATCGCCCAGATGACGCACGCGGGGCCGTTGATCGTTTGCGACACGGTGACCTTGTCGATCGGGATGTCGGCGTAGAGCCGGTGCATGTCTTCGATGGTGTCGATCGCGACGCCGCACTTGCCGACCTCGCCGACGGAAAGCTCATCATCCGAGTCGCGGCCCATGAGCGTGGGCAGGTCGAACGCGGTCGAGAGCCCGGTGTTGGCCTTGGTCGAGGTCTTCGCCGCTTCGAGCAGGTACTTGAACCGCTTGTTGGTATCGTCGGCCGAGCCGAAGCCGGCAAACTGCCGCATGGTCCACAGCCGGCTGCGGTAGCCCTGCGGGTACAGGCCGCGGGTGTAGGGGAACGAGCCGGGCTCCTGAATGTCTCGGTCGAAATTGACCAGCGACGCGGGCGGATCGCTCGGGCCGTAGCTCGCGTCGAGCACCAGCCCGGAGATGGTGACCGATTGCGGGTCGACCCCATCGAGATGGGGGCCGGTGATCGAGGTGTTCACGGCATTGGGTGTCGTCGACATGGAATTCCTATCTCCAGCCGACTGAATGATTTCAACGATATCAATCGTTTACAAATAGCCAGCACGAATAGTCGCGGCGCATTGTAGTTGAGCAGATGGGGCAACACGCTCGACCAGCCACCCGTCCAAAGGACACACGTGTACCCTGCCGGCGCCAACCGAACTCGACGGCATTCGCATTTCAGGATCTCACAATCGGCTTTCTTGTACCTTTGCTTCTAGCCAAAGTGTGTATCACGTCACGCACCCTTCGAGGACATTGTCAGGGAAAAAGGGCACCCACCTGCCGACCGACAAGTGGGCACCGATCGTTAAACTTGAGGTCGGTACGAGCGAAGTTCAACCGCCAAGGTTTACCGGGTTGCCAATCTGGAGAAGACACGACCGGCGGAACTGCGAGAGCTCACCGCGCCGCTCGAAGACCTCGTTTACTTCGTGCAAGTCTCTCAGCAGGTAGTCGGCGTAGTCACACAACTCACTGTCTGTCGCGGTTGTCGTTCCACGCGAATCGATCTCTGCAAGCAGGACGCTCACCAGTGATTGACGCACGGCGTCCGTTATGACATCCGACCGCGGAGGCGGGAACCCTTGAAGGTCAGCGAGCGCATCCCAGTCGTGTGTCACGGCAAGGAGGTACATCTCCGCCGCAACGTCAGCGGGGTCTTCTTCAAGAGGATCATCTTCACTGATTTCAAGTTCAAAGTATAATTCTTCATACAGAAGCGCATTACCACGATCAGTCGATAGCTCTGTATTATTTAGTAACTCTCGAATTCTATCACGGTACACAATCGTTCCACTGGCAATACCGCAATGCGTAGCGGCGTAAAGCCGATTCATCGCTCGAGACTCGTCGTGCGTGCCATGAATCCATTGCTCTGTAAACAGGCGGTCCCACCACCAAAGAGAGTCGACGCTTGAACCAACGCTCGCGTACATGATGGCGTTGTCTTTATACAGCTGTCCGATCCGATACTCTGAGACATAAGGATCCAACGAGGACACCCCGGCGCTTCGAATGAGAGACGCGGTAGCGGCATTACCCGATTCCTCGTATGCGCTTGCTATCATTCTGTAAACATCGACAAGATGCTCTTCGTAGCCAAGGCCAGAAACCGGGAACGCATTCACAATATTTGAGAGCACGAGCAGGCGGCTCTGCGGATCATTCTGAAGATCATGGGTATAAGCCAGATTCAAGCCGATTGTGATTGACAGAGCTTCACTTTCCGCCTCGAGCAGAGCGGCCTCAAAGCTTGCTTCAGCTGCTGCGAGGTTGTCATCTTTCACCTGCACGAGCCCTTGATGATTCAAGAGACGAGCAGATGCATCGTCAGCATTGGCTGATAAAGCAAGGGCGAACAGGAAAGACGATATAATTAATTTATTATTCACTATCGATTCTCCTTTTAACTATCACTTAGCCTTGACACATCCGCAGCAGGGAGCACCCGTATCTGGGTCGTGTCCCGTGCAACACGGATTTCTCTGGAACTTACTAGGATATGAAGCAAAGTCTTCGATTCTCCCACTTGCCGTATCTGCATCCCCACACTTCGTTGTATAGAGATACTCGTGACCCGTGTTTGGATCGGAGAACTTCCAGGTGACGGTCTCGGGCTCGACTGACATCGAACCACGAATCCGCTTCGAGACTCTCCATTTCTTCGAGATCTGATCATCGCACTTATCGGCGAATAAATTCGCACCGAGTGACGTTGTGGTTGTCTCATCGCCGGAGAGCTCACCATAAAACGTGACACCGGCACTGATTTTCGCATCGAGCTTGCCTAGGAGCTTCCACCCGATAGATGTGCCGATCTCACCACTAACATTACCTTCGCCACCCACTTTCCACTGCTCGCCAACCTTGAATTCCCAAGACGCGGGATACTCCGGCGGCGGAGAAAGGCATGGCGTCTCGATGTCGCAGGGGCCGGTACGTGGTGCGTGATTGTGGAGGACGAGTCTCCTCCGCTTTTGGACCTCTCCGATATCCTCCGTGATCTTCGCGGGATTCACGCCGACGATGACTGCGCCAGCCCGGCAGGTCGCGCACGGGATCTGGTCCCTGTGCTCCTGCTGCGTGCAGTCGGACTGGGCGGCCCCCGAGCCGGATGCCACGACCAGCATTCCATAACCCAGGGTTCGAATAAGAACACGATGCATGATGCCTCCCTTTACTGGTGGAAGCCAAGCGGGCCGAACCGGTACTCGGCAGGTCTGCTCAGCCTTTAAGCCGATAAACGGAGCATAAACTATTTCATTGCGCGGCGTCCGAAAACCACCCTGGTAGATTATTAATTTAACCTTTTATCGTATTCTGGTAGGCATACACCCCGCGCCCCGACTTCCGTCCCATCCGCCCCGCCGTCACCAACTGCTCAAGCTTCGGGCACGGCCGGTACCGCTCGCTGTGCAGCCCGTCTGCCAGCACGTTCATGATGTGGGCGCAGGTGTCGAGCCCGATGAAGTCCGCGAGCTCCAGCGGGCCCATGGGGTGGTTGCAGCCGAGCTTCATGATGCCGTCGATGTCTGCCGGCTCAGCCACGCCCTCCATCCATGCGTAGAACGCCTCGTTGATCATCGGCATCAGCACGCGGTTGCTCACGAAGCCGGCGCGGTCGTTGGCGGGCAGGGCGGTCTTGCCCATCGCCTCGGCGAGCGCGATCGTCCGCTGCGTGACTGACTCGCTCGTCGCGAGGCCGTTGATCACCTCGACGAGCTTCATCACGGGCACGGGGTAGAAGAAGTGCATGCCGATGACGCGCTCGGGGCAGTCCGTGGCGGCCGCGATCTCGGTGATGCTGATCGAGCTGGTGTTCGTCGCCAGGATCTCGTCGCCCGTGAACTGCTTGGCGAGGCCTGCAAAGATCGACTTCTTGACATCGGCGTTCTCAACGACCGCTTCGATCACGATGTCGCTGCCGGCAAGTGTGCTCGTGTCCGTCACGTACGTCAGCCTGCCCTTGGCAGCTGCCGCGTCGGCTTCGGTCATCTTGCCCTTGTCGACGGCCCGCGCAAGCAGCTTGTCGTGGGTCGCCTCGCAGCTCGCGATCTGATCGGCCGAGAGATCGCACACGATCGTTTCAAAGCCGCTGGCGGCCGCGACCTGCGCAATGCCGCCGCCCATTTGTCCCCCGCCGATGACCCCGATCCTGCTGATGCCGTGCGACATGCCGTTCCTCCGCGTTCCCGTGCCGTGTGCCGCGCCGCCGCGGCCGAGCTGATCGTAGCGTTGTATACAGAACCCGCCCGAGCTGCACCCTATCGTGTGTGCATGCCCTCTATCGAACAGCTGCAGAAACTGCTGGCCTTGGATGAGAGCGATACGTTCGTTCTGTACGCGCTCGCGCAGGAGCTGAGCAAGGCCGGTGATCACGCGGGCGCCGTCGCCTACTACGACCGTTGCCTCGCCGTCGATGACGCGTATTGCTACGCCTACTTCCACAAGGCCCGCAGCCTCGAGGCGCTCGGAGACATGGATGCAGCGAGGGAGACGCTTGCCGCCGGGCTCGATGTCGCGCGGCGGGTCGGCGATTCGAAAGCGACGAACGAGATCGGCGGGTACCTCGACGAGCTCCGGCTCCGGAGCTGACGAGCGTGGCGAGGCAGAAGAGCCGAACACTCGCGCCTGACCCGGCATCGGTCGCAGAGCCCGACGGCGAGGCTCGGGTCTCGCGTATCCGCAGCGTCGGGGCCGATGGGTCGGTCGTCTCGGTCATGGTCGGCCGATCGAGCGTCGCCAAGATCGACGCGGCCGATGTCGCCAAGGTCGGCGTCCGTGTCGGGGACGATTGGACGACGGACCTCGCTGCACGGCTCTGGGACGCTGCCCGGAGGCTCGCAGCGCAGCGGCATGCGCTGCGTCTTGTCGCTGCAAGGCCTCGTGCGCGTGCCGATCTGGAGCAGCGGCTGCGCCGAGCCGGGCACGCGGCCTCCGACGCCGCCGCGGCCGCGGAAGCGCTCGAGGCGGCGGGTATCATCGACGACGCGGCGTTCGCCGAGGCCGCCGCGTCGACCCTCGCCGCAAGAAAAGGCTCGTCGAGGCGGGCGGTCGAAACAAAGCTGCGCAAACGGGGCGTCGCCGCGAGCGATGCCGCGAAGGCCGCGGCTGAGGCGACGAGGGATATCGATGAGCGGCAGGCCGCGGTCGACCTTGCAGCCCGTCGCGTTGCCCGGCAGCAGCCCCCTACCGACCCGCACGCCGCCCGCCGACGCCTCTACGCCTTCCTGATCCGGCGCGGCTTCGATCACGACGACGCGAGGCATGCCGTGGACCGGGCCTACGCCGACAGACCGCACGATCTAGACTGATCGCATGAATAGCCGACGCCACGCAACGACTCCGAACGCTCCCAGCACTCATTCACTGAAGCGGATGCTGCTCGCTGCGTCGATCGCTGCGCCCGCGGTGGCGTCGATCGGCTGCGTCGAGAACCGCAACCTGCGGCTTGCGATCAGCGATGACGTCGCGCTCGACTCGTTCCCGCCGCGTGTCGTCGAAACGACGATCGACGCGTCGGGCGAAGCGGTGCTGCCCCCGCCCCCGGCCGACGATGAGCCCACCATCAAGGGCCTCGACCGGTCCGGTTTCACGCCCTTCCGATACCGCGTGCCCATCGACGGCACCCGCCACGAATACGCCGGCCGCGACCATCTCGCGTATCCGAGCAGGACGGCGAGGCAGCGCGGCGAGTTCCCGACCGCGGTCAGTGCGCTCGAAACCGGCGGGCCGGGGTCGACACGCGACCAGGTCATCGAGGTCGCTCTGCAACCCGTGGTCGGCACGATCAGTGCAGGCTGGAGAGGCGTCGCGCTGCTCTGGCCCGAGACGCTCCTGGCGACGGTTGTCTCGGGCTCGGCGAGCAGCCCGGGCGACCTCTTCGAGCGTGTCCCGCAGGCGTCGCAGTCGGTCGGCACGGGCGTGATCCACGAAACGAGCAGCAATGAAAGCGGGCCCGACGCCGAGGACGCCGGGCCCGAAGCCTGATCACTCCTAGTAAGGACTCCGACACCCCGCGCGTCGGTGAGCCGTTGGTTATGGGCAGGGAGCGGCGCTGCTGAAATTCAGCACCCAGGCGTTCAGGTCTTGAGGGGTGCAGAGCCCGTCGCCGTTCTGATCGCACACGCCGACACTTTGTGTGTTGTACGCGAGGACCCAGGCGTTGAAGTCGGCCGGCGACAGAAGGCCGTCGCCGTTGCTATCGGCGCACGCCGGATCTCCGAAGCTCTCACCAAGAATGGTCACAGCCGCGGTGAGCGGATCTGGGCAGGCCACGACCCCGGAGAAGTCGGTGACCTCGATTGAAGCGTCCCAGATGTTGTCGACCGTGCCTAGACCCTCCGAGAAGTCGCTGCCCTCGTACAGGCTGCCGGGAGGGCACACGTTGGCGCCCTGGCCCCAGAAGATGCCCTCGCTTGAGCCGGTGCCGTCGCCGAGGTCCGCAAGGCAGCCGCTGGTATCGTTCCGCGTCGGACCCCAGAACATGGTCTGAGCGTTGTTGGTCGTTGCGAAAAACTGGTTGTAGATGTCACCGCTGTCGCCGGCACCGTCGCCATCGGTGTCCGGTCCTTCGGAGCCGGCGTAGAAGATCTCGACCGTGCCGTCGGGCCGGCCGTCGCCGTCGCGGTCGCCGGACGGGAAGACGCCGAGGTCTTCGGAGCCGAGGCCGTCGAGCACACCATCGCCGTCGAGGTCCGCGTTCGTCAGCTCCTCAGCCAGAAGCGTGAAGTAGCCGCCGGGAGTCGCGTCGATGATGCCGTCACCATCGCTCGTGACGGTGACGATGACGCCGGCGGAGAACTGGTCGACCAGCCCGTCCCCATCTGCATCCGTGCGCTGGTACGGCGAGTCGTTCACGCCATCGCCATCGGTATCGAATCCATCGGTTCCATCCAGATCAGCGACCAGGTCGACCGAGTCGTACAGCGTGAAGATCACGATGAGCGGCTCGTTGCCGGTGCGGCCGTCGCACGAAACGAGGTTCGTGAGGAGAACGAAGCCTGAGAAATTCTCGTTGCCAGCGAGGGCCGAGGCTTCGACCTCGAAGTCATCGGCGACCGCCTGGATAGCGAAGCTATCGCCGAAGAAGATGCGGTCCGACGGTGCAGATGGGCCGGCATCGCCGGAGCAGAGGTCGCCACACGCGACGTCAAGAGCGCCATCGCCATCGGTGTCGGCAACACCCGCGCCGTTGTAGACGATCGAGGGACCAGAACCGCTGCGGGCAACGGCAACGCCGTCGGGCCGCACATAGTCACGCTTCTCGCCGAGGACGAGCCGGTTGTCCATCGTGACACCCTTGATCGCCTGGACGGTCGTCGGGTAGATCGTCGGGCCGGCGGCTTTGGTCTGCAGATCGGGTCGCGCGGCGTCCGCGTGCTGCGCTACCGCGGAAAGCGGAACCGCGCAGCCGACGGCCAAGGCGTATCCAAAGGTCGTCATGATTGGCCTCCCTGAATCAAGCCATCCCCACGAGCCCGTCGCGGCAGATGCAGAACGCAACGCCGTCTGACACACGAGTGTGCTCGCAACAGTTTCGGAGCGTGTTTCCGCTTGTTGCACGAATACAGCAATGAGGGTCCCGATATATTGAAAAAGACACCGGCCCCGCTCAGAGCGAGGCCGGTGCGAGTGTTCGGGGTTGGTGGGCACGATCAGGCGATCACGCCCGCCCGAGACGCTCCTGCCGAATTACGGGCAGGGAGCGCCGGTGTTGAAGTTCAGGACCCAGCTGTTGAAGTCCTGCGGCGTGCAGAGGTTGTCGCCGTTCTGGTCACAGACCGCCACGTTCTGCGTGTTGAACGCGAGGACCCAGCCGTTGAAGTCGGCAGGCGTGACGATGCCGTCGCCGTTGGTATCGGCACACGGCGGGGTCGGGGCACCCTCACCGATGATGGTGACGCCAGCGCCGAGCGGATCGGGGCATGCCACGGCCGCGGCGAAGTCGGTGACCTCGATCGAGGCGTCCCAGACGTTGTCGACCGTGCCGAGACCCTCGGAGAAGTCGCCGCCCTCGTTCAGGCTGCCGGTAGGGCACACGTTGGCGCCCTGGCCCCAGTAGATGCCCTCGTTCGAGCCGGTGCCGGTGTTGGCGAGGCAGCCGCCGACGGTATCGTTCAGCGTCGGGGCCCAGAACATGGTCTGAGCGTTGTTTGTCGAGGCAAAGAACTGGTTGAAGATGTCGCCGGTGTCGCCGGGCACGCCGTCGCCGTCCGTGTCCGGGCCTTCCGAGCCGGCGTAGAAGATCTCGAACGTGCCGTCAGGCCTGCCGTCGCCGTCGCGGTCACCGGACGGGAAGACGCCGAAGTCTTCGGAGCCAAGACCGTCGAGCACACCATCGCCGTCGAGGTCCGCGTTCGTCAGCTCTTCGGCGAACAGCGTGTAGTAGCCAGCGCCGGAAGCATCGAGGATGTCGTCATCACCATCGCCGTCGGTATCGATGTTGGCGAAGGTGACGATAACGCCGCCCGAGAACTGATCGAGCAGGCCGTCGCCGTCGGTGTCGGTGCGGTCGTAGGGCGAATCGTTCACGCCGTCGCCGTCGGTATCGAAGCCGTCGAAGCCGTCGATGTCGGCAACGAGATCGACCGAGTCGTACATCGTGAAGATGATGAAGAGGGGCTCGGAACCCTGGCTGCCGTCGCACGACGGGAAGTTCGTCGTGGTGATGAAGCCGGAGAAGTTCTCGTTACCGGCGAGGGCCGAGGCGTCGACCTCGAAGTCGTCGGCGACGGCCTGGACGGCGAAGTCATCACCGAAGAAGAGACGGTTCGACGCAGCACCGGGGCCGGTCGCGCCGCCGCAGAGGTCGCCGCAGGCCGGGTCGAGGGTGCCGTCGCCGTCGGTATCGGCAAGGCCGGCGCCGTTGTAGACGACCTGGGGCACGATGCCGCCGCGAGCAGCAGCGCCGTCGGGCCGCACGTAGTCACGCTTCTCACCGAGGACGAGTCGGTTGTCCATCGTGATGCCCTTGATCGCCTGGACGGTCGTCGGGTAGATCGCCTGGCCGGCGGTCTTGGTCTGCATATCGGGACGGGCGACCTGTCCCTGGGCGGCACACGTGGCCAGGCCGGCACAAGCAAGAATCATCTTGGTCTTCATTCGGAGACTCCTCTGGAAATAACGGAAACCACAACCTGAAACGCACACCCGGCGAACGCCGGTGTGCTCCGGAAACCTGAATCTCTCGGCCCCCCTCCGGGACCTTCAAGGGCGACCTCGACCGGTCAACCCCACCTGCCGCGGCGAGCCGCGACACTGACGAGACGCGCACCTCCGGTGCCGCCCGATCCCAATATAACGGAATCGTGTGGCGATGCAAGCGCAATCTGAATCGATGATCCGGCCTGTCACGCCGCGGCCCGGTCAGGAGGTCCGCGAACCACCCACCGTCGACCGGCACGCCTCGACGAACTGATCGAACAGGTACGCCGAGTCGTGCGGCCCCGGAGACGCCTCAGGATGGTGCTGGACGGCGAAGACCGGCCGATCCAGCCGACGGAACCCCGCGAGCGTGCCGTCATTGAGGTGAAGATGCGTCGGCTCGGCAATCTGGGGGTCGAGACTCTCAGGGTCGACCGCGAAGCCGTGGTTCTGGCTCGTGATCTCCACGCGTCCCAGCGTTGTATTCAGCACGGGCTGGTTGGCCCCGCGGTGCCCGAACGGCAGCTTAAAGGTCCGTGCCCCGCTCGCCAGAGCGAGCAGCTGGTGCCCGAGACAGATTCCAAAGATCGGGATCGGCGGCGACGACGGCTCCAAAAGCGTCGCGATCGAGGCGATCGTTGCCCGCACCGCCGAGGGATCGCCCGGCCCGTTCGACACAAAGAGCCCGCTCACCTCGCCCCGCTCAAACGCCCGAACGACCTCCGCCGGATCAAACTCGTGCGGAAGAATCCGCACTTCGCAGCCGCGATCGACCAGATGACGCAGAATGTTGTGCTTCGCGCCGCAATCGATGGCGAACACGACCGGGGCGGGCCCACCCTGCTCCCCGCCGCCGGCCGACGAGCCGCCCCACGCGCCGAGCCCCTCGCTCCACTCGCACGGCGATGAACGCCCCACCGTGGGCACGAGATTCTGGCCCGACATCGATTCCGCGGCCGCGGCCCGCGCGATCAGCGCCGCGTCGGCCACCGATGGATCGTCGGTCATCGCGCCCGTCATCACGCCCGCCGTGCGCAGCACCCGGGTCAATGCTCTCGTATCGACACGCTCGAGCCCGAGAACGCCCGCCCGGGCCAGGTAGCCCGAGAGGTCTCCGGTCGCACGGAAGCTCGAGTGCCGCCGAGCGAGCTCGCGCACGACCAGCCCCGAGATCTGCACGCCTGCGGATTCCTCATCGACGCCGTTAACACCCGTGTTCCCGATCATGGGCGCGGTCAGGGTCAGGATCTGACCCGCGTAGCTCGCGTCGGTCATCGCCTCTTGGTAGCCCGTCATGGAGGTGTTGAACACGACCTCGGCGACGGCCACGGCCCGCCGCCCGATCGCCCCGAAGGCCCGGCCGTGGATCAGTGTGCCGTCCGCCAGCGCAAGGCGCCCGGGTACCCGATCAGGAAGCGTGTCACGCATCGGGGCAGAGTCTAGCCTGCCCCGTGCAGGACGGGCTCTTTCCAGAAGCGTCTCCGGCGAACGACTCGGCCGATCGGGTGTATATCCGCGTGGCGGTCGAACGAGGGCTCGATCGGGGCTCGGCCGATGCCACGCTCACCTACGCGGCGCCGGCGGATCCTTTGGGCAGCAACGAGGTACGCGTCGGCGGCGCCGTCGAGGTCCCGCTCGGGCGCGGCAACACGCCGACCCGCGGGATCGTCATCCAGACGGGCGGAGCCGACCTGCTCGAGGGCTTCGATCCGAAGCGGGTCAAAGCGATCGGCCGGGTCCTCGGCGCGCCGCTCACGCCCGATCTGGTCGAATTGGCCCGCTGGATGAGCCGGTATTACCAGTGCCCGCTCGGCATGACGCTCGCGTCGATGATCCCGGCCGCGGTCAAGGCGGACACCGGCCGGCGGACCCAGGTGCTGCTGAGCCCGACGGCGGCCGTCGGCGACCCGCCGCCCGAGGGCGTGGCGCTCCCGCCCACGGCTCGCCGCGCGTGGCAGGCGATGGGTGCGCTCGATGCCGACGCGTTCCCCGCATCGGCGCGCGATCTCGCCGACGCGATCGGTGAGCGTTCGATCGCCGCGGTCAACAGGCTCGTCCGAGCAGGCCTGCTCGCCGAGCACCGCGCGACGACCGTCCGAGCACGCGAGGAAGACCAGGACGGCGTGTTCCACGCGAGCACAACGCTCGCCCCCACCGATGCGCAATCGGATGCGATCAGCGCCGTCGCGGCCAGCTTCGGCTCGTTCGCCCGCCACCTGCTTTTCGGCGTCACGGGCTCGGGCAAGACCGAGGTATACCTCCACCTGCTCGATCGCGTGCTCGACCTTGGCATGTCGGCGATCATGCTCGTGCCCGAGATCGCGCTGACGCCTCAGACGGCCGGCCGGGTGCGGAGCAGACTCGGGCCCGAGCGTGTCGCCGTGCTCCACTCGGGCCTGACGCAGGCTCAGCGGAACCGGGCCTGGTCGCGGGTGACCAGCGGCCGATGCCCGGTCATCGTCGGCGCTCGCTCCGCGATCTTCGCTCCGGTCGATCGGCTCGGACTCGTGATCGTCGACGAGGAGCACGACGGGTCGTACAAGCAGGACCAGCTCCCGCGCTACCAGGCGAGAGATGTCGCGATCAAGCGGGCCCATCAGGCAGGCTGCCCCGTGGTGCTCGGATCCGCAACACCCAGCCTGGAATCCTGGCGCGCGGCGCGGACCGGGGCGTCGACGCTGCTGAGGCTCCCCGCACGCGTCGGCGGGCGATCGATGCCAGAGGTCCGGGTCGTGGACATGGCCGACGAGCGCCGAACCGAGGCGGCAGCAACGGGCCGATCGCCCCGCGAGCTGATCGTCGGCCCGACGCTCCGCGCAGGCCTCACCGACGTGCTGCTCGGCGGCGGGCAGGCCGTGCTGCTGCTCAACCGCCGGGGCTACGCGGGCCTCGTCGCCTGCTCGAGCGCGGCGTGCGGCTGGCAGCAGATGTGCGACCACTGCGACGCCAAGCTCGTGCTGCACCAGGACACCTCGCTCCGCCGGGGCGGCTATGTCCGGTGCCACCACTGCCACGCGGAGCAGATCATCCCGGACCGCTGCCCCGACTGCGGCTCGAAGCTGCAGCGTCTCGGCGCGGGCACGCAGCGGGCCGAGGCGGCGCTCGAAGCCGCCACCGCCGACCTGCCGCCCGAGCACCGGCTCGTCACGGGCGAGACCATGCTCCGCGTCGACGCCGACACCATGCGGACCGCCCGAGACTACTTTGAAGCGCTCGGTCGTTTCGCTCGGGGCGAGGTGCGTGCGCTGCTCGGCACGCAGATGATCGCCAAGGGCCTCGACGTGCCGGGCGTGCGGCTCGTGGGCGTGCTCTCCGCCGATACCTCGCTGCACCTGCCGGACTTCCGCGCTTCGGAGCGGACGTACCAGCTCGTGAGCCAGGTCGCGGGACGAGCGGGCCGGGGCGACCTGCCGGGCCGGGTGATCGTGCAGACGTTCGAGCCGGAGTCCGCGGCGATCGTCCGCGCCGCGTCGCACGATTTCGAGTCCTTCGCCGATGACGAGCTGCGGATGCGCGAGGTGGTCGGCCTGCCTCCGGTGTGGCGGATGGCGAGGATCGTCTGCCGAGACCGCGACCCGGCAAAGGCCCGGCGCGCCGCATCGGAGATCGCCGAAGCCATCCGGGGCCCGATCGAAGGACTCGGCGGCCGGATCGACGGCCCGATGCCCTGCCCCATCGAGCGGATCGCGGATCATTTCCGCATCGGCATCGAGCTGACCGCGCCCAACGCCGAAGCGATCCAGCGCGTGCTGCGGCTCGCCCGCGACCGCGGCCTGGTCAAAAGCGACGCGAACACCGCTGTCGACGTCGATCCCGTATCGCTGATGTGAGCGATGCGGGCGGGGCCCAGGCGGGTAGAGTCGGGGGGTATGCCGGCGTCCGCGGTCATCATGGGTCTTGGCACATTCGGCGGCGGGCTCGGCGCCGCGCGGCACCTGCTCGCCCTCGGGCACGAGGTGCTCATCACCGACCTGCGGACCGAACAAGAGCTCGCCGGACCGCTCGATGCCTTGAGGCCGCAGCTCGATGCCGGCGTCGTCACGCTCCGGCTCGGTGCACACAACGTGAGCGATATGACGACCTGCGAGCTGCTCGTAGTCAACCCGGCCGTGAAGCAGCCCTGGACCAACCGGTTTGTGCGGTCGGCCCGTGCGGCGGGCGTGCGCGTGACAACCGAGCTGGGACTCGCGATCGACACGTTGCCCTCGTCGTGCCGGCTCACCGGCGTGACGGGTTCGGCCGGCAAAAGCACCACGGCATCCATGGTCCACGCGGGCCTGACAGCGGCCGGCCGGCCCGCGCACATCGGCGGCAACCTCGGCGGATCGCTGCTCGACCGGCTCGGGTCGATCGCGCCGAGCGATGACGTCGTCATCGAGGTCTCGAGCGCGCAGCTCTGGTGGCTCAGCCAAGACGGAGCGATCACGACCGACCGGTGGTTCGATCTCGGCGTGATCACCAACATCACGCCGAACCACATCGACTGGCACGGCTCGCTCGAGCACTACACCCGGTGCAAGCACCTGCTCGTCGAAAGGCTGCCAGGCGATGGGGTTGCAGTGCTCGGCCCGGGCATGGAGACGCGATCGGTTCATGAAGCAAACGCTTTAAACACGCGCTTGCGCATCGCACCGATCGCGAGCGATGCCGACCTGCCCGATCTGCTCGTGCCGGGCGGGCACAACAGGCTGAACGCTCGCGTCGCGCTCGCCGCATGTGCTGCGCTCGGCGCAGATCCGCGCGGCGCAGCCGAAGCGATCGCCGCCTTCCGAGGCCTGCCCCACCGGCTCGCGGCGGTCGCCGAACACCGCGGCGTGCTCTACATCAACGACTCCAAATCGACCACGCCGGAGGCAACCCGGCTCGCGCTCGATGCCATGGGCGATCGCCCGGTGCACCTGATCGTCGGCGGATCGGATAAGGGAGCCGATCTCGAGCCGATCGCTCGGCTCGCGCCCCGCACGCGTTCGCTGCTCTGCATCGGTCAGACAGGTCGCACAATCGCGGCGCTCGCGGGCATTCGCCCGGTCGAGACGCTCGCGTCTGCCGTTGAGTATGCCTCCGGCAATGCAGCCCCGGGCGATGCGGTGCTGCTGAGCCCCGGCTGCGCGTCGTTTGACCAGTTCGCCAGCTTCGAAGAGCGGGGCAGGGCGTTCGAGCGTCTCGTACACTCGCTGGCATGATGCGTCCGCTGCTGATCTCGTTTGTATTCATCGCGTATCCTGGCCTTGCGCAGCCGGAGGGGCGAGTCGCGCCGTTCGGGCAGGGGGTCGCCATTGAATTCGACCTCGGCGTGGTCGAAGTGACTGGGCGGGTCCCCGTCGATGCGCATGCTGCCGAGACGCCCGATGTCTGGATCGAGGTCGTCGCGGAGTCGGGCGGCATCCGCGACCACGAGGCGCTCGTGCAGATCGATGCGTCGGCCCGTGATCTTCATGCGGCGCTGCTGCTGCTCGGGGCCGAAGAGCCGGGCGAGGCCGGAGCGATCCGCGCCGATGGCTCGCGGCGGAGCCCGCGCGGGCCCGAGATCCGTGTGGTCGCTCGCTATGTGCGCGACGGCGAAACCATCGAAGAGTCGCCGCTCGCGTGGGTCATCGACCCGGAGACCGGCGATCGGCTCATCGATCTCGGGCCGACGTTCGTCTTTGGCGGCTCCTCGGAGCGGGCCTTCGAAGACGAGCGGCTCGGAGAGCAGACTTTCTACATGGCCGATGTCGAAGGCGTCGCGATCGGGCTCTGCACGTTCGGGACGGGCGACGACGGCATCGAAACGATCGGGCTCGTGCCGGTCTTCAGCCCCGACACCGGGAGCGGCGACGTGCTCTGGTACGCCGATCCGGATCGGATCCCCGAATTCGATACGCCGATCACGCTCGTGCTGACGCTTGCCGATCCGGCCGCACCGGACCCCGCCGCGGAGTCAGTTGAGCCGGAGTGAGAGCGACTTCTCGACATCGCCCCGCAGCACGGTGAGGCGGACGAGCTTGCCGCGGATCGCCTCGGCGCGGCCCAGAGCTGCGAAGAACGACAGCTCGTCGGTGACCGGGTCGCCGTTGACCTCGACGATGAGGTCGCCCTCGCGGAGCCCGGCCTGACCGGCGATGCCCTGCGACCAGATCTGGCCGACGACGACACGCGTGCCGGCCTCGGTGTCGATCTCGCCGAAGCGGACACCCGCCATCGCGAGCGCGGGCACGAGCGCGTTCCGCTGCAGCTGCACGTCGGGGAACTCGGCGAGGTTGACCTGCGTCGTGATCGGCGCGCCGTCGCGCCAGACCTCGACGTCGATACGGGCGCCGGGCTTCGCGGTTGAGATCACCGACCTCAGGTGGTGCCACTCGCGGATCTCGTTCATGCCGATGCGTGTGATGATGTCGCCCGGCTCGATGCCGGCGCGATCCGCCGCGAGCCCGTCTTCGACCGACGCCACGAGCACGCCCCGCCCGACGTATTCGCCCTCGGCGTTCAGCACGTCGGTCGTCTGCGAATCGAACCGCCTCGATGACGTGATGCCCAGAAAGCCCCGGCGGACTTCGCCGTTGTTGATGATCTGATCGACCACCGACTCGACGACGCCGAGCGGGATCGCGAAGCTGATGCCGGCCGACTGCCCCTGGGTGCTGGAGCTCTGCCGGGAGCCGGTCGCGATCGCGACGTTCATGCCGACCAGCTCGCCGTAGATATTCACCAGCGGCCCGCCCGAGTTGCCGGGGTTCACCGCGGCGTCGGTCTGGATGTAGTTCGTAAACTCGTTGCCGCTCGACCGCGTCCGCGGGTTCCTGCCGAGGCCCGAGACGATGCCTTCGCTCATGCTGAACTTGAAATTGAAGGGCGAGCCGAACGCGAACACCCGATCGCCCAGCTCGACACGCCGCGACGAATCGCGGCCCACGGGGATCACGCCGATGCCCGGATCGACCTTGAGAACCGCGATGTCGGTGAACGCATCCGCCTCGACAAGCCTCGCGGTGGTGGTTCGCCCGTTCGCGAACTCGACCTGGGCGGACTCTGCGGCGCCGATGACATGCGCGTTCGTTACGATGTGACCCTCGAGGTCGTAGACCCACCCCGAGCCGGAAGCGCCGGGGCCGAAGACCGGCTCGCCGTCGCCCGCTCGGAGCGTGACCTCGATGTGCACCACCGACGGCTTGACGGCCTCGGCGATGCGGCGGGTCGCGCGGTCGATCCGCTCAAGGATGTCGTCGTCTTGCAGGACCTGCCGCGCGAGCACGACTTCCGCCTGCGTCTGCGTGAAGACGAGCCGCTGTACAGCAGCCGGACCGAGGAAGGTCACGGCCGCGAGCACCGCGAGCACAACAAACGCCGGTCCGAACGCCACGATCCTCCGCATGGGCGGCTCCTGCTCGCTGTATCGACCGAACGACGGTTCACGCCGGACGCGTCTCTGTGCTTCACTGCGGCCGATCGGGTCATCGGCCCCAGGACGGTTTCGTCGCCCGTCCCGTCCGGTTGCATCGCCGCTCACGGCCGGGGCCCGGACCCTCTCACCCGACCGCTCGGTACAGGCCGGACCCTGAGGCCGCTTACCGGACAGTAGCCTATCGAGAATCGGCTCCCCGCGAGTCGACCCCGGGTGCGTTGCCGTCGCGAGGCAGCCCTGCCGCTGGCATCGCCCGCTCGAAGGCCTCAAGCTCGCCCTCACGCATCTGGTAGGCCTCGCCGCCGATGGAACGGGCACGCACACGCCTGACCCAGTCCCGGCCCGCCTCAGCCAGAGCATCGCCGAGCGCCGCCGAGCGGGAAGCAAACCTGGGCGGCGCCTCGGTCATGCCCACCAAGTCGTGCAGCACAAGGATCTGCCCGTCGCACGCAGGGCCCGCGCCGATGCCGATCAGTGGCACCGAGGTCGCTCCGAGGATCCGCTCGGCGACCACGGCGGGCACCGCCTCGACGAGCAGCATGACCGCCCCGGCCTGCTCGAGGGCGACGGCGTCGGCAACGATCCGCTCGGCATCTCCGGCCGTCCGACCCGCCGAGCCGTAGCCGCCGGCGAGTGCCGCGGTCTGCGGCCTCGAACCCACGTGCCCGCAGACCGCGATGCCCGACCGGGTCATCCGCTCGACCAGCGGGGCAAAGGAAGCGTCGGCCTCCAGTTTGACGACGTCGGCCTGGCCCTCGGTCATCATCCGGCCGGCGTTTCCGACAGACTCATCGTCGCCGCAGTGGTAGCTCAGGAAAGGCATATCACCCATGACCATGGCACGGCGCGCGCCGCGACGCACCGCCGCGGTCAGCGCGATCGCGATCTCGAGAGGCATGTCGATCGTCCGCTCGTAGCCAAGGATCATCTCCGCCGCGGTATCGCCGATGAGCAGCACCTCCACGCCGGCCCTGTCGAGCCAGCGGGCGCTTGTCGCGTCGTAGCACGTCAGGCAGGCGAAGGCGTCGCCCCGGCGTTTCATGCCGCGGAGCGTCCGCATCGTGACGCGCCCTCCCGGCGAACCTTCGGCCGAGCCGTTCGACGACGTTTCTGGTGCGCTGTCTGCCATGACGCTAAGGATACGACCGATGCCACGCCGACGCCTGACACCCGAACTCATGGACGACCCCGCGGTCGACCGCGAGCAGCTCGACGGGGCCCTGCGGTTCATCCGGGGCATCAACAAACGGCTCGGGGGCGTGTCGGCGCTCGTCAAGCACCTCGATCGCTGGTCCCCCCGCTGGCCCACCGATCGGCCCATCACGCTGCTCGATAACGGTACGGGCTCCGCGGACCTGCCGCTGGAGGCTGTCCGGTGGGCGAGGTCGCGCGGGTTTGATCTGCGGGTCACTGGCATCGATGTGCACGAGACGACGCTTGAGCTCGCGAGGGATCACATCGAGGCCGACCGCGACTGCGCAGGATCGATCACGCTCCGACAAGCCGATGCCCTGAAGCTCGACGAGACGTTCGAGCCGGGCTCGTTCGACTACGTGCACGCGGGCCTGTTCCTGCACCACCTCACCGACACCCAGATCATGATCGCTCTGAGGCTCATGGATCGCCTCGCCGCACGAGGGATCATCTGGAACGACCTCGTCCGATCCACCGTCGGGAGAGGCTTCATCCACATCGCAACCATCGGTCGGCCCGAGATCATCCGTCACGACGCCAGGGTCTCGGTCGAAGCGGGCTTCACCAAAGCGGAAGTGCTCGACTACGCGAGGCGGCTCGACCTCGGCCACTGCCGGTATGAGTGGAACCTTTTCACGCATCGGTTCACCCTCGCCGGGGAGTGTCCGCATGCGTGGTGATGCCGCCGACGCCGGAAGTCCGACCTCGCGCCCTAGTCCGTCTGAGCGGTACGCGGATCGCGGCGGTGTGCGGCACGTTGCGATCGTCGGAGCCGGCGCCGGCGGCGCGTCCCTCGCGGTGTGTCTCGCGGAGCGTGGCCTCCGCGTCACGCTCGTCGAATCGCGTGCGTTCCCGCGGGCCAAGGTCTGCGGCGAGTTCATCTCGCCCGCAGCAACGGCAGACCTCGAGGCGGTCCTCCCGCCCCACGAACTGCAGGCCGCGGGCGCGAAGCGTGTCGATCGGCTGACGCTCGAGCTCGGCGACCGCATCCGGGCGTGGACCATGCCGAGCGCTGCGTGGGCGCTCAGCCGGCGATCGCTCGATGCGATGCTCGTCGAACGCGCAGCCGACGCGGGCGCGACGATCCTGCAGCCAGAACGCGTCGCGAGCATCGAGTTCGGCCACGACGGTGTGCGGCTGACGCTCGGCTCGAAGCGGTGCGTGGAGGCCGACGCGGTTGTCCACGCGGACGGATCGGGCCGGTTCGACCCAGCGGGGCCCACGCCGACGGCGCGAGGACTCGTCGGACTCAAGTGCCACGCCAGGCCGAGTGAGCCCATCCGGGGCATCCGCATGCGAGCGTCGCGCGGCGCGTACTGCGGAGCGATCGGCGTCGAGGCCGGGCTCGCGACGTTCGCGATGTGCGCAACGCCGGCGGTACTCGCTGCTCACGAGAACGACCGGGACGCGCTCCTCGCCAAAATCTGGCCCGGATACGACGCCGATCAGCGGGACGGCGACTGGATGGCCTGCGGCGTCGCGCGGTCCGGCTACATCGAGCCCGGGCACCCCCGGTCGTTCAGGATCGGCAACGCTGCCGCAGCTGTCGACCCCGTCGGCGGCGAAGGGATCGGCCTGGCGATCTGGTCGGCCGCCCGGCTCGCCGAGCTGCTCACCGCCCCGGGCACGCTCGAAGCATGCCAAAGCAGCATGGCAACCCTGTATCGCCGCCGGCTCCGCTCAAGGCGGCCCGCGTGCCGCGTGGCAGCAGAGCTTCTAATGCGGCCGGATCTGCTCAGCGCTCTCTGGCCCGCGCTCTTGATGCCGTCGCTCACGATCAGGCCCTGGTACCGGCTGACCGGTAAGCCCGCCTGAGCGAGACCGTCCAGGGCACCACGCGGACAGTTCTTTGCTGACGACTCCGCCTCGCCAGCGCGTGCCGCCGGTCAGTTACTGGCCAAAGAACTCCCGGTGGTGCTCGAGGATTTCTTCGGCGATCGCTTCGGGGGCGTCCTCGCCGTCCTCGTTGGGCTCAAAGGTGCCGCCGAGGATGAGCGCGTCTTCGCGCGGGAACAGGTAGCGGTAGCCGTCGTGCACCGCGTAGCCGAGCTCCTGAGGCTCCATGTGCACGAGCACGCCCCGCGCCGGGTACACCTTCTGATCGTTGAACACGTCACGGCTGCCGAGCGCGAGGCAGTTGACGACGATGTCGCCCTCGACGGCTTTCGCGTCGGCGAGCGAGGCGAGCTCGGCCTCTTCAAACGTGACACGCTTTTTCGTGCACGCCTCGTGGAGCGTCCGCATGAACCGGGGCGTGTGCATGAAGTTGGCCCGGAAGAGCCGGCCTTCTTTGATGCATCCGGGCTTGGGCTCGGCCTTGGTCAGCTCGCGGGGCAGGCCCATCACGCCCGACTCAAAGTACTCCGGGTGCTCCTCGGCGTCGGCCGGCTCATAGACCGGCAGCTCCTCGACGCCCCAAAGGCCCCGATCGAGCATGCCGAACCGCTTGGCGGACCGGCGAAGAATGTCATTGAACCGGGCTCGATCGGCCTTCTTCTTGGGGAAGTCGATGCCTGTCGGGAGCCACAGGGCACCCGCGATGGCGCTCGTCGTCTCCTCGCCGAAGCTCGCCGCGTAAACCGTGACCTTGTAGCCCTGCTCGGCGAGGACGAGCGCGGCGGTGAGGCCGGTGACGCCGCCGCCGAGGACCGACACCTTCGCTTTTTCGCCCGCCGCTTCGCGGACCAGCTCGCAGACGATCTCGGCGCAGCCCCAGCTGAGCGTCACGCCGCAGCCGCCGTGCCCGTAATTGTGCACGACCGTCCGGCTGCCGAGCTTGCCGGGCTGGAGCTTCAGGCCTCCCTGCCGGCACGGGCGGATGCCCGATACAACACGCAGGACCATGTCGTCGCCGAGATCCGGCACGGGGAGCTTCCCGCCCATCGACCGGCTCGAACCCCGGGGCTTGCTCATCATCCGACTCATAGCTTCTCTAGCTCCGCATCAAGCCGCCGGCCGTCCGGCAGCGTCATATCCAAACGCATCCCACCGCCCTCCAGGCGCTGGAACACCATCCCGCCGAGGTCATCCACGCCCATCGAGCGAAGCGCGATTCCCTGCGCTGTGACCCGGCCCACCGCCTCCCACACGAGCGAGCCAAGGGGGCGGTTCAGACCGACCTCCCGAGCCTGCCAGGTGTTCGACGATTCGTCCCACGCGACCGCGAGCACCGCCGATACCGGCGAGCCGTCGCGCTCCATTCGGACATCCGCCACCACGCCGCACCCGCGGAGTACGCTCGACACCCGTACGCTCACGCCCTCGCCGCTCCACGCACCCACGAGCCAGTCGAGCAGACGGGGATCGTCGCCTTCGCACGCGCACGCTTCCGGCACACGATCGATCCGCAGAGGCGACAGGCCTGCGGGCGTTTCGCCGATCCGGCTGTGCGTCATCGCGCGGACGGTTTCCCACGTGTATTCGAGCCGGGGAAACTGGAAGAACCACCGGAATTCGTCCGACGAGATATCGCTGAAGACCGATCGCGTCGAGTGGAACCGCTCGATCTCGAACTGCCCGCCTTGGTGCACCCTCGGCGGATGGAACGGGATCATGTCCTCTTCGAACACACCCTCGATCCTGCCGAACTGCACTGCCAACGGCTCGCCGCCGGGGAACGATCGGACCGCGACCCACCGCTCGATTGCCGGGTCGAAGTAGGTCAGGCTCAGCCCGAACGCGTCGGCAGACGCTCCGGTCTCGCCCTCCCACCGCTCGAGCAGCACGTCGCCTCCCGCCACCCGCTCGACGGTCGCCCGGGCGGTGCCGTTGTCCACGTAGACCGCGTTCTCGAGGTCCTTGCGGACGACCTGAACGAGCCAGCTACCCGACCAGAAACCGAAATCAGTGACGGCATCACCCGATCCGGGCTGCGGCGGCGGGTCCACCGTCTGCCCAGCCGATGTCGCGGCGCACACGCAGGCGATCTGGAGGGCGAGAAAGGTCCGCATCCGGGAAGGATAGGACGGCCGGAGATAGTTGGTACAACGGGAGGGAAATCCGCCAGGGGCGAGCCCTTTCGCAGAAGCTGCTAGAGGCCCTTCACCGCCGCCAGGACCTCATCCGCGTGCCCCGGCACCTTGACCTTGTCCCACCGCTTGGCGACCTTGCCGTCGGCGTCGATCAGGTAGGTGGTCCGCTGGATGCCCATGTAGGTCTTGCCGTACATCGACTTCTCGACCCACACGCCGTACTTCTGGGCGATCGCGGGGTCGGGCTTGCCCTCGTCGTTCTCGCGGTCGTCGGCCAGCAGCGGGTACGTCAGGGACTCTTTGTCAGCGAACTTCTTCTTGCTCTTCGTGCCCATGATGCTGAGCCCGAAGATCTGGGCGTCCATCTTCCCGAACTTCGGCAGGAGGTCCCTGAACTGGCAGGCCTCGCTCGTGCAGCCGCTGGTCAGGTCTTTCGGGTAGAAGAACAGCACGACAGGCCGGCCGGCGTAGTCGGAGAGCTTGTGCTTGGTGCCGTCCTGATCGGCGAGGGTAAAGGCCGGCGCTTTTTTGCCTGGTTCGATCAGGCTGGGCGTCTGGGGCATGCGCGGGTCTCCTTGCAGTGGGTGCGTGCTCGTGCCGATAGACTCGGCACCCTATGTCCGACGGACCCAACCAGCCCGATGCATTGGCGGACAAGCCGACCCCCGCGCCGCCCAGCGACTCGCAGATCCGCGAGCTGCTCGAGAGCCTGCCCGAGGTCCGCACGCCGCACGACCACGCCGAATGCCTCGCCCGCGCCGAACGCCTCAGCAAGCGAGGCAAGCTTCCCGGCTTCGCGAAGAGCCCCGCCGCTGACCCCAAAGCCCGCAAGGGCCTGTTTACCTGCTCGGCGTTCGGCGCGCCGTTCGATTTCCGGCTCGTCGTGGACCACTGGCAGATCGAGGGGACGCGGACGCTCAGCTTCCGCGCCGAACCGCTCAAGAAGCTCCCGGCGGTCTACGCCGCCGTGCTCGCCTTCACGGTCTGGCCCGGCGTCGTGTTCACCGATTCGCTGCTCAACACCTGGTTCGGCTGGTACCCGAACGCGTGGTGGTTCACCTGGGCGTGGTACATCCCGCTCACGCTGCTGCCGCTCCCATGGGTGTGGCGTTCGATCACGCGCAAGAGCCGGGCCGCGGCCCTTGTGCACGCGTACGAGCAGATCGAACGACTCACCGCCGCGGTGGACGGTGAGTACGTGGATCGGGATGCCGAGCCGGGCCAGGCCAAGCCCGGCGACACCGAGCCGGACAGCTCCGAGTAGTCGGTCGCCAACGACGACCGCTGAATCGGCTCAGACGTCCCTGCCTTCAACGACGTCCGTGATCGGCGGCGCGTCGTGCGGGCCGTCGCCGCCGTCTTTGATCTTCTTGAAATAGCCGTGGTACGCACCCATGGCCTTCGCGCTGAATATCCACATGATTGGGATGTTCGCCACGAGCATGACGCCGAGGCCAAGCGTGGTCCACATATCGAGCTCGGTGTCGGTGCCGATGATGGCTTTATCGCCGTTGGGGCCGAAGACGGGCATCGCGAGTGCCGTTGTGACGAGGATGAGCAGGGCGTAGATCAGCTTGTACGACAGCACCGCGGGCTTCGCGGATTTCTCGCCTCTGGTGCCGAAGAAGTAGTAGATGCCCTGCTCGCCGTAGTAGCTCCACGAGATCATCGTTGAGAGCGCGAAGAGCCATGCGGCGATCGTGACGAGCCACTGGCCCAGGCCCGGCGTCACGCGGTCGAAGGCGTACGCGGTCATCGACGCGCCGGCGTAGTCGCCGTAGATGCCGAGGTCCAGATCGCCGTTCTCGAGCTCGCGGAAGGTCGGACGAGCCTCCGATTCGAGCGTGCCCCACGACGCGACCCAGAGGTCGCTGTCGTCCCGCGTCACCGTGGCGGAGATCTTGCGGAGATCGCGTCCGGTGTTGGTGTCCTCATCGGCCCGCACGACCATGAAGATCGTCTCCGCCTCGCGCCAGCCCGCCTCGAGCTCGCCCGAACGCCTGATCTTGCGGGCGTCGCCCGTCATCTGCGGCAGGGGCGACGATTCGAGCGT
>JBCBNT010000024.1:0-37735 GCA_039821685.1 Planctomycetota bacterium | reverse complement strand
TTGACGGTGCCGCCGGTCTGGGCGGGGGTCTGGGCGCGGTCGGCGGACGCGCCGGCCTTCCGCTTGGCGTCCTGGCGTCGGCGCTTCATGAAGCCGCCGGATCGCTGGAGACGCGCTTCGCGTTCGATCAGGTCCTGCTGGCGGAATGGCTGAGCGCCACCGCCTCCGCCCCCGCGGGTGTTGCGACGGGAGGAGGGTCCGCCGCGGCGGTTCCGGTCGCCGCCGCGGTCTCGCCCGCCCATGCCGGGAGGACCGAATGGATCGCCGCCGGGTGCGCCGCCCGGCCCACCTGGGCCGCCCGGACCGCCTCCTCCGCCACCGCGTGGTCCGCGTCGTGGGACGTCGAGGGTTTCGGGGGCCTCGACTCGGACGACCTTGGGGCCGGAGAGCGAGACTTTCTTGCGTTCGATTTCTTCGATGCGCGGGCCGGCGGGGGCGACGACCTTGGGCCTCGTCGGCACGTTCATCTTTGGAGGAGCGGGGGGTGCCGGCGGCGCGGTGGGGGCGGGCTTCGGCGGTGCCGGGGCGTCGGTCTCGGGCGCCGACGCAGCTGCGGCGGGCGGCGTGTCAGCCGCGGGCTCGTCGTTCGTTGTGGGGGCGTCGTCGGCCTGGGCGGGTGGCGGCGTCGCGGCGGTCGCGGTTGCTGGGGCCGCGGGGGTTTCGGCGCGCGTGACCCCGTTTGGAGTTGTGCTCGGATCGGCGGCATCGGCTTCTTGAGGCTTCGCCTCGGTGGCTGTCGACTCGTCCGTCGCATCTGTCGAGTCTGTCGCGTCTGCTGTGGGCTTTGCCTTTGCTTTGGCCTTTGCCCTTGGCTTCGCGCGGACCTTTTTGATGTCGACTTTTTCAGAGGTCTCGATCGCTGTAGCGGTGGCGGTGCCGCCCTCGCCGCCCTCGGAGAACCATTCCTTGATGGTGGCTTCGAGCCCGATCGAGATCGAGGACATGTGGTTTTTAACCACGTCGGCGGGGATGCCCTCGGCGTGGCACTTGGAGACGATCGCCTTTGAGGCGACGCCGAGCTCTTTTGCGATTTCGAAGACCCGTCTGGCCAAGGGAGAAGCTCCGTGTGTCTATCTGCTTGCTGTGAACGTGGGTGGCAGTGCTTGTCGTGGTCTGTGGCGTGATCTCAGCCGTCGGAGGGCTGCTGTTCTGGTGCGCTGGTGGATTCAGAGGGCTGATCGGGTTGCGGTGCATCGCCGCCGCCCAGGATGAGCGCCGCGGCCGCATCGGCATCGGCATCGGCCGCTTGCGGTGCATCGCCTGCGAACTGTCCGAGCAGCGCCGCGGAGGCCGCCTCTTCTTCCTTTCGGCGGGCCTCGGCTTCTTCTTTGTCCTTCTGCTGCTGCTCGGCGACGACCTTGGCCTTCTCGGAGGCGATCTCGACCATGGTGTCGGCGAGCTCTTGCGAGATCTCGATCTCGTTCATGAGCACGTCGGGGCCGACCTCTTCGATGTCGAAGACGCTGACCATACCGAGGGCGGCGAGCTTGTCGAGGTGCATTTCCTCGATGCCCTCGATGGCGGTGAGCGTCTCGTTGAGGATGGCCAGGCCCTTGTCGAACTCCTCGGGGGTGAGGATGTCGATGTCCCAGCCGGTGAGGCGTGCGGCGAGGCGGACGTTCTGGCCTCGCTTGCCGATGGCGAGGCTGAGCTGGTCGTCGCGGACGACGACGGTGGCTCTTCCCAGCTCGAAGCAGAGGTTGATCTCGTGGACCTCGGCGGGCTTGAGGGCGTTCTGGATGAGGATTTGCGACGACTCGTTCCATCGGACGATGTCGATTTTCTCGCCGTTGAGCTCGTCGACGATGTTCTTGATGCGGGAGCCCCTGACGCCGACGCAGGCGCCGACGGCATCCACGCGCGAGTCGATGGAGGCGACGGCGATCTTGGTGCGGTAGCCGGCCTCGCGGGCCATGGCCTTGAGCTCGATGATGCGTTCGGCGACCTCGGGGACCTCGACCTCGAAGAGGCGTTTGATGAAGTCGGGGTGGCCTCGGCTGATGACGATCTTGACCTGGGAGCCTTGCTCGCGGACATCGAGGATCATGCAGCGGACGCGGTCGCCCGGCTCGAACTGCTCGCCGGGGATCTGCTCGGAGCGGGGCATGAAGGATTCGGCGCGATCGATGGTGACGACGAGCGCGCCGCCCTCGTAGCGCTGGGCGGTGCCGGTGACGATCTCGCCGACGCGCTTGGAGAACTCGTCGAGGATCGAGTTTCGCTCGTCGTCACGGAAACGCTGGATCATGACCTGCTTGAAGGTCTGGGCTGCGATGCGACCGAAATCGGCTGGGGGGATCTCGAGGTCTTCGCCGTGTCGCTTGAGATCGAACGAGCCGTCGATCGGATCGATGGTGCAGGTGAACTCGTCTGCGTCGATGGTTCCGAAGTACTTGCGTGCGGCCGAGATCATGGCCTGCTCGAGATCCTCGATGAGGAGGGAGCGTTCGATGTTGCGATCGCGGGCGATCGAGTCGACGATGCGGATCATTTCCTGTGTGTTCATGTTCACGGCGAAGGTTCCTGGTTGGCGGTCTGGCTATTGAGTTGGCTTTCTGTCTGGTTGTCAGGCTGGTTGTCGGGATGTCTCTGCTGGGGGCTCTGGCTGTAATGCAACAAGGCCACGGGGCTTGTCGAACGTGCCCGTGGCCTCTCGGAGGGTCGCGCCGCGCCCGGCCGCATGCGGGCCTTGGCGGTGCATCGGCATGGCTTTGGTCAGCTCATGCGGGACTCCGGGAGACCACCGGGAGCGTTTGGGGCTCGGCCGGTCCGTACATCTGCTAGCCCGGGAACGATCCGGGCTTCTCACGCAACAGTAGAAGGGGCGGGGGTGACCGGTCAATCCTTTGTATGCGATCGTTTGGTCAGGAAACCGGATCCGCGGCGGGGGCTGGGCCTGATTCGGCGGCCCGGCCGGGCTGGCCCGATGGACTGCCCGTTGGACTGGCAGCTCGTCCGGCGGCGTGCGTGGGATGCTGAGGCCCTTGTGCGGCGGCCTTGGGCTTGGGCGGGCGTTGCCCGGGTTTGATCGGGCCGAGGACGCGCAGGGCGCGGTTGCCCTTGACCTGTCCGATGGCGGCCCAGAACTTGCCTTCGCCCTCGACGCGGATCGCGGCGGGCTCGGTCGCGGGCTTGGCGGTGGTGATCAGGTCGCCCGGCGCGAGCGAGGCGAGATCGCGGACGGTCATCGTCGTGCGGGCCAGGATGCCGCCCACGCTGACCGAGGCGCGGCTGAGCGAGACGTTCATCCGCTCGCGGTGCGAGGGGTCCTTGACGTGCTTGTTGACGGCGAACCATGACTGGGCGCTGAGTTCGTCCATGACGGGCTCGATCACGTTGTAGGGGATGCAGAGGTTCATGGTGCCCGCGCGGTTGGACATCTTGATCTCGAAGCCGATGACGACGACGACCTCGTTTGGCGGCACGATCTGCACGAGCTGCGGGTTGGACTCGGTCGCGGTGATCTCGTATTTCAAGGGCCTGATGCCCTCCCACGCTTCGGTGAGGGCGTCGAGGCCCCGGCTCGTGATATTGGAGATGAGCCGGGTTTCGATGAGGGTCAGGGGGCGCTGGGGGATGAAAAGGTCTTGCGTGGTGCCGCCGAGCAGGCGGTCGATGATGGGGTAGATGATGAGCGGGCTGATCTCGAGGCACATCTGCCCTTCGAGGGCGTCGGGCTGGATGAGGTTGAAGCTGGTGGGGTTGGGCAGGCCCGAGATGAACTCGGAGTAGGTCATCTGCTCGCAGGTGGCGACCTTGACCTCGACGATGGTGCGGAGGAAGCCCGAGAGGGCGGCTCCGAAGTTTCGGGCGAAGCCCTCGTGGAGCGTCTGGAGGGAGCGCATCTGGTCCTTGGAGACGCGTTCGGGGCGGGCGAAGTCGTAGGGGCGGACCTCGACGTGGTCGTCGTGGCGGCGGGTGCGGCTGAAGACCTGGGCGCCCTGCTGTTCTTCTTCCACCTCGCCCGAGTCGACGGCGTTCAACAGGGCGTCGATCTCAGACTGGTCGAGGACATCCATGAACATCGTTTGGGGGCTCCTGTGGTCTGTTGATGGTTATCGTCGCCGGCGGATGGGCGGCTTGAAGGATGCGGCACGCGGGAGAGGGGAACAATCAAGGCGTGGGGGCGATTGGACCCATCGGCTGCGGCGGCAGGGACGCCGGGGGCCTCGGACGTAACGCGAAGAGGGGTAACTTCGATGCTTCGACGACTCATGGGGCATGTGGCGGCGATGGTGGCGGCGGCGGTGGTCTTTGGCACCCTGACGGCCGCTTCGCCCGCGTCGGGGCAGATTGCCGGGTTCGATGCACCGGAGGTCGCGATCTCGGCGAAGGCGAGCGCTCTCCAGGTGTCGCCGGGTGGGCAGGTGGCGATCGCCGTCGTGCTCGACCACGGCGAGACGCTGCACTCCTGGCCGGCGGCGGACGACGTCGACCTGGGGCCCGATTTCGAGTTTGCGATCCTCACGGAGATCGGTCTCGGCGATGTGCCGTCGGGCGTGGATGCCGTGGGCCCGGTGCAGTGGCCCGAGGCGAAGCCGGCGAGGGTGGCGAACCCGGCAGGCGGCGACCCGGCGACGGTCGAAGCGCTGACCTACAAGGGGCGGGCGATCGCGTTCATACCGGTGCTGATTTCTGAGGACGCGGCGGAGGGTGAGCTGGTGCTGCCGGTCTCTGTCACGCTGCAGGCGTGCGACGATTCGCAGTGCTACATGCCGCAGTCGGAGACCATCGACGTATCCGTCGTGGTGGCTGCCAGCCCGGATGCCGGCAGGGCCGACGCTGATTTCGGAGGCTTCGATGCGAGCGTGTTTGCATCGCTGGCGTCAGGCGATGGTCAGGGCGGCGAGCCCGATGAGGCCTTGCCGGCTGGTGATGCTGCGGCGTCTGCCGGGCCCAAGTTTCTCGGGCTGGTGGCGGTGCCCCAGCCGGGGTCGGCCGGGTTTCTGCCGATGCTGATCTTGCTGGGGTTTGCTGGCGGGTTTTTGTTGAACCTGATGCCGTGCGTGCTGCCGGTGATCCCGCTGAAGGTGATGACGCTGACGAAGCATGCGGGCGAGAGCCGGGGTCGGGCGCTCGTGCTCGGGCTCTGGATGTTTCTGGGTGTCACGGCGTTCTGGAGCGTGCTGGCGTTGCCGGTGGTGCTGGTCGATAGCTTCGCGGATCCGAGCCAGATCTTCGGGATCTGGTGGATTACGGCGGGCATCGGCGCGGTGATCTTTGTGATGAGCCTCGGGCTGATGGGCTTGTTTCACGTGAGCCTGCCGCAGGGCGCGTACATGATCAATCCGCAGGCTGATTCGCCGGGCGGGTCGTTTGTGTTTGGTGTGATGACAGCGGTGCTGGGATTGCCGTGTTTCGGCGTGATCGTGGGCGCGCTTCTGCCGCAGGCGACGGTGGCGGGGAGCGTCGCGTCGGTTGCGATGTTCGTGTCGATGGGCGTCGGGATGGGCTTCCCGTATCTGGTGCTGGCGGGGTTCCCGGGTCTGGTGAGCGTGGTGCCGAAGGCGGGGCCGGCGAGCGATCTGATGAAGCAGGTGATGTCGCTGCTTCTGATGGCGGCGGGCGCGTACTTCCTTGGCTCTGGGTTGATCGGGCTGGTGCTTGAGAAGCCCTACCTGGGCAAGGTGCTGCACTGGTGGGCGGTGGGGCTGTTTGTTGCGGGGTCGGGCGTGTGGCTTTTGTACCGGACGCTTCGGATCACTCGGAAGCCGGCCGCGGTTGGCGTGTGCGGCCTGATCGCGTTGCTGCTGACGGCTTCGGGCGTGTGGGTCGCGAGCGACTTTACGGATCAGGAGCGGATCCGGTACGAGGACAAGCTCGCGGCTGACGAGGAGGCGAGGACGAACGGCGGGTTCACCACGGCCGCGTGGAACAAATATTCGCCGGAGCTCGTCGAGGCGGCGCTCGCCGAGGGGCGGGTCGTGGTGATGGACTTCACGGCCGAGTGGTGCCTGAACTGCAAGGCGCTCAAGCGTGCGGTGCTGAACGTGGATCCGGTGAAGCCGGAGCTGATGTCTGACGATGTCGTGGCGGTGACGGTGGATCTGACCGTGCGTTCGGCGCCGGGCTGGCAGCGGCTTTCGGACCTTGGGCAGACGGGGATCCCGACGCTGGCGGTGTTTGGTCCGGGGCTGCCCGACGGCCCCTGGATCTCGAACGGGTACACGTCTGAGCAGGTGCTGGGGGCGATCGAGGCCGCCCGCGGGGACTCTGTCGCGATCGCGGACTGAAGCCGGGCCGCCGGTCGGCCGATTCTGTTGACCCGTGGGGAGAGCCGGTGTATCTTTCTCCGCGCAGCGGTCGGCGTTTGTGCGCCGGCCCAGAGGCGGGTGTAGCTCAGTGGTAGAGCGTCACGTTGCCAACGTGAATGTCGTCGGTTCAAATCCGATCACCCGCTTTCGAGCCCTCGGGGGATTCCCGGGGGCTCGGTTGTTTTTTGCGTCGTGGTGCGCAGCGCAGGCGGGCGGGGGCCGTCTCCTTTCTGAAGGAGGCCCGTGATGAGCCACGCCGGATCGTTGACGGACTTGGAGGCGGTGCGGGCGTTTGCCCGGTCGCGTGACCCGCGGGCGTTCGAGGTGCTGCTCGAGCGGTACCAGCGGATGGTGCTCTCGACGTGCCTGCGTGTGCTGGGCGACCGCGGTCATGCCGAGGATGCGACGCAAGAGACGTTTCTGAAGCTTGCCCGGCACGCGGGGGAGATTACGAGCAATGCGGGGGCGTGGCTGCACCGGTGCGCGACGCGAACGGCGATCGATGCGCAGCGTGCGCTCCGCGTCCGGCGCGATGCCGAGGCGCGGGCGGCGACGCCTCTGGCTGCGGCGGACGCGGGCGAAGAGAAGACATGGAAAGAGATCGAGCCGCTGGTTGATGCGGCTCTCGAGCGGCTTCGCGACGAGGACCGTGAGGTGCTGGTGCTGCGGTTTCTGCTCGGGCGGTCGCAGGTGTCGATGGCGGCGGAGGCGGGGATCAACGCGGGGACAATGAGCCGGCGTATCGATCGCGCACTCTCGAAGCTGCACGCGGAGCTGGGGCGGTCGGGCGTGGAGATCGCGGGTGTGGGCGCGTTGGGCGGGGCGATGGTGCTGGCGGCGCGGTCGGTCGGGCCCGGGCTCGATCTGGCGGCTGGGCTCGGCAAGATCGGTCTCGCGGCGGGTGCTCCGAGCGGGGGCGGCGCTGCGGTGTCGAAGGGTCTTGGGGTTGCTGCTGCAGCGGTGCTCGCGGCGGGGGGAATCGGCGTTGGCGCGATGCTGATCGGATCCGGCGGGATCGGCGGAAGCGGCGGAGGCGGTCAGTCCGGCGTGGCGCCCGGGTCCGGGTCGATGGGCGCTGCCGTCGAGATCGGATCGGTGGGGGCGTCGGTCGGCGGTGATCCCGTTGATCGGCCGGGCCGGGCGGTGAGGGGGCTGACGCTCGTTCATCACCAGATCGGTGGCCCGATGTCGCCCACGATGGTGTGCGACGGCGAGACTCTTGAGATGTCGCTGCCTTCGTGGAACGGCGAGACCGAGCGGATGTCGTTCCGCGTTGTGGACTGGACGCGGGGCAGGTCGGGCCGCGGGTCGGTGACGCTCCGGACCGTATCGCTTGAGCTGCGAGACGGGAGCCCGCTGGCGGCGCTCGAGGGGCGGACGTTTGAGGCGGACTGGTCGTTCGACTCGGCTGACCGCCTGGCGTTGAGCATGCAGATGGTCGAGGGCGAGTCGGCCTCGCGGGTGACGTGGCGTGGTGTCGCTGTGGGCGGACAGGAGGACCGCGAAACCGGTTGCGCGTTCGTCGGGGAGTGGGCGGAGTTGAGCGACTGGTCGATGAACCTGACCGAGGAGATCCTCGAGGTCATGATGGATGGCCACGCGGTCTACAGGTTCCGCGTGCTCAAGTGGGGCGATCGGTTGTTGGATGACGGGGTCGTCGCGACGGGCATCGAGTCGTTGTGTGTTGATGCGATGGCGCCGCAGCTTGTGGGTCAGCGTGTGAAGCTGCTTCTTCGTGAGCGGGATGGGGCGTACGAGCTTTCGTTCAGGCAGTGGCCGCGCGATCGAGTGGACGAGTGGCCCGAGGGCTTCGTTGCGGACCAGGACAATGCGCTGAACGTGCTCGCGTTTCGGAGGGTGAAGTGATGCGGCCTCCTTCGATGCGTCGCGGCGCGTTCACGTTGATCGAGCTGCTGGTATCGGTGTCGATCATTGCTCTTTTGATCGCGATCCTGCTTCCTGCTCTCGCGGCCGTGCGGTCGCAGGCTCGGACAACGCAGTGCCTCAAGCAGGCGCAGCAGTCGGCGGTCGGGGTCATGACGTTTGCCGGTGACAACAAGGGGCGGCTGCCAGCGAATCGGACCGGCGTCGGGGACGGCGACTTCGTGACCTGGCGTTACCTTCTGTCGGAGGGTGGTTACATCTCGGCGGAGGCGTGCGTGTGTCCGGCGCACCCGGGCCGGGAGCCGGCGAGCGAGCTGGGCGTCGGAGACCGCGGAGCGGCTTGCGTGGGTGACATCGCGTCGAGCTATGCGCTCAACGGGCACCTGCTGTGGCAGGAAGCATTGGGCGACGCCACGGTGAGCCGGAGCGATGTGTCGATCGCGAGACCGAGCCACACGATTCTGATCACCGAGACGCGTGCGCGGTTTCCTGACCTGCGTGTGACGGATCCGCTGATCGCTTCGGACCTGGTCGATGCCGGTGGCGACGGGGGCGTGTACGGCTACTGGCATCGGGCTGGCGGCCGGAGCGCGGGCGTGTATTCCTTCAGCGACGGCCACGCCGAGGCGATCAATATGGTCGACACGGGGAGCCCGGATTGCCGGTGGCACAGCGGGAAGGACTGGGGCGAGGACCCCTTCGACCCGCAGATCCGTGAAGAGGTGAAGAGTCACGATCACCCGGACTGGGAGCTGCTGCTGCATCCGGTGTATCTGGAGTAGCGGGCGGGGTACCTCCAAAAAATTGACTCGGTTCATTCCTGTGTTTCGGCATCTGCAGGGTGCGAAGCGCGTGCGCGATTGTGGTGCTTCGTGCTGTTGCGGCGCGGGTATGGGTTGTGGCATGTATCAGACGGCCGGGCGATCGCTTTGGGTCGCTTGCGTTCGTTGGTTGTGCGTGGTGGGATGTGGCGGCGAAAGGGGGCGGTGTGTCGCAGGGAAGCCACGATTTATCGAGTCTGACTGAAGCGGTCGCGGATGCGTTCACTCATGCGAACATGATGATGGAGGAGCAGCATCTCGCGCTGCTCGAGCGGTTTTTCGATACGTACACGGAGCCCGATGGCCGCGCCTCGTTCCGGGCGAAGATGGTGACGATCCGCGTACCGACGTCGGAAACGGATGAGGGCGACGCGGCCGACGAGCACGGTCACGTGCCCGTGCGTGTGCCGCTGATCTCGCTCGTGCCGGCGAACTCTTTGAAGCTGGATGAGATGAAGGTGGAGTTTTCTGCGTTTATCGAGTCTGTCATCGGCGAGCCGGGGAGCGACGAACGGGGGGCGGTGCCTGCGGAGCAGGCTGGCGAGTTTCTTCGTCCGCGTCGAGGCAAAGGGCAGCCGGGTGTTGGTGCGTCGTCGAAGGCTGACGCGGCGGAGCCGCTGCGTCAGGTTGGCGCGTCGAGCGTGGCGGGCGGTTCGCGGATGGCTGTGAGGCTGCAGGGTACGGGCAAGCGTGGTAAGGACGGCACGAACGTGACGATCTCGATCACGGTCAAGGGTGAGGATGCGCCGGAGGGTCTGGCGCGGATCAACGAGCAGATGCTGAAGCAGGTGCCGTGATCTCGCGGCGAACGGAAAGGGTGAGCGATGAGCGTTGTTGACAACATGCGTGGTCTTCCGATGGGTCAGCTGATCGGCGGCCCGATGACGGCCGCGGTGAGTGCTCAGATGGATCTGTCTGAAGCGATGATCGCGTCGGTCTTTCGCCTTGCGTTTACCGACGGCAAGGCGGGGGACACTCGGAAGCTCAACATGTCGTTCAACCGGCCTGTTGTGGATGAGGACAGCGGGACGATATCGACGCAGAACGTGACGATCGATGCGCCGCTGCTCGGGCTGGTGCCGATCCCATCGCTCCTGATTGACACGGTGACGGTCGACTTCACGATGGAAGTGAACGCGGCGACGAGCAGCAAGCAGGAGACCGACGCGTCTCTCGAGATCGATGCTGAGGCGAAGTACTTGTTCTTCAAGGCGTCGATGAAGGGCAAGGTGTCGACGCACCGCGAGAACACGCGGAGCACGGATAACTCGGCGAAGTACAACGTGCATGTGCAGGCCCGTCAGCAGCCTGCGGCCGAGGGGATGAACAAGCTCATGGATCTGATGGCGAGTGCTGTGGATCCGATCAAGGTGAGCGCGGGTGGTGGCGGCGGGGGCGGTTGATCGGAGCGGGGTGCAGGTTCGCACGAGAGGGGGGTACAGAATGAGCCGATTCGGTGGCCGCGCGCCTCGTGCAAGGGGTGACTCAGACGATGAATCGTCGCCGTTCTTTTCGCCAGACGACGGATCGTCGGCCTCGGGGAGCGGTGAGTCCTCGTCGTCAGAGGACTCCGACGGCGAAATCCGCGGGTTTGGGGTGGGCGGTCGCTATCCGAATCGCGACCGGCAGACTCCGGGGACGGGCTTGCGTCGGCGTCGGGCACGCAAGGCCGAGGAACGACGGTTGCGGGAGGAGCGGGATGCTGCGCGTCGGCGGCGCGCGGCGGAGGCGCGTGAGAGTCATGTCGATTCGCTCGCTGCAGCCACGAGCGGCCGGGATGATCTTGACACGATCGCGAGGAGCATCGTCGAAGCTGCACGTGCGCCGACCGGGCCCGGCGAGCGCGACTTTTCGAAGCACATGACCGTTGCTGTTGTGGCGGGGCGCCGTTTCGGCGATAACTTGCTCGTGTTTTGGACCCGCAGTTCACCGGGTCCATTCTCGCGATTTGTCGCCGCGGCGTCGTACGGAAGCCGGCTCGTCGACATGAAGTCATCAGAGAAGGTCTACGGTCAGGGTTCGCACGTACACGCCGAGATGTTTGCGCTGAGTCACTTGCTTGACTGTTATGGTGGAGCGGCGGTGCAAGGGGACGAGTTTCAGATGGGTGTGAGTCAAGAAGTGTGCCAGCGTTGCTCAGGCGTGCTCGCGCTCACGGGCATCCGGGTCACTCAGGTGCGGGGCATGAGCCTTTCACGCTGGGGACCGACCAATGAGACTAAGTATCTGGAGGCACACGGCACGTTTCCCGATCCCGACGAGCAAACCCTCACGCAGCGGCCTGAATGCAAGCTGGGTCGGCGTCGGTCACGGGGCTGCTGCGGTGGGATCTGCGCGATCCAGTGAGCAGGCTTTCGCTTGGCGGGTTACCAATCTGCAGTGGCTCGCTTGCTTCAGATGGTGCAGCCCGTGTTGAAGTTCAGGATCCAGGCGGTGAAGTCTTGGGGCGAGCAGAGGCCGTCGTTGTTCTGATCGCAGGCGGGTGACCGGTTGTTGAAGGCGAGGATCCAGGCGGTGAAGTCTGCGGGGGTGGCGAGGCCGTCGTTGTTGATGTCGGCGGGGCAGGTCTCGCAGCCATCCACGGTGAGTGCGCACAGGTCGATGGTGAGGTACTCGCCGGCTTCGAGGGTTGTGTTGCCGTTGCCGATCGGGGCTTGCGACTCGAGCGTTCCCGCGTCGTTTGTCCCGAAGCCGAGGGCAGCGAGTGAGATCTGCTCGGGGAGTGCACCGAACTCGGCGCTGAGATCGATGACGCCCTCGACGACGGACCCGCGTGCGATGTCGGCGCTGGAGGCGTCGAACCAGCCGGCGTAGCTATTGGTGGATTCGGCTCCGATGAAGGCGCCCCAGCCGGCGATCTGGCCCGACTTGGCCCACATGGCGCTGCGGAGCGGGCCGGGCTGGTCGGCGAGCAGCAGGAAGTGGTCCTCGTTGGCGGGTGCGGTCATGGCGACGTAGAGCGTGGTGCCTTCGAGGGCGGCGTGGAGGTCGATGCCGTCGTTGGACGCGACGAGGGTCGCGGCGGCGTCGAGCGTGCCGTCGAGGGTGAAGCCGGGTGTGGAGGTGCCTTCGACGGCGAATCGCCAGTCCTGGCCGTTGTTGTTGTCCCAGGTGCCTTGGCCGTCGTTGAATACGAGGTTCATCTCGCTAGCTGAAGTAGGGATAGTGACGCTGAGCGACCAGTGGTTGTCGGCGGGGTTGTAGGTCATGGCACGGTCGGGGGAAACGACGTTGGCCCAGCCGTTGAAGCCGACGTGGGCGTAGACCTGCGCGGCGCTTGCGAGCGGGCCGCCCGCGGCTTCGTAGTAGATGGTGGCGGTGTCGCCCGCGGTGAGTGATTCGGGGTCGGTGGTGACGCGGGGGTCGCCCGTGCCCGGGCCGGTGGAGCCCGAGCCATCGCCGATCCAGACGTGCTGGATGGGCGAGCGGGTGACGTTGCCGAGCGTGTCGGTTGCTTCGACGTAGTAGTCGATGAGGACGCTTTCGAGATCGTCGATGTGGGCGTAGTACTGGTCGGCGATGGCTTGGGGCATCTCGAAGAAGTCGATGCCGGGATCGCCCAGCGCGTTGCCTGCGGGGAAGGCGCGAGCGGTCATGGGGATGGACTGCCACTGGCCGACGCCCGGTCCGCCGGCGTAGGTCTCATTCGCGTGGTCGGTGAGCGGGTTGGTGCCGTCGTCGTCGGAGCGGATCTTGAGCGTGACGGACTGGGTGCCCGAGACGTCATGGATGAAGGTCCAGATGTGGAAGCTGGTGGGGGCGCTGTAGGCCTGGTAGCCGAAGGGGGCGCCGAAATTGAGCTCGCCGGGGTTCCAGGGCCAGCGTTGTGGGATCCAGATCTCGGGGCCCGTGGCGTCGCTGCCGGAGGCGATGACTGGAAACGCGTGCTGGAGTGCTTCGTTGCAGGCGATGGTGGGCTTGACCTCGAAGTCGAGGGCGGTGCCGTAGTACATGTAGCCGGAGTTGAGCGCGCCGAGGAAGTAGTGCCAGGCGCGTTCGGCGGGGCGTGTGGCGGCGGTTGGTTCGACGATGTGGCCGATGCGGACGGGCTGACCGGCGTCGCTCGCGATCTGCTCGGCGGTGTCGACGGCGTTCTGGGCTGCGGTGATGACGGCCCAGTTGCGGATGTCCTCGGCCCAGCCGTTCTCGATGTCGACCTGGCCCTGCTGGTTCACGGGCGGGTAGTTCCAGTTGAGGAACCAGGGCGAGCCGAAGTCGCCGTCCGCGTTGACCCAGGCGCCGTCTTCGACGTGGACGATGGCGTTCGGAGGGACGGGGTGATCGGCGAGGTACTCCTCGACGACGGTTGCGTGGTAGCCCGACGACTGGGCGGCGGAGACGAGGTTGGGTGTGGCTTCGAGGTAGTAGGAGAAGCCGCCGCCGAAGAAGTTGTCGCCGTCGTGCGCGAGGGTGACGAGCATGGGGCGGCTCGGGTCGTTGCCCGTCTGGAGCGTGTCGAACGATTCGGTGCCGATGGGGTTGGAGCCGTCGATCCAGCTGACGGACTGGCTCGCGGGGATGACGATGATCTCGTGGACGTCGCCGGTGGCTGGGTCGACGTATTGCGAGCGTTGGGGCGTGAGCGATTGGGGGAAGGCTTCGGCCGGCGAGCAGCCCCGCGAGATCTGCATGCGGAAGTAGTCGTGCGTGCCCGGGTTGATCTGGTCGGCCTTGTTGGGCGGGTCGCAGTTGATGCCGCCGGAGCCGAGGACGACGGGGAAGTCGGCGTTGGCCCGGCTGATTTTCTCCGCGCTGACGATCGACCAATCGATGCCTTCTTCGTTCAGCACCTTGATCATGCGCGTGCTGAAAGCCATCTCGCTCGGGAAGAAGCCCCGCGAGCGGGGCGCGGCGTTGCCCCAGGTGCTCGCGTAGGCGTGCTGGTAGGCCCGGATTTCCTTGCGCTGGGTGGACTCGCTAAGCAGCGGCATGAGCGCGTGGTGGAAGGGGAAGATGACGATATCGAGCCTTGGCTTGGATTGGCCCGCGGTCGTGTTGCCTCGGGCCTGGGCGTAGGTCGTGTTCCAGTTGGGCGAGTAGCCGAGTTGGTTGGCGTTGCCAATGGACTCGAGGTTCTGGATGAGGCCCCCTGAGAAGGACATCTGCGCGCCGGCTTCGGGTGCCCAGTCGATGGCGTTTATGGCGTCTTTGACGCGGTACTGGTACGCGGCGACGCGGTCGGGCTTGCCGAAGATCTCGCGGAGGTCGTTCTCGGGGTTGGTTGCGCCGGCGTCTGTGCGAAGGATGGACTCCCAGGCGTACTCGTAGCGGTCGGGGCTGCCGGCCTTCTGGTCGGGCCAGTAGATGGGCTGCTCCATGTGCCAGAGGTAGGTGAAGTGGAGCTTTTCCTGGGCGTGTGCTGTCGCGGCGAGCGAGAGGCCGGTCGCGGCGGCGAGTGTGACAGAACGGGTCATGTTGATGTCTCCGGTATGCAACTGCGCGCACGCTGACCGCAGCCGGGAACATGGTACCGGCAATGACGATCCAGATGTAGATTGAACTGGACGTCCCGCTGAAAGCCGCCGAAGCCGTTTCCCTTCGCTTCAAGTCCGGCGTGTTTCAGCGTCGGCGTAGGCGTGGGCCGTGGTGTTGCTCGCCGTCAGGCGACTGGGGCGGAGGGGGACGCGTGGCCGCCGGCGTTGAGTTCGTCGCAGACAAGCCTCGCCTCGGGCTCGGCGTTGCATCGTTGGAAGGTCGTCCACGTTGTGTTGCTGGTGCGGCGCCAGATCCACCAGTCTCCGGCGAGGTCCTGGGCGACCCGGTAGTTGTTGATGCCGGCGAGCACGCTTTCCGGCGAATCGGTCGTGGCGGTGGGGTACTTGTCCATGAGGTGCTCCCTTCGAGCCCGGCGTCGGTCGGATGCCGGGCCTGTATTTTCCGCTGTACCGGCGGGGTGGGTCAACCTCGGAAAGCGGCTGATCGTGTTAATTTGGGAAGACTGGCTGAAATGAGACAACAAGGTGTCTCAATGCGAGCGTTTGGGGTGCCGGTGTCGTGGGTTTGGTTGTGCGGGTGTGGTCGAGTCGGTCTGATTCAGCGGGTTTGGGTGTGGATCGAGAGCTCGAGCCAGCTTTCCTGGCCTGCGACGGCGGCCCGCGTGGCTCTGGCGCGGCTTGAGCCCGCGGCTTGGGCCTGCTTCCAGAGGAGACCGCGGAGCGCCGGCCAGCGTTGGGCGGCGGCTGTGAGCGGGGCGAGGCCCTGCAGGCGGATGAGGTCGTCTTCGAGCGAGACGTGCATTTCGGCGTGCCCCGGGTCGCCCTGCCGTCCGGCGCGGCCGAAGAGCTGGCGGTCGACGCGGCGCTCGGTGTGCCGCTCGGTTCCGATGACGCAGAGGCCTCCGGCGGCGCGGGCTTCGGCATCGAGCTTGATGTCGGTGCCGCGGCCCGCCATGTTGGTGGCGACGGTGACAGCGCCCGCTTTGCCGGCTCCGGCGATGATCTCGGCTTCCTCGGCTTCGCGTTCGGCGTTGAGGACTCGGCAGTAGATGTTTGCCTCGCTCAGCGCAGCGGCGATGCGCTCGCTGGTGGTCACGCTCCGTGTGCCGACGAGCACGGGCTGTCGTGCCGCGTGCGCTTCTTTGACGCGATCGAGGACGGCGCGGAGCTTCGCGTCGTCGGAGGCGTGCCGGGCGTCGGGCGCGTGGGTGCGTGCGATCGGCCGGTGCGTGGGGATGCGGATGACGCTGAGGCGGTAGGTGCGCCAGAGCTCGTCGCGGACTTCGTGGAGCGTGCCGGACATGCCGCAGAGATGGGTGTAGCGTTGGAAGAAGCGGGCGTAGCTGATTCGGCTTGAGGTGCGTCTTGCTTCGCTCGGGGCGAGGCCTTCTTTGGCTTCGACGGCCTGGTGCAGGCCGAGCTGCCACTTTCGTCCGACGAGCACGCGGCCTGTGGCCCGATCGACGATCTCGACTTGGCCGTCTTTGATGATGTAGTCGTCGCCCTTGTGCATGAGCTCTTTGGCGGTGAGTGCCGAGCGGATGAGCTCTTCGCGACGACGTGCGCCGGCCCAGAAGTCTGGGAGCTGACCTGCGGCTTCGGCGAGTCGCGTTCGGCCCGCGTCCGTGATCGCGATGTGTCGTGCGCGTCGGTCGAGGGTGTAGTGCGTTCCGACGTCGAGCTGCCTGGCGAGGTCGGCGGCGAGCATGTAATGGCGCGCGGGGTCTTCGGGGTCGGAGCCGTCGTCGGTGGGGTCTGCCGAGATGATGGCGGGGGTTACGGCTTCGTCGATGAGTACGGAGTCGGCCTCGTCGACGATGGCGGTGTGGAGCCCGCGCTGGACAACGGTTTTGTGCCAGTCGCCGGCATCGTCTTCGAGGATGTCTTCGATGAGTGCGCGGGTGACGCTGGTGGAGGTGGGGGCCTTGAGCCGGTCGCGGAGGAAGTCGAAGACGACCTGCTTGTCGGCGGCGTATGTCACGTCGGCGTCGTAGGCGGCGCGGCGTTCGGCCTGGGGCGTGCCGTTGACGACGCTCGCGACGGAGAGGCCGACACGCCTGAGGCACGGGTCGACGATCTCGGCGTCGCGTTCGGCGAGGTAGTCGTTGACGGTGAGCACGTGGACACCCCGGCCGCGCCAGGCGAATAGGGCGGTGGGGAGGATGGCGGTGACGGTTTTGCCTTCGCCGGTCGCCATTTCGGCCGCGGCGCCGGCGGCCATGGCGAGCGCGCCCATGATCTGTTCGACGTGGAGCGTGAAGCCCATCTCTCGTCGGATGACCTCGGTGAGCAGTGCGTAGGCGTCGTCGGTCGATGGGTCGTGGATGAGGTCGCGGGCGAGGCGCGACGCGTCGGCGACGGTGTGCGCGTGGTCGGCGAGCGCGGCGTCGGAGTGGTGCCGGAGGGTGTCGGCCGCTTCGGCGATGCGGGAGGCGCGGTCGCGGGTGTCTGTCTTGGTGCGTGCGCGGGTGAGTCGGCCGTGGATCCAGGCTCCGGCGAGATCGAGGCCCTTGGGCGGTGCGTCTCGTTCGACGGGGGTGCCGAGCGCGTGCCAGAGCCTCTGCGACCGTGCGGCGGTCATCGGCCGAGTCTCGCGTCGATGAGCGAGCGGAAGTGCCGGATGACTCGGGTTGCGATCGGCTCGGGTGGGAGCTCGATGCGGGCTCGGCCTCGCCTGCCCTGGATCAGGGCGTCGTGCGGTTCGGGCGTGAGCTCGATCTGGGTGACGGGGCTGATGGCGCGGCGAGGGTCGGTCGGGTCTTGGAGGATGTCGCCCCCGGTCGAGGCGGCGAGCGCGGTGGTCGGGAGCTCGCGTGAGCCGGCGGGCCAGACCCGGGTGACGACCGCGTCGATCTCCGTGCCGGCGGCGCCGCGGAGGCGGACGGTGGCCTCGGAGGAGCCCGGCGCGAGGCGGGGGATGACCCGTGGTGCGAGGCTGTCGGTGACGGCGGCGAGCAGCGTGGGCCCGGTGTCGGGCAGGACATAGGCCAGGACCTCGCCCTTGCGGACGTACCGGTTGACGCTTTGTTCGAGCTCGTGGGCCGAGGTGCGGGGCGTGACGATGACGCCGGGTGACGAGGCGGTGACTTCAAGCGCGGCTGCGCGGCGTTCGAGTTCGTCGCATTCGTCGAGGGCGAGCGCGCGGTGCGAGCGCGCGACGCGACGCATGGCGGGTGCTTCGGCGGCGGCGGCGTCGACCATGGCCTCGGCTCGGCGGACGCGGACCCGCGCGCGGTCGCGGTCTGCCACAAGCGTGGGGTTGTCGAGGACGAAGACTGTTTCGCCCGGTGCGGCGCGTTCGCCGGGGGCGACGCGGATCTCTCTGAGATAGCCCGCCTCGCCCGCGCGGAGGGTTTCGAGGTCGGCCCAGTCGACGACCGCCGGCACGCGGGCGGACGCGGGCAGCGGCACGAACCCGACGATCGCGACGAGCGGTCCGACGATGGCGAGCGTCGCGGCGATGGCACGTGCCCGCCTGCCGACGAGCTGCGGGCTCGTCAGCAGGAACCACGCGCCGCCGACGATCGGGAGCACGAGCCAGACGGCTGCAAAGATAACCGCGAGGATGATCCCGAGAGACAGGTACTGGCCCAGGATCAGGATGAGGATGGCGACGAGGACGGTGAGGCGGTAGGGGATGGCGAGCGCGTGAAATGCGAAGAGGAAGCGGGCCTCGCCGGCGTCGCGGACGGGCGGCGGCTTCGAGCCGACGACGCCGAAGAGCTTTGTCAGCACGGCGTGCTTCCAGAGGTCTTTGGAGCGGCTCGCCAGGTTTGGCGAGCCGGCAAGGTCGGAGAGGATGTAGTAGCCGTCGTAGCGGAGGAGCGGGTTGAGGTTGAAGAGGAAGGTGGTGACGCCCGAGATGATCATGACGTTGAAGGCGAGCGTTCGGGCGAGGCCGGGCTCGGAGTGTGCCCAGATGATCACGGCGACGCCGGCGAGGGCGAGCTCGATGAGGATGCCGCCGAGGGCGACGACGACGCGTCGCCAGGTGTCCGGGAAGCGCCATGAGCTGCTCGCGTCGCAGTAGGGCAGGGGCAGGATCATGGCGATCAGCATGACGCCGATCTCGGTGCACCTTCCGCCCATGGCTTTGCAGGCGGTGGCGTGCCCCAGCTCGTGGAGCAGCCTGATGGCAAGGAAAATGGCGCCGAGCCAGAAGAGGTTGGTCGGGTTCAGGACGTTGTTGAGGCTTCCGGCGAGGCGGTCGAGGTTGGTGACCAGCTCGAACGCGGCGACGCCCCCGAGGGCGATGAGCGCGATGAGGCCCGGCCAGCCCCAGACGATCTCGAGCGGTCGGCGGAGGGCGTGGAGCCACGGCTCGGGGTTGAAGATCGGGATGTTGTAGAAGAGCCAGTTGCCGGTGCGCTGCTTGAGGCGTTGGGACCGGAAGCGTTCTTGTCGCTGGCCGATCATGTCGGGGGCGAGCGGCTGGTCGCCGACGAGGAGGCCGAAGAGCTGGAGCTGGGCGAGGAGGTCAAGGCACTCGCGTTGGGTTGGTGCTTCGTCTCCGAGCTGGGCGAGGCAGGCTCGCCACGCGTCTTCGGCTGTGCGTCGGCCGTCGAGCATGCCGACGAAGAAGCGGGCTGACTCGCTGAGCCTGTAGAACGCACCGCCGGCGGGATCTTCGACCACGAAGCGGACGGTCGGGCCCTGGTTCTGCCTGATGAAGCGGGCGTGTGGGCTGAGCCGAGGCTTGGTATCGGCGACCTGGAACCAGACGTCGCTGAATGTCTGGCCCGCTGGTCCCCTGTTTGGATCGAAGAGCTTTGGCATGGGCGTGTGTGCGGGGTGGGTCTGGCTAGCTGGGTCTCACCGGCCGGGTCTACCACCAGAGGCGGAGGCGGACGGCTTCGACAACGGGTCGTGCGAGCTCGTAGAGCGTGGTGGACCATCCGGCACGGAGGCGGGCGGATCCGGTCATGCCGGGGCGGAGGGCGTCGGCATCGCCGGGGCTTTCGATGGCGGCCTCGACGAGGTACACGCTGCGGCCTTCACGGAGCTGCGCGACGGGGTTGATGCGGGTGACGGAGACGGGGATGCGGTCGGCGGTGTTGCCCCGTGCGGTGATCCAGCCTGTCTGGTCGGGTCGCATGCGGTCGGCGTCGGCCTCGGCGATTTCGATGATGGCGAGCGTTTCGTCGCCGACGATTTCGAGGAGGATCTTCGAGCCGTCGACGGGAGCGCCTTCGAGCCTTTCGAGATCGCCCAGGCTCACAACGCCGGAGATCGGTGCGCGGATCTGCGCGTCGGCGAGGCTGTCGCGGATGAGCTGGGCGGTGATGGTGGCTTCGTCGATCTCGGCCTGGACGGCCCGCGCGTCCGAGCGTTGATTGCGAGCGAGGGCGTCGTCGCGCCTGGCGAGGAGCGTGTCGAGGGTGGCGTCGATCTCGGCGAGCCGGAGGTCGAGCTCGGCGGTCGACATCTCGACGAGCAGGTCGCCCTGCTGCACGCGGTCACCGGGTCGGACGTGGGCGGTTTCGAGGAAGCCGGCGAAGGGGGGGACGACGGCTCTGGACTGGGCGGCGCGGATCTCGACCGGAGCGACGATGCGCGCGGGGATCGGCACGACCGCGGCGATGATGATCGCGGCGGCGATGATGAGCGCGACGAGCTTCTTGGCGGTGTGCCGCGGTCCGACGATGGCGGCACCGAGGTCGTGCGCGTCGTCGCGCAGGACCTGGAGCGTGCGGCGGTCGGCGAGGCGTCGGGTGTAGACGGCGGGGCCCACGAACTCGGCGATCAGGCGGACGAGCGGGAGGGAGGCGGCGGGGAACGGGTCGGTCTGGTCGCGTTCGAGCAGGACGACGCCGACGAGCCCGCCGTCGACGCGGAGCGGGATGCTCACGATCGATGATGGGCCGAAGGCTTCGCTGAGCCTGGTGTGCTCGTGGATGACGCGTCTTGATGCGGGTTCGGCCTCGGCTTCGGGCGGGGCGGGGTAGATCACCTCGGTGTCTTGGAGGGCGCACTCTTCCATGGCGGCTTCGAGCGCTTCGACGGCCGGCGCGTGCGGGTCGAGGCTGTCGGAGCCCGAGACGGCGATGACGCGGACGCGGTCGGCGCGGATCATGCCGATGGAGACGCGCGTGGCGTTGAACCTTCGGCGGAGCTCTTCGGCCATGAGCGAAGCCATCGCTTGGGCGTCGGTGCCCTGCTGGGCCCGGTCGAGCATGACGAGGGTTTCGCGGAGGATGACCTTCTGCTCGGCTTCGGCGAGCGCGGATCGTCGCCAGAGGTGCGCTTCGAATCTGGCTGCGGTGAGGCCGAGCCTGGCGAGCGCGTCGTCCGGGTCGCGGTGGGTCGAGGGGATGACGACGACGGCTGCGCCTTCCACGGCTCCGTCGGCCCGGAGGGGGACAGCGAGGGCGGTGTGGGCGGGTGCGCTGCCGTAGAGCTGGCCGGTCGAGTTCAGTTCGATCGGCTCGGCGATGGGTCGGCCGGCGTCTTCGGTCGCGCGGCTGGCGATGGCGGCGATGCGTTTGGTCAGGGGCTCATCGAGGGCGGGGGCGTTCCCTTGCATTGCCGCGGCGATGCCGCCGGCGCGTGCGCCCGACTCGACGAGGTAGATCGCCCCGGTGTCTGATTGGAGGAGGCGGCACTGGAAGCGGATGAGGGCGGCGAGGAAGTCGCGGAGTTCTTGGTTGCGGCTCTGTGCGCGGTCGTTGCTCGGCTCTTGGCCCTGCTCGATGCCGGTGTTGGCGGCCGTTGCCTGCGAGGTGAGGGGTTGCTGCACCGGTGGCGCGGGTGTCTCGGCCTTCGGCTGCTTGCCTGGTTGTGTGGAGGACTCTGCGGTCATGCTGTGCGGTCAGTCCGGGCCTTTGGTGCCCGGGTGCTCGCCGCGGCTTGGCGCCTCCATGGGCGCGGTGGTTTACTCGGCGAGCTGGGGTCCGTCTTGGCTGCCCGGCTGGGTCGGTGCCGGTCCCTGCTGGAGCTGGATTTCGCCGTTGCGCTCTTCGTACTGGCGGATGAGCTGGCCGAGGGCGATGGCGTGCCGCTTGGCTGCGGTCCAGTTCATGACGACGCGCGAGCCGACGGCGAACATAAACGCGGGCTGGCCGTCGGGGCCCTGGGTGGGGAGGTTGATGCCGAAGTCGAGGATGACCTCGTCGGCGGTGTTGGAGGTGCGGATGGTGTTGGAGTATGTGGTCGCCATCTTGCTCTCGTCGATGCGGAGCTGGATCTGCTGCTGCTGGGGCTGCTCGGCCATGGTGTGGTCGCCTTTCGTGTGGGTGTTTGCGGTCGGTGTTGGGCTTTGTAGAGCCCGCGGTGGGCCGATGCGGGTGCTCGGTCTCGGGCGGAGGGTAGTTCGCCCGACGTTGGCTGGCGAGCGTGTCGGTTCCGCCGTGGGCTGATTCGCGACCAAGCGGTTCGCGGTAAGCCGGCTCGGTACAGGCCGGTTCGCCTGATTTGGTGCCGCGGTTCGGCTCGAGCGGGTTCTGAACGTTGGCGAGCGGTTCGGCGATCGCGTTCCGCGGGTCGTTCTGTGCCTCGATCTACGGGCGGTCGGCATCAGCCGGGGGCGGGAAGCTGACCCAGCCGTGCAGGCCGCTCGGCAGGCGGTCGGGGTTTGGGATCTCGATGCGTATGGCGACCTCACGGACGGATGGGTCGCCCGTGGCGGGGATGAAGATGATCTGGCCTTCGGTGACGGGGTCGGCCTCGATGTCTTGCCAGACGACGGTTGCGGGGTCGCCGACGTTCATCGTGCTCGCGGTGGAGGGGGGGACGGTGACGTCGATGCGGAGGTTGTCCGTATTGACGAGGGTGATGACGGTGGTCAGTTCGTCGACCGATTCGCCGGCATCTTTCTGGGTTTCAACGACATCGCCGGCGATCGGTGCGGCGATGCTCATCTCAGCGAGGCGTGCTGCCTCGCGGGCGAGGGTGATCTCGCGGATGCGCATTTCTGCCTCGGCGGCTGCGAGATCGATCTGGGCACGGTCGAATGCGAACTGCGCTTCCCGCACGTCCTGGGCGGTTGCGCCGCCTTGCGTGCGTGAATCAAGCGTGATATCGAGCTCGTCCTTGCGGAACTGCAACGCGAGCGTGGTCGAGCGGAGGTTGGTGTCGTCATCGGACTGGGCCTTGGCGAGCTCGTATTGGGCGGCTTGCACGCTGTCATCGAGGCGGACGAGCAGCTGGCCCTCGGTCACGCGATCGCCGGGCTTGACGAGCAGCTCGGCCACGGTGCCGCGGACGCCGAAGGCGAGTTCTCTCACATCCGCGGGGCGCGAGACGCCCGGGTACTCGGTTGTGCTTGGCTGGGGCGCGGCAAGGAGCGTGGCGGCTGCGATGGCGGTCGCTGCAATCATGGCGTGTGGTCCTCGGGCTTGGTGCTTTCCGCGGCGGCCTTTCTAAGGAGCACCGCCCGGAGATATGTCGGCCCAATGGTCCCCCGGGTTCCATTCTTCGAGGTACTCGATGGTGGGCGTCCCGGCATCGTCGAACGCGATCGGGAGCCAGACGTACCGGCCGTCGATGGGCGTTTCCGGGGTCCAGCGGTCGCCCATGAAGACGAAGGCGTCGCGTTTGCCCTGCACGGGCAGGACGAACGTGCTCTGGCTCCGGAAGGTCAGGTCGGCGTCGTCGCCGGTGCAGGGATTGCCGGTGGAGGTCCATGGGCCCCAGATGGAGTCGGCGACGTGGTGTTCGGCGGCGTTGGGTGCCCAGCCGGTGCAGCCCGAGGTGATGAGGTGGTAGCGGCCTTCGCGTTTGAAGAGGGCCGGGGCTTCGCGGTGGCCGCCGATGAGGACGCGTTCGTAGCGGCCGGTGTGCCTGGTGAACGTGTCGTCGAGCTCGGCGATGTGGAGTGTGAAGTTGTCTTCGGAAGCGAAGACGTGGTAGGCGGTGCCGTCGTCGTCGAGGAAGAGGGTCATGTCTCGGGCCATGTGTCCGCCGTAGATGTCGCGGATGAAGAGCCGGTCGGAGATCTGGGGCTTGGTCTGGCCCGGGGTGGGGGTCTCGGGGGCGCGCGGTGCTTTAAAGGCTCGTTCCCTGAGGTCGTCGGAGATGGTGATCGGGAAGCGCGCCGGGTTGGGGCGGACGCTGCCGAGGTAGGTGAACGGGCCCGTGGGAGAGTCGCTGACGGCCACGCCCGATCTGGCGGCGTTGTAGCCGTGGCCCTTGATCTCGAGATGGAACCACATGACGAACGTGTCGTTGGCTTGGTTGTAGAGGACCTTGGGCCTTTCGATGACGCAGCCCGAGACGATCTCGGACATCGGGTCGTCGGAGACGGCAAGGGCAACGCCGGCGTTGGTCCAGCTGGTGAGGTCGGTGGAGGTGTAGACGCGGATGCCGACGAGGGCTCGGCTGGTGTCGGCGGACTTGTGCTCGCCGAACCAGTAGTACGTGCCTTCGTGGAAGAGGATGCCGCCGCCGTGGGCGTTGATGTGGATGCCGTCGGAGTCCGGCCAGAGCTCGCCGGATCTGATGGTCTGGGCATTGGTGCTGGCGGTGCAGATCGTGACCAGCGTGACCAGGATGAGCGCGACGGCATGGGTCATGGGGCATCCTCGGGGGCTGGTTTCGAATGCCGGAGGGGGGACTCGAACCCCCACGGGTTTTACCCCGGCGGATTTTGAATCCGCTGCGTCTGCCAATTCCGCCACTCCGGCTTGTGTGTGGCTCGTCAGTGGGATGATGCGGGGCTCTGGGTGGTTGGTCAAGCCCCGGCGGGAGCGGGCCGGGGGCTGAGAGGGGGCGGCGCTCCTGTTGAATCCGGCATGAGCGGATTGGTTTGCGGTTTCGGGGAGCACTAGACTCGCCTTCCGCCGGCTGGGCCGGTGATTTGTCCTTTCGCGATCAACCGATTGAATCAGAGGTTCCGACGATGTCCGAGACGGCCGAGAAGATCAGCACGAGCACGGTGACGGAGAACGGCCCGACGAGCCGGACGCTTGAGATCGAGGTGTCGGCTGCGACGATCTCGGATCGCCTGTCTGACTCGTTCGATGCGTTGCTGACCGAGGTTGCTCTGCCGGGCTTCCGCAAGGGTCACGCGCCGCGGGCCCTGGTCGAGAAGCGGTTCGGCGAGCGGATCCGTGGCGAGGCGAAGGGGCAGCTGGTCTCGAGCGCGTACTCGGAGGCGATCGAGGAGCACGGGCTCAAGGTGGTCGGCGACCCGGTATCGGAGCAGCTCGATCTTGTTGAGATCGTTGACGGTGAGCCGCTCAAGTTCACGGTCGAGGTCGAGGTGCTGCCGGAGTTTGAGATGCCGTCGCTCGACGGTTTGCAGCTCAAGCGTCCGACGCTTGAGGTGACCGACGAGATGGTGTCGAAGGAGGTCGAGAAGATCTGTCTCGCCGAGGGCGAGCTCGAAGAGCGTGAGTCGGGCGAGCCCGGCGACTACCTCACGGGGCACGGCCTGATGAAGGCTGGCGACGAGGTGATCCACGACATCGAGGGCGCGGTGGTGCAGCTGCCGAAGGACGCCGACGAGGGGATGATCCTCGGCGTGCTTGTCTCGGACCTGAAGAAGCAGCTCGGGACGCCCAAGCCCGGCGACTCGGTGAGCGTCACGACGACGGGTCCTGAGAACCACGAGAACGAGAAGGCCCGGGGCGCCGAGCTCGTGATCACGTTTGAGGTCGCGACGGTGGCTCGGATCATCCCGGCCGAGGCATCCTCGATTGCTGAGCGGGTGGGCATGGCGGACGAGGCTGCGTTGCGGGATGCGTTCCGCACGCAGCTCGAGGGCCGACTGACCGCCGAGGGTGAGGCGCTGCTCCGCCAGCAGGTGGCGAAGTATCTGCTGGAGAACGTTGAGTTTGAGGTGCCGAAGCGGCTTTCGGCTCGGCAGGCGGGCAGCGTGCTGGAGCGTCGGCGTGCGGAGCTGATGTACCGGGGCGTGGACGCGACGCGGATCGAGGAGAACATCGCGCGGCTGCGTTCGGCTTCGGCTTCGGACGCGGTGCGTGAGCTCAAGCTGCTGTTTATCTGCCAGCGGGTCGCCGAGGAGAAGCAGGTCACTGTGAGCGAGGCGGAGCTCAACGGCACGATCGTGCAGATGGCTCGCCAGCAGAACCAGCGTCCGGAGGCGTTCCGCGATCAGCTGATCAAGTCGGGCCAGATCAACATGCTGTACCAGCAGGTGATGGAGGCCAAGGCGCTGAACGCGATCGCTGCCGATGCCGAGGTCGAAGAGGTGACGGCTGAGCAGTGGAACGAGTACGCCCAGTCGCTCCGTGACGCCGGCGTGACCTCGGGCGAGGACGCCTCGGGCGGCTGATCCGGCCTGTGTGCCTTGGGCTTTCCGCTTTGAGTGTGGTTCAGGTCGGCGTGGCTTGCTGCTCGAGGCTCCGCAGCCCGATCAGCTAGGCCGACCGGGGCTCATCGCCTGGCAGCGTGTCAGCATCCGGCTGGGCGATGGCGAACCGCTTGGGTGCGCCGGCGGGCGTCGAGATGGTGCCGCAGGACGGGCAGATCGCGCCGTATTGACCGACCGGCTGCGCCTCAAGGCTCTGGCCGCAGCCGATGCAGATGGTTTTGGTGAGCCGGCCCGCGACCGAGTTGACCGCGACGGCGGCGATTGCCACGGCACCGGCAACCACGGGCCAGGCGGGAGCGGATATCACCGACAAGACGCCGACGACCGCGAGGACAAGGCCGACCACGACCGCGAATGCCCTGAGCCGGAGCTTGTGCAGCAGGGCGACCCGCTCGAGGAGTGCGATCCGCTTTGATTGGAGCCAGCGTGTGTTCACGTCGTTTCCTTGACTGATGCTTCGGATGGTATCGGCCGGCGGGTTGCCGTGGCTTGGGCCTCCGTGGCAATATACGTTGGTCGGCGGTGTGGCGGCTTCGATTGGGGTGAAGAAAGGCGGATCGCGTGCGAGTGCTGCTGGTGAGTCCTGCCCCGTTTGGTGGAGGCCCGGAGCGATCGGGCGGCGTGGTGGGGTACGTTGGGGATCTGGCTTCGGCGATGTCGTCGGCCGGTGTCTCGGTCGGGGTGGTTTCGGGTGGGCACGTGTATCGGCCTGGGTTTCTCGGTCGGGGTGTCGGCTCCTGTGGGGTGGAGGAACTGGAGCCATTTGGGGGCGTGCGACGTTTTTCTGTGGTGAACTCGCCGGTTTTGGCGCCCGCGTTGTGGCAGTTTGGTGGGCCGGAGTCTGAGGCGTCGTGCGGGGCCGTCGAGTCGGCGTTCGGGGATGTGTGTGGTCAATTCGAGCCGGATGTGGTGCACGTGCACGGGTTTGAGGGGCTGAGCGCGGGGATTGTGTCGGCGGCGAAGGGTCGGGGCGCTTCGGTGGTCGTGAGCGTGCACAATTACCACGCGTTCTGCCCGCAGGTGTACCTGATGCAGGGGCGGCGTGAGCCGTGCATCGATGATCGGGGCGGGCTTGCGTGCGAGGGGTGCGAGTCGGCGATTGACATGACGGGTGAGCGTCGTCGACGCGCGGCCGATGGGGCTGGTGGGCCGACGATCGCGCCTCCGCCCTTGCCGCCGGTGCAGACGTTTGACGATGCCGGCGAGCCGACGGATGCGACCCTTGGTTTGTGGATGGACGGTCACCCGATGTGGCGGGCCAACGATGGGGTGTTGCCGCTCGGGGCATCCGGCGATGGCGGGCGTGCTGGTTCAGCGGGTCGTTATGGGGCGAGGCGGTCCGCGTTTGTGGGGGCGTTGAATGCGAGCGACGCTGTGCTCGGTGTTTCCGAAGCGTCCGCGGCGATCGCCGTTCGGATGGGTGTTGATCGTTCGATCGTTCGTGTGATGCCGATCGGCTCGTGGGCTGCGGGTTCGGCGTCGCGTCCATTGCCGCCGGGGCGTGGCGAGGTGTTGCGGCTGGCGTTCTTGGGCTTCAACAACTACTACAAGGGCCTGCCGATGCTGGTCGATGCGCTCGGGCTTCTTTCGCCGGCGTATCGGTCGCGTATTCACCTGTCTGCCTACGGGACCGGGATGGGGTCGATCGCGGGGCGGCTTCGCGCGCTGGTTGGGCTGGGCGGGTACGAGATCGGGGGTGCGTACGGGCGGACCGACGTGGTGCGGCTGCTGAGCGGCGTCGACGCGGGCGTGGTGCCATCGGTCTGGCATGACAACGGGCCTCAGACGGCGATCGAGATGCGGGCTCTTGGTGTGCCGGTGATCGGCGCGCGGATCGGGGGGATCCCGGACATCGTCCGCGAAGGAGTCGACGGCTTGCTGTTCCGGTCGAACGACCGCGGTGACCTGGCCCGGGTGATCGCCATGTGTTTACGCAAGCCCGATCTGCTCCGCGCGATCCGGGGAACGGTTGGCGGCTGGCACACGATGTCGGAGCACGCTGGGCGGCTCGTCGATGTGTACGAGCGGGCGCTATCGTCGCGGATGGTCTCCTCCGGACGAGAGCATCGTTGATCGGGGTGCCCGCACCAGATGCGGCTCGTGGATCGGCGACAGCTGTTGCCGGTGCGCGGTCGGTGGTGGTTGTGGCTGTCATCGTGACGTGGAACCGTCGGGCGGATGTGCTTCGGGTGCTCGATCGGTTGTCTTCGATGGATACGGGCGGCGCGGCGTTGCACGCGATCGTCGTCGACAACGCGTCGACGGACGGCACTGCCGAGGCGGTCGCCGAGTTTGCCGCGGAACGCGCGTGGGTCGATGGCGCGGTGCGTGTGGTCCGGCACGATGAGAACCTCGGGGGATGCGGCGGTTTCAACGGCGGGTTTGCTGCGGTGGAGCGGGACTTCGGCCCGCCCGGGAGCGAAGGCGGCCCGGACTTTGTGTGGCTGCTCGACGACGACATCGATCTGCCCTCGGATGCGCTGCTGAGGCTCATGCGGGCAGCGAAGCCCGATCCTCGGATCGCGCTTGTCGGCTCGCGGACGGTCGACCTGGGCGACCGGCGGACGACGATCGAGTCGACGATTTTTTATGATCGTTCGGCGGGGATGATGGGGCCGGGCGAGCGAGGCGAGTCGCTCCGCGAGGCGGTCGAGGGGGTTCGCGATGTTGACATCGTGAGCGCGTGCAGCATGCTGGTACGTTGGGCGGCGATCGAGGGCGTCGGCTACTGGGACGACCGGTTCTTTATCTACTGCGACGATGCGGACTGGTGCCTCCGCGTGAAGCGTGCGGGGTGGCGGGTGGTGTGCGCACTGGATGCGGTGGTGTATCACACGCCCTGGACGCACAAGCTGACGCCGGTGCGGGCGTACTACTTGCACCGGAACCTTCTTTGGATGAACGCGAAGCACCTGGAGGGCGCTGCGCTCCGGCGGGTGTGGCTTCGCTGGTGCTGGCGGCTTCTGCGTGAGGCGAAGTCGGCGGCGCTGAACCGTCGGATGACCGACGCGGTGCTGCGGGTGCGGGCGGTGGTGGACGCGGTGTCCGGCCGCGGCGGGAAGCTTCACTTCGAGATGGAGCGCGAGCCTCTGCTCGATGCGCTGACGCGCGCCGGTGCGATGCGGGGCGACGTGGTCGTGGTCGCTTCGGGGCGACCCAGCTTCGATGCGTCTGAGCGTGTGCGTGCAGAGGTTGCGAACGGGCTGATCTCGGCGGGCCGAGCGGGTGAGATGCCGCGATGGCGCACGGTGCTTCGGCACGGGGAGGGCGATGCGGAGCACGGCGGCGATGCGCCGATCGCGGGGGACGGGCGGGTGCCGATCGTTCGCTTCCATCCGACGCGCTTCGGGAAGCTGGCTGCTCAGCGGTTCTTTGTGCGACGCCGGCCCGATGTCGTGATCGTGATCGACGGCGAATGCGGTTTCCCGTTGCTTTTGGGTCGCACGACGCTGCACGTTTCGGCGGATGACGTGTCATCGGCGACGGTGGAGCCCGGCGGGTTGGGGGCGGTGGTGTCTTTCGCGTGGTCGTGGGCGGGTGCGCTTGTTCGGGCGATGGCGCACGGGCTGACGATCCGGCGGGATACCCGGTCGGATCCGGCTGCGTCGCAGGGCGCGGGCGTGTGAGCGGCGGCGGGGCCCCAGCGGGCTGGCCGACGACGGCTCGGCCGGTGCGTGTAGCGATTCTGGGCTGGGCTCGGCTCTCGTTGCAGGCAGCGGAGGGGTCGGGGTACAACCTGAGCGCGTCGGAGCTTGCCGCGGGCCTGGCGATGATGGGGCACGGGGTGAGCTATCTCTCGAGCGGGATGGCGTACTCGGCGGTGCCCGGCATGCGTGTTCGGCATCGGGAGATGTGGCGCGGTGTGCGGTGCGACGAGGTGGTGAACAGCCCGAACTTGTCGCCGTCGGCGGCAAACTTTCGGAACCAGGCGAGTGAGATCGCGTGCCCGGAGCAGACGAGGCATGTGGTGCGATGGCTCGATGAGCATGGCATCGAGGTGGTGCACGCGCACTCGCTCGAGGGGTTCGGGCTTGATCTAGTCTCGGCGGTGAAAGCGAGCAGCCGGGGTGTTGTAATCACGCCGCACAACTATTGGTATGCGTGCCCGCAGGTTGATCTGCTCCGGGGCGAGCACGCGTTGTGCCGTGATTACGCGGGCGGGGAGCGGTGCGTTGGGTGCATCGGTGCTGATGGGCCGGGTCTGAAGCGGGCGAAGCGGGTGGTGAGCGGGGTGCTCGAACGAACGCTCGGCCCGAAGCAGACGGAGCTTCTGAAGCTGAAGAGCAAGCGGGTGCTCGGTCGCGCCGAGGTGGGGAACGGGCCGGGCCGCGACCGCCGCAACCTGCTGCCCGATGCGTCGGTGGCGATGGGTCACGCCGTGGGGGATGGTGACGATGGGTTGCTGCGTCATCGTTTCTTTGATGGGAGCGAATCAGAGCCCGAGCCGCCGGTGGAGCTTGAGCTTGATGAGAACGAGCGGTTTATTGCGACCGGCGATGTGCATCTTCGAGTTGTGAACGAATACGGGCGTCGGCGGATCGCTGGGATCGAGGCGATGAAGGCGGCTGATGTGGTGACGCCGCCGAGTGAGTTCAATCGGGAGTTGCACGTGGCGATGGGTGTGCCGCGGGAAAAGATCCGAGTGGTGCGGTATGGGCAGCCGCACTTTGATCAGATCAATCGGAAGGCGCGGCGGAGCCCGTTTTACGAGAGGCGGCCCTGGGATCCGGCGACCGCGTCGCGTCCGTTGCGGTTCGGGTTCTTTGGGACGACGCGGCCGAACAAGGGCTTGGAGGTGTTGTGCCGGGCGGTGATGGAGCTCGAAAGAGATGTTCGGCAGCGGTGCCAGTTTGTCGTGCGGGCGCAGGGGAAGGACTGGTCATTCCGCAAGCGGATGGCGGCGTACCCGGAGGTGAACTTCCTGGGTGGGTACGACATTTTGCAGTTGATCAACGCGGGGGGTGAGTACGACGTGGGGCTGCTGCCGCATGTGTGGTTTGATAATTCGCCGCTGGTGATGTGGGAACATCTGCACGCGGGGAAGATGGTGATCGCGTCGCGGCTTGGGGGGGCGGCGGACACGATCCGGTCGCTGGATGACTCAGGCTCTGCTTCTGATGGGGGAAACGGTTTGTTCTTTGCGGGCGGTCGGCCTGAGGATCTGGCAAGGCAGATCACGCGGGTGGTGACGGGGGAGGTTGTGGTGCCGAGCGCGGCCGAGGTGCATGCGGCGAGTGAGCTGCAGACGTACCCGGGGCATGTGCGCGAGGTGGATGGGATTTACAGGCAACTGGTTGAGACGCAGTAGTTGTCGCTCCGCGGTTCGGTCATTGAACCCGAGACGCCGAAAGTTCAGACCAAATGGCGCGGGTTGCGGGGCCTTCGGCGGAGAGGTCGAAGGTGATCGGCACACCGTCAGCGGGGTCGAAGAAGACTGACTCGGACTCTGGGAGGAGCCGGAAGGTCTGGTCGTCGGCAAGAGTCACGACGAGGCCGACTTCAGATTCGTCGATCTCGACCTGAAACGTAGTTCCGTCCGGCAGGGCGAAACGGCCTGCGCAGCGGGCGAGTTGGGCGAGGTCGAGTTGGGTGACGGACTTTTCGATGGGACGGAGCCCCGGCCATTCGAGTTCGACGAAGATCGTGCGGAGGACATCGCTATTTAGTCCCCAGCCGTTGTCGCCGTTGGACATGATGACGATGCCTTCGGGGCGATCGTTGAAGAACGTGGCGACGCATCGGAACCCACGGTTGCCTCCGCCGTGTCCGATACGTTCGGTGCCGACGTTGATCCCGAGGCCGTAGCGGACGTCACCCTCGAAGCGGAGCATCTGCGCGACGGAGTCAGCGGCGAGGACCGGGCCGTCCTGGCCGGCCATGCCCTGTTGCAGGCTGATGAACAAGCGAGCGAGATCAGAGGGGGTCGTCCAAAGACCAGCCGCCGCCATCTCGGGATGCACGACCCAGTTGCCGTTGATCGGAGAGCCGTCGAACTGGTAGCCGGTCGAGGCACGATCGTAGAGGGTGTTCGGCAACGGCTGGACAAAGGTTGAATCATTCATACCGAGCGGGTTCAACACAAGGGCGGACATGAGCGACGGAAAGTCGTCGAACTCGTTGGCGGCATCGACCATGGTGAGTTGGGCGATGGTGTAGCCGCCGCCGGAGTACTGATGGCGTGAGTTCGGTCGTGCTTCCACGAGGACTGGTGCGGTGTTGCCTTGTCCCTCGAGAACTTCAACGGTTGTCGGGATGCGCTGATCGCGTTCGTAACCCGGAAAGCCGCGGACTGTTGTGCCCGCATCGTGACTGAGCAGGTTGCGGATGGTGACGGGATCTGCTTGCTGGTCCCATTCACCTTCGATGGTATGGGCAGGGATGGTCCAGGACGTGAGGATGGAGTCGACGTTTGCGTCGAGGTCGATAACGCCGAGTTCGGCAAGCCGGAGCGCACCCACGGCGGCGACCGGCTTGCTGATTGAAGCGGCTTGAAAGAGAGTGGTTTCGGTGACGGGGCTTTGCCGCTCAACGTTGGCGAGTCCGAAGCCCTGGGCCCATGCGATCTGGCCGTCAATGACGACGGCGATGCTGAGGCCCGGGACGTCGGCTTCGGCCATGCGCTCGCGGAGTGTCTGCGGCTGCGGGAGGAGTTCGGCCGGGGCACCGGTGACGCTGACCGGGGGTATGAGCTGAGTATCGAGGGTGATAGGCGGTGCGGTCGATTGGGACTCTTGTGCCGCTGAAATTGACGCATGAACGGCAAGGCCGATAGCGAGCCTCGCTAGGAGTCTCGCGCGGAGCATGAGGCATCTCGGGCTTGGTTCACACATATCTGGCTCCTAAGCGTGCGAGATCACGATCAGCTGTTTTTCCACTTCATGGTGGCCGGGCCGGTGTAGTTGGAGACCGGGCGGATGAGGCGGTTGTTGGCATGCTGTTCCATGACGTGGGCGGCCCAGCCGGTGACTCGGCTTGCGACGAAGATGGGTGTGTATTGCGGCACGGGGATGCCGAGGGTGTAATACGTCATGCCGCAGGGGTAGTCGACGTTTGGGTGGATGTTCTTCTCGTCGAGCATGATTTGCTGGACGGCTTCGGCGGTTTCGAAGAGCTTGATGAACTCGCCGCCCTTCTGCTCGGCGACCTTCCGGCCCAGGGCGTGGAGGATGGGTGCTCGGTGGTCGCCGTTTTTATAGACGCGGTGGCCGAAGCCCATGAGCTTCTTCTTGGTTTCGAAGGCGTTGTGCATCCACTGGGTGATGTCGCCGCCGTTGTTGACGTGGTCGGTGATCTCGCCGAGCATGATCATGGCTGCTTCGTTCGCGCCGCCGTGGAGGGGGCCCTTGAGTGCGGCGATGGCGCCGGTGAGTGCGCCGTGCATGTCGGAGAGGGTTGCGGCGATGACGCGGCTTGTGAACGTGCTTGCGTTGTAGTCGTGCTCGGCGTAGAGGGTGAGCGAGACATCGATGACCTTCTCAGCCTCGGGTGTTGGGCGCTCGCCGGTCATCATGTAGAGGAGGTTGGCGGCGTGTGAGAGATTGGCGTCGCCGCCGGTGTCGACGCCGATGAGGTCGCGGCCGTCGATGAGGTTCTGCATGTGTCCGATGATGGTGGGGATCTTGGCGGTGATGCGTTTGGCCTTGGCGAGGTTGGCCTCGGGGGTGTTGCTCTGGCAGTCTCGGTCGGTGTGGCCGATGACGGAGAGGGTTGAGCGGAGGACGTCCATGGGGACGGCGGTGCCCTGCTTGAGCATGGGGGCGCAGGTCTTGAGGGTGTCGATGGCCTGCGGGGGCAGGGCGCGGTTGGCGATGAGCTCGTCTTTGAAGAAGCGGAGCTGGTTGGCGTCGGGCTTGTGGCCTTCGAGCAGGAGGTAGGCGACTTCTTCGAAGGTGGCGTTTTCGGCGAGGTCGTCGATCTGGTAGCCGCGGTAGATGAGGTCGCCTTGGGCGACGGAGCAGATCTCGGTGTCGCCGGCGACGATGCCCTCGAGGCCGGCGGGCTTGGTGGTTGCCATGCGTGCTGCTCCTTTTCTGGCGTTGTGTTGCCGAAGGGCAGGACTGTATACAGGCCGGCGGTGTCGGAATCAGCCGGCTGGGAAGTGGTAGCCGGTGGAGGACGGGTCGTAGCCGAGGAGTTCGTAAAGGTCTGTGCGGGTCTGCATTCGGTCTTCCCACGCGGCGGCGGTGCCGGTGGCTTTCAGGTCGCGGAGGAAGGCCGCGATGGCGAACTGCGCGATGCGGAGGGTGGAAACGGGGTAGATGACGACGTGGTAGCCGAGCTGGCCGAAACGGTCGAGCGGGATGTGTGGGGTTTTGCCGAACTCGGTCATGTTGGCGAGCAGGAGGGGCGTGGAGTCGGTGAGCTTGTTGATGGCGGTAGCGAACTCGGCGAACTCGTCTTCGGAGTGGAGTCCTTCGGGGAAGAGCATGGTGGCGCCGGCTTCGGTGTAGGCGTGTGCTCGTTCGATGGCGGCGCTCATGCCTTCGACGGATCGGGCGTCGGTGCGTGCGCAGATGATGAAGTCGCCGCCCGCGCAGTCGTTGCTGGCCTGGGCGGCCCACTTGACTTTGTCGACGCAGTGATCGACCGGGATGAGTTGTTTGCCGGCGAGGTGGCCGCAGCGTTTGGGGAAGACCTGGTCTTCGATGTGGCATGCTGCTGCGCCGGCGTGGTTGTACTCGATGACGGTTCGTCGGACCATTTCTTCTTCGCCGAAGCCGGTGTCGGCGTCGGCGATGACGGGCAGGCCCGAGTGCTGGGCGACCTCGCGGACGCGCTCGGCGAACGTATCGAGGGTGAGGACGCCGATGTCTGGGACGCCTGAGGATGCGGAGAGCGCGCCGCCAGAGAGATACGTGGCGGTGAAGCCGGCGCGGGCGACTTCGCGTGCAGTGAGGCCGTTGTAGGCGCCGGGGGCGGCGACGGGGCCTTTGGTGCAGAGGTCTCGGAGGATCGCGCCGGGGTGTCTTGTGATCATGCGTGAGGGTATGTGTGCCCTCGTGCTTACGCGCGCGGCTCGGTTTTGCTCTGGTATGCTCGCGGGATGAGCATGATGATGATGTCGGTGGTCGCGGCGAGCGTGGGTTTGAGTGTCGATCTGAGTTGGGCCGAGCCGCCGGAGGCGGTGGTGGATCGGCTGCAGGCAGGCGTGTCGGGCGAGCGGCTGGTGGGGGATGTGCGGACGCTGGCGGGCTTTGGCACTCGTCACACGCTGAGCGAGACCGAGAGCGATGATCGCGGGATCGGGGCTGCGAGGCGATGGCTGAAAGCGGAGTTCGAGCGGATCGCGGCGGAGGCCGGTCGCGGCGATGTGACAGTCGGGTTCGATACGCATGTGGTCGAGGCGGACGGTCGGCGGATCGCGCGGGATGTCGACGTGGTGAACGTGGTGTGCACCATCCCCGGGGCGATGGCTGAGGCGCGGGGGCGGCTGTACTACGTGATTGCGCATTATGACTCGCGTGCGAGCGATGTGAACGATGCTGACATTGATGCGCCGGGGGCGAACGACGACGCGAGCGGGACGGCCGCCTGTCTGGAGCTGGCGCGGCTTCTGATGCGTGAGCGGCTGGATGCGACGGTGGTGCTGATGCCGGTGGCGGGGGAGGAGCAGGGGTTGTATGGGGCGCGCAAGCACGCGGCAGCTGCTGTGGAGGCGGGGCTGGATGTGCGGGCGGTCTTGAGCAACGACGTGATCGGTGATCCGACAGGGCCGGGCGGCAGGATGGCCGGGGACCGCGTGCGGGTGTTTAGTGAGGGGTTGCCGCTGAGACTGCTGGCCGAGCCCGGGCGGGCGGAGCGGGCGCTGCGGACGATGAGATCAGTGGCGAGCGAGGGGGACTCGGCGTCGCGACAGGTCGCTCGGTTCATGGCGGAGGTTGCGGACGCCCATGAACTGCCCGTGAAGCCAATGCTGATCTATCGTCCCGACCGGTTTCTGCGGGGTGGTGACCATACTGCTTTCAATGAGGTCGGCTATCCGGCGGTGCGGCTGACCGAGGTGTACGAGGATTACGACCGGCAGCATCAGGATGTGCGGAACGAGAGCGGGCGGCAGTATGGTGACTTGGTCGAGTACATCGACGCGAAGTACTTGGCCGGGGTGACGCTTTTGAACGCGGTGACGCTGGCGCATCTGGCGAACGCGCCGAGCGGTCCCGGCAACGCGCGGGTGATCGTGGCGGAGCTCACGAACGACACGACGCTGCGGTGGGAGGCGAGCCCGGAGCCGGATGTGGCTGGGTACGAGGTGGTGTGGCGGGCGACCGACGCGGGCGACTGGGAGCACGCGCGGGATGTGGGCAACGTGACCGAGGCGACGGTTGACCTGAGCAAGGACAACTGGTTTTTCGGGGTGCGGGCGTACGATGCGGACGGGTGGCGGAGCGTGGTGGTGTTTCCGGGGGTGGGGAGGAAGTAGCTGTCCTAGCTGCGGAGGATTTTCTCCATGGCCTTGCCCTTGGCGAGTTCGTCAATGAGCTTGTCGAGGTAGCGGACCTTCCGGGTGAGCGGGGTTTCGATGTCTTCGACGCGGTAGCCGCAGATGACGCCGGTGATGAGCTGGGAGTTGGGGTTGAGCTTGGCCTTCGCAAAGAACTGCTCAAAGGTAGCGGTGCCCTCGATGTATTTGGCGAGCTGCTTCTCGGTGTAGCCGGTGAGCCAGCGGATGACTTCGTGCAGTTCGTCCTTGGTGCGTCCTTTCTTCTCAACCTTGGTGACGTAGTGGGGATAGACGGAGCTGAAAGTCATCTCAGCAATGCGTTGGTCGTGCTCGGGGGTGGTGGTGGGCATGGCGTGGGCTCCAAGGTGGATCATGTATGATACAGAACGATCGCTGGAGACGGCTCGGTGATGTGGGCAACCCGCCGTTGGGAAGCCAGCCCGGAGCCGGATGTGGCAGGGTACGGACGCGGGCGACTCGGAGCACGAGCGGGATGTGGGCAACGTGAACGAGGCGACGGTTGATCTGATCAAGGACAACTGGTTCTTCGGCGTGCGGGCGTACGACACGGACGGGTGGCGGAGCCCGGTGGTGTTTCCGGGGGTGGGGAGGGAGTAGAGTTACACGACACCCAAATGCTTGTCGCCATCAGTGAGTCAGATTGATAGGTTGTTCACCTGTGTTATAGATGTGTCGCAAGAGTCCCAATGTTTAACCGTTAAATGGCTGTCTCAGCATGAATACAGCTTCGGCTCTTGACAGAATGGCGTCACGTTTTGGATCAACGTGGTGGCAAGTACCGCTTTTCTATTCGCACGAGTATGCTCTTCGCTTTGAGCTCGGACGTGGTGAGCATTGGATCGAGATGTTCGAATCCGCGATGCGCCGGGCCAAGCTGATCGTCGATGCTGCCTTGGGCGATTCTGAGCAGGCACAACTTGGTGTCGCGACATGGCTCGGTCGAAAGTCGATGCCATCGAAGCAGCGGAAGCGTATGGCGCTCGCCTTTGCCGAGTACGGCCTACCTCAAGTTGAGGCGTTCGAGATCGCTGTGATACCCCCTAGGAGCAAGGAGCAGGCTTACACATGGGTTGGGGCGACGATGATTCCGCGTGATCATGTCCATCGGGTACTATGGCCCGCTCTTTCGGTTGACTTTAGAGTGTTTCCGAGTGCACACTGTGACTTCTACCTTGCTAGCGAAGACTGTGACGTGCTGATTCATCCGTACGACGACCGGGGCATGGATGTTGTGTCGACTTCTCGTCGGGAGTCGCAGGACCTCTATGACGAGTATTCAGATTGGCTGCTTGACTGCGACCGAGAGCGCATGGATCAAGTGTTCGGCGACTGAATGGAATTGTACCACGGTCGCAGTGGTAGGTGTGACTCGCGGCGCGTGTCCTAGTCACTCATTCGCTCGCCCGCTCGGTCGCCACGTGGTAGTGCGGATCTTCGCTGATGTTGACTTCGACCAGCTCGCCGGCTTTGTCGAGCAGTTTGCGGCAGTCGTCGCTGAGGTGCCTGAGATGGAGGCGCTTGCCGAGTTTTTCGTAGCGGTCGGCGAGGGCGTTGATGGCTTCGAGGCCCGACTGGTCGTAGACGCGGCTGAAGTAGAAGTCGATGAC